>NZ_CP130058.1:950139-1266852 GCF_030644365.1 Schaalia sp. HMT-172
TGGCCGCCGCCGGCATCGACGTGGGACAGTGGGAACTGGTGACCGCCCGCCAGTGGGACGCCGACGCCGCCGCCTGCATGGACCGCATCGAACGACTCGGCTTCCCCGTCTTCGTCAAGCCCTGCCGCGCCGGATCCTCCGTCGGCATCTCGCGCGTCACCTGCCGCGAGGACCTGCCTGTGGCCATCAAGGAGGCCACGAACCACGACCCGCGCGTCATCGTCGAGGCCTCCATCTCGGGCCGCGAGGTCGAGTGTGGTGTGCTGGGTTCGCGCGCCGACTGGCGCAGTGGCACCGCGCCCCTGGGCGAGATCGTCGTCCCCGAGGGCGAGTTCTACG
Organism: Schaalia sp. HMT-172; assembly: GCF_030644365.1. Taxonomy (NCBI): domain Bacteria; kingdom Bacillati; phylum Actinomycetota; class Actinomycetes; order Actinomycetales; family Actinomycetaceae; genus Schaalia; species Schaalia sp. HMT-172. The sequence continues at coordinate 950,479 of NZ_CP130058.1, forward strand.
ACTACGAGCACAAGTATGTGGACGACGTCGTCGGCCTGTCCTGCCCGGCCGACGTCACCCCCGAATACTCCGAGCGCATTCGCGAGACCGCCTGGCGCGCCTTCGACGCCCTCGAATGCGAGGGCCTGGCGCGCGTCGACTTCTTCCTCGACGAGGCCACCGACACCGTCATCATCAACGAAGTCAACACGATGCCCGGCTTCACCCCGATCTCGATGTACCCGCAGATGTGGGCGGCCGCGGGCCTGTCCTACCCGGACCTGCTCAGCGAGCTCCTCACCGAAGCGTCGCAGCGCCCCCTGGGCCTGCGCTAAAGGCGTGGCCGCGCCAGGGCACAACTGAGCGAGCGCCGCGGCCCAGCCCCGACCTCGTTACCTCCCACGACACCGATACGACACTCAAGGACACACATGACGACCCCACCCAAAGTCACCCTGGTGACCTGCTCGTCCATGCCCCACCTGTTTCCCGGCGAAGAGGGCCTGCTCGATGAGCTGGCGTCGCGCGGTTGCGACCCCCAGATCAAGGTGTGGAACGACCCCGACGTTGACTGGTCCGACGTCGGCATGGTCGTCGTTCGCTCCGTCTCCGACTACGCGCAGGAACGCCCGGCGTTCCTGGAATGGACCCGCCAGCTGCGGCGCGTCCAAAACTCCGCCGACGTTCTCGACTGGAACACGGACAAGCACTACCTGAGGGAGCTGGCCGCCCTGGGTATGCCGACGATTCCCACCAGCTGGCTGGAACCCGAGCAGAATCTGTCCAAGCATCAGATTCACACGCGCTTCCCGGCCTTCGGTGAGTTCGTCGTCAAGCCCGCCGTGTCCTCCGGCGTGCGCGATATCGGCCGCTACACGACTGTGGACATCCACCAGCGCCAAGCCGCCATGCGCCAGGTGCAGGGGCTGCTCGGCGATGGTCGTTCCGTCATGATCCAGCGCTACGTTGAGGAAATCGACCTGCACGGCGAGATTTCGCTCGTGTTTTTCAATGGCCTGGTCTCCCACGCCGTTGAGAAGCGCTCGGCCCTGCACCCCGCCTCCGTCACCAATCCGGAGATGCACGAGGCCGTGGTGACCGCCGAGGCCGCCGACTCCGTCGCGTGGCAGTGGGGCGAGGAAATCCGCCGAGTCCTGCACGACTACGTGCGAGCCCGCCTGGGCCACGACGAGCAGTTCCTGTTTAACCGCGTGGACCTGGTTCCCGACGGCAAGGGATCCTTCCTGGTCATGGAGGTCTCCCTCGTGGACGCCGACCTGTACCTGGGTGCCACCCCCGGCGCACTGGGTAACTTCGCGGACGCGATCTCCGCTCGCGCCCACTGGTGATGCACGCCACCGCCGTGAGGGCAGTGCTCGAGTTTCCAAGCTCGGGTGGGTAGTGCTAAGCTCTATCCGTTGCCTTCACGGCGACGCGATGGTGGCTGTAGTTCAGTTGGTAGAGCACCTGGTTGTGGTCCAGGACGTCGCGGGTTCGAGTCCCGTCAGCCACCCCACCGCCCCGGCGCTTGCGCGTCGGGGTTTTTTGTAAGAGTATGCTAGTGGCGGACCCGATTGACCGGACAAAGGAGTTCTCATGCCTAGCGTAATCGCCTACGGTTGCGACGACGCCGCCACCCAGTTCCACCCCCTCCAGATCGACATCCGCGAGCCCGGCGAGGGCGACATCTACTTCGACGTCGCCTACGCGGGCATTTGCCACTCCGACATCCACTCCGCCCGCGGCGAGTGGGGGCCCGTGTCCTACCCGCTCGTGCCCGGCCACGAGTTCGTCGGCACAGTCGCCAAGGTCGGCCCCGGTGTCACTAAGTTCAAGGTGGGGGACCGCGTGGGCGTGGGTTGCTTGGTCGGATCCTGCGGCTCCTGCGAGATGTGCGAGTCCGGCTACGAGCAGTGGTGCACCTCGACGCCGGGTACCCTGTGGACCTACCGCGCCGACGCCGAGGGCAACCCGACGACCGGCGGCTACTCGCGGGGCTTCACGGTGCGCGAGGACTTCGCCCTGCACATCCCGGAGGAGCTGGACTTCGCTGCCTGCGCACCCCTCCTGTGCGCCGGCATCACCACCTACTCCCCGCTCAAGCACTACAACGTGGGACCCGGCTCGCGCGTGGCTATCCTCGGCATGGGCGGCCTCGGACACGTGGGCGTGCAGATCGCCAAGGCCATGGGCGCGGACGTCTCCGTCATCTCCCACGGCCGCTCCAAGGAAGCCGACGCCCGCCGCTTCGGCGCCGACCACTTCTACGCCACCAGCGAGGAGGGGACTCTCGAATCCCTGCGTGCCTCCTTCGACCTGATCCTGTGCACCGTGTCCGCCGACGGCCTCGACTACGCCGGATACATGGCCGCCCTGCGCCCCTACGGCGTCTTCGTCGACGTGGGCCTGCCCACCGAGCCTGTCTCCCTGCCGCTGCGCGCCTTCGTCAACGGCGGCAAGTCCTTCGCCGGCTCCCAGATCGGCGGCATCGCCGAAACTCAGGAGATGCTGGACTTCTGCGCCGAGCACGGCGTCATCCCGCAGGTCGAGATGATCACCGGCGAGGAGATTACGCAGGCTTACGACAACGTCGTCGCCTCGCGCGTGCGCTACCGCTACGTCATCGACACCTCCACGTTCCCCGAGACCGCGTGAGCGTGAGCAGGTAACAGGAAAGCCCCGGGCCGAGCGGCCCGGGGCTTTCCTGGCAGTGGACCAAAGGGGATCACTGCGGATACAAAAGCTGTGGTGGGTGCATTTTGAGGCGCGGTGGGTGCAAGGTTGTACAGAGTGGGTGCATCCCTAGGCGCGGGTGGGTGCATGTCGTTGCGTGAAAACGATCAAGCCCCGGAGCGATCGCGAGCTTCGGCACCATCACGGGGGTCACGCCTTGTCCGAGGCGTCGTCGTCGGGAACGCCAGCACAGCGGGTGCCGCCAGAGAACGAGCCACCGGTGCGTGCTTCTTGGCGTCAGAGGTCCAGGAAGAGGTTGATGTCGCCCGGGTCCGGGGTGTCGTCCAAGTCGGGGGCGTGGGTGAAGCCCAAGCGTGTGGCCACTGCGATCGAGGGGGTGTTGTCCTGCTTGGTGAGGACCCGAATCCGGTGCCCTGACCAGCGTGGGCGCGCGGCCTCGATGAGTGCGCGGCAGGCTTCGGTAACCAGACCTGATCCCTGGAACTCAGGTCGGATGCGGTAGGCGAGGTTGAGGACGCGCTCGTCACGGAACGTGCGCGCGGCCAGCCCCACGTAGCCGACGTAGGCGTCCGATTCGAGCATACGGGCCGTGCAGTAGCCAATACCGTCCGTCTCCCAGTCGCGCAGCCAGTCCTCGAGCCGTTCACGCGCCTCGTCAATACTGCGGTCGGGACCAGAAGGGTTAAAGAGGTTGACCTCGGGCATACGGCTCAGTGCATACAGCTCCTCGAGGTCGGTGAGCTGCACGGGCCTCAGTGAGAGCCTCGAAGTGTTGACAGCGTCCATATCCACCTCCATGTCACTGTTGCTGCTGGGGCCACGTGGTGTCATGTTGCGGAGCAACCGATGGTGGCCCCCCACCATTCTCACACGTGTCTCCCCGGTGGTGCCTGCGTTAGGTTTTAATGATACATGAGCGACTGTTGTTCAGGGGCTCAACGAACCTTGCGTGACATCGGTGAAGCGAGGACTCATGAGCGATGAAGAATCCGGATTGCCGACTCCAAGTGAACCCAATGTTGAGGAATTCGCCATCAAGGACTATCGGACTGATGAGTATTCAGAGGTGCGAACACTCGAAGAAGCGATCGAACTACGGAGTGCCAAGGCATGCTTCCGAGATGTGACTGAGTGAGAATTCGCTGCCAACTCTCCGTCGGGTATGAAAGAAATCGGGGTTCCTGAGCTCTTGGTCGGGCCGACGTAGCTGTCGGATGGAGATGATCGCCAATAGCTTGTGGAGCCACTCACCACAGCGGTCAAATGCTCGTGCCGTCGTTGAACGTGATGGTGATTGTTCCGTCGGGGTGGATGGTGGCGTGGTCGACGAGGGCTCGCCAGGCCTCGGGGGTATAGGTGATTGCGGGGTTCTTGCTGCGGTACTGGTGGAATGCGGTGATGGCCGCGCGCTTGGCTTCAAGTTCGTGCAGCTGCCTTTCGAGGGACTCGATTGCGCTGAGGTGGACTTGGTAGTCGGCTTCGAGCCGAGCCTGTTGGGCCTCGAACGCGCCAGGGTCGAAGCCAGCGTGTGCTGCGGCTTGAATGAGCTGGTTGATACGGCCTGCCACGCTGTCACGTGCGGCGACCGCCTGTGCGAGCTTGTCCTCAAGATCACGCGAGTTACCAAGCTGAGCGAGAGCAGCCTCAAGTACCTCTGGGCTTGGAGATGGCGCGAATTGCCCTATTGCCTGCTCAAACGTGGTAATTATTTCATCGTCTGTGATGTGCCTGGAGGTGCAGGGGGTCTCATTTGTTTTGTCGTATCTCCGGTTACATCTCCACACTCGCTTTTCATACTTGCTTCCTGCGTGCCAAGTCTTAGACCCGTACCATCCCCCGCAGCACCCGCACTGGATTCGGGAAGCAAATGGATGCGCGAAAGATCGTGGCCGGGTTGAACGTAGCTCAATTTCTCGTTGGACTTGGTCCCATACGGCTGGGGCAATGATGGCCTCATGGTTACCGGTCACGTAGTACTGCGGGATCTCTCCTTCGTTGCGTTTAGTGGTTTTCGTCAGGAAGTCCACGGTGAAGGTTTTCTGCAGCAGCGCGTCGCCCTTGTATTTTTCATTGCGCAGGATCGAGTTGATGGTGGACACGTTCCAGGTCTTCTTCCCCAAGGGCGTAGGGATACCATCTTCGGTCAGGTGTGCGGCAATGGTTTTGGGTGAGTGCCCTGCCAGGTATTCCCGGTAGATGCGTCGCACGATCCTGGCCTGGTCTTCATCAACAGCCAGGCCCCCGTCGTCGCCTTTCTTGTAGCCCAGCAGGGAGGCGTAGGGCACCATGACCTTGCCTTCCGCAAAACGCCTGCGGTGTCCCCAGGTGACGTTCTCAGAGATGGAGCGGGATTCTTCCTGGGCAAGGCTACTCATGATGGTGATGAGTAGTTCGCCTTTCGAGTCCAGGGTCCAGATGTTTTCTTTCTCGAAGTAGACCTCCACTCCGGCTTCTTTGAGGGCCCGCACGCTGGTGAGCGAGTCGACGGTGTTGCGGGCAAACCTGGACACGCTCTTGGTCACGATCAGATCGATACGGCCAGCCAAAGCGTCGGTGATCATGGTTTGGAAGCCCTGCCGGTGCTTCGTTGAGGTTCCCGAAATCCCCTCATCGGCATACATGCCAACAAACTCCCAATCGGCCCGGCCTTGGATGTAGTCGGTGTAGTAGTCGATTTGTGCCTGGTAGGAGGATTGTTGTTCTTCCAGGTCCGTGGATACTCGCGCGTAGGCCGCGACCTTACGCCGGGAGCGCACCGTCGTAGGAGTGAGCGTCTTGGCGGGCCGTGCCGGGATGGTGGTGACGGTGGCCATGGGGTTACTCCTTTCCTGCCATCACGGGCTCAGCGGTGTGCGCGCCTCGTTTCATCACAGTGACTTTCCCGCTGGGGTAGACGGTGACCTGCTCGAGACGCTCAAGGACTTGCTGGTCATCCCACTCGCCTAATCCCAGGTGGGCGGTGATAGCGCTCTTGAGCTGGGCTTCCCTGATCTGAGGTGCCCGGCAAGGGTTGCCTTGCCCCCTCGTGGCGGTTTCGCACCACCAGTACTTGTAGGAGATGTGCTTGCGGGTTTTGGTGCGCCGGTGGAAACGCCGCCCGCACTGGCTGCACACCACCCGATGAGTGAGCGCACACGTCCCGCCACTAGGGGTCAGGGCTCTGCCACCGGATTGGCGTCTGCGGGCGAGCTCGTCTTGGACCCGCCTCCAGGTGGCCTCGTCGATGATGGGAGGGTTTGCTCCCTGAACCCAGTACTTGGGTAGTGCCCCGTCGTTGACGACGAGCTTTCCTCCAGGACCGTCGGTGTAGGTGGCTTGCAGCATTTCGTTTCCCACGTAGCGGGGGTTTTCCAGCCAGGTGCGGATCACCGAGCCGAGGAAGTTTCCTCCTTCTCGTGCGCGCAGCCCCTCAGCGTTGAGGCGGTCGGCAATAGCCTCGGGGCTCACCCCGGCCAGGTACTCGTCAAAGACGCGGCGCACAACCTGGGCCTCATCGTCGTTGATGTGCAGGCTCCCGCCTACCCAGGTGTATCCGTAGATGCGGTGGGAGTTGGTGACACCGGTCTTGTACCGGTTGCGGATCGCCCACTTCACGTTCTGTGACAGGGAGCGGGATTCTTCCTGGGCGAAAGAAGCTAACAGGGTGAGCATGAGCTCACCTTCCGCGCTGGAGGTGTCGATGTTTTCTCTCTCGAACCGCACCGCCACCCCCAGGGCTGCAAGCTCGCGCACGCATGAGAGCAGGTCGACGGTGTTGCGTGCCAGGCGGGAGATGGACTTGACCAGCAGGATCTGGAAGTCGCCGGCTCTGGCGTGGTCCATCATGTCAGCGAACCCGGGCCTTTTTCTGGTGGTGCCGGAGATTCCTTGGTCGGTGTAGATCCCGGCGAACTGCCAGGCAGGGTTAGCGTGGATGAGCTTGGAGTAGGCCGAGACCTGAGCAGCAAGGGATCCTGCTTGGGTCTCCGACATGGTTGAGACCCGGCAGTAGGCGGCCACGCGGATGCGGCTGGTGGGTGTGCGTCGTGGTGTAATGGTCTTCAAGTCTGGGCTCATCTGCTGCTCCTTTCTGCCCGCGTGGGTCTCGCCGGTGGTGTTCTGGTGTGTGACATGAACGCTCTACACGCCGGGTTTATCAAGTCCTGGCGCGGGTAAACACCACCCTGGTCTCATCCCAAGAAGCGGCGAGCTGGCGGTGAATGGCGCGTACCTGACTGGCGGTGAGCAGCCCTCGGGAGGCAAGGGCATCAAGGAAGTCCAGGTCTGCTGCCGTCTGGGTTTCTGCCCGCCAGTACGCGCCCGTGGTGCGGCTGGTCATGGGCGACCACCCCGGGTTCCGAAACGGGTGCGGATGTAGCAGGCGTGCGTGCAGTACTTGCGGTGCTTGTTGCCATACGCCTCGAAGGTCGCCCCGCAGCCGGCACAGGTGTGGGTGGTGATGGCGCGCCGCTCAAGCATCATCGGGTGGGTGTGGGGTTGTGCGCAAGTTGTTGACGGTTTGTTTATGCGGCTTTTGTCCAGGCCGCTTGGTGTAGTTCGTATTCGATGGGGGATTTGCCGCCGAGGCTGGTGTGGATGCGGCGGCGGTTGTAGAAGTCTTCGATCCAGGTGGCGACCCCGGTGTAGACCTGGTCGCGGGTGGTGAAGGTACGCCGGTAGTAGTACTCGGTTTTGAGGGTGGCCCAAAAGGATTCGGCCATGGCGTTATCCCAGCACACTCCGGCCCGCCCCATCGACACTCTTCCTTTCACGGCGCGCATGTAGGCTGCCAGCTTCTCGGAGGTGAACTGTGTTCCCCGATCAGCGTGGAGCACGACCCCAGTGGGGAAGCCGCCACGGGTGGTGGCGGCCATGTCGAGCGCGGTGATGACCAGGTCGGTGCTTTGCTGCTCACCCATGGCGTATCCCAGGACTCTACGCGAGTGCGCATCACGCACGGCGCACAGGTAGACCCAGCCTTGGGCGCACCGCAGGTAGGTCAAATCCGTGATCCACACCCGGTCCAGGGCGCCTTGATCCCACTGGCGGGCGCAGTGATCCTCATGGGCCACAGGTCCGCGCCCGCCGCGCTTGGCCGGGCGTGGGTGCGTGTTCAGGCCTGTCAGGCCCTGGCGGCGCATCGACGCGGCGACCGCACGCACCCCCACATCCACGCCCGCGCGCGCCAGAGCATGGCGGATGCGAGGAGCCCCATAGGTGCCACCCGACACCTCGTGTTCCCAGGCCACCGCCTCATCCAAACGCCGACGCGCCGATGCGCGCTTGCCCGCTGGGGTGCACGGTTTTTCCACGCGTAATAGCCCGCGCGCGTGACCCCTAGAACGCTGGCCATCAAGGTAATCGAGTAGGAAGCCTTCTGCGCGTCCATCAGTTCAAAGCGCTGGTGTTTTGGTGCCGAGACGCGAAGAAGGCGCTGGCTTTTCCCAAGAACTCGTTCTCCTTCTCCAGCTCGCGCACCCTCCGGCGCAATGCCGTGATCTCAGCTTCCAGCTCGCGTGGATCTGGACGACCCTCACGCACGGCTTGACGCCGCTCGCGCTCGAGTTTGACCCACCGGCCCACCACCGATTCACCCAGCCCTAAATCCCGGGCCACAGACGCGATCGAAGACCCCGTATCCAACACCAGGCTCGCAACATCACGACGATACTCCGGCGTAAAACGACGACGAGTTCCCATAACAGGCACCTCACTCTCCGCAGGCACACACACCCGCTTAACGAAGTGTCAACAACACAAGCCTAACCCCAAGGTGGGGTCCAGGTAGGTGAACAAGAGCCCCTGGGAGATGAGCTTGTTAAGGCTGTTACGAGCCCGAACGAGACGTTCGTGGGTGTATTCCCACCCTCCGTCAGGTCTGCGTGTTTTCTCCTCCAGGAAGCCCTTCCAGCGCGTGCACCAGGCCTGGTAGGCGCCTATCCATTCCTGGGCTCCATCGATGTCTTGCACGTGCGTGAGCTGGCGCCCCAGAGCGTACAAGCTACGCGAGGCCTCCAGTTTGGGGCGCGTTGTGGTGGCTTGGCGAATACGGCAATACGCGTGGAAGGTACAGCGCTGGACGCGCGTGGCGGGCCAGACCTTCTTGCACGCCCTCGCGAACCCGCTGCCCCCGTCGGTGACGACCAGGGCCGGGGGCGCGATCCGGCTCATGAGCGCGCTCCAGGCCCGAGAATTCTCACTCCTAGCCGCGTACCAGCCCAGCACGCAATCGGGTGTTTGGGCGATGAGGACCACGGCGTTTGGGCCCAGGTGGATGCCGTCGACGAAGATGACCTCATGAACCTCATCGATGATCGGGCAGAAAGGCCATAACTGCCACAACGGCTCACAACGCCTACGAAACGAGCGGCCCCCACCAGGCAAATCCACCTGACGACGTCGACCCAGCAGCCAGGCCAAGAACTCATCAAGATGCTTGGCCGTGGAGTCTATTTCGTTCAGCGTCGTGATTTTGCAGGGTTTACACCGCCAGCGCTGACGACCTGTTGACGTCTTACCGTGACGGATCATGGGGCGGCCACACACAGGGCATGATGCAGTATTCACAGGAACGAGGCAAGCACGACCAACTAAAATCGTGACTTTCCCGCGCGACAAAGCCGAAAAGTCACCCTGCTAGCAACACGATTTGTCCATCCTCATAGTTGGTCCCAACCAACTAAAACATCGACTTTCCCGCACCAGAAAGCCCAAAAGTTACCCTTCCAGCAACACGCAGTGTCCTATAACCCGATTTTTCCGCACCATCACGCAGAAAAGCCAGTACAAGACCAACACGTTTTGTCCTTTAACGCCAAAGCCCCGGGCCGAGCGGCCCGGGGCTTTCCTGGCGGTGGAGCGGATGACGGGAATCGAACCCGCGTGATCTGCTTGGAAGGCAGAGGCTCTACCATTGAGCTACATCCGCGTACCCCCGGAGGGGACGTGGATGATCCTAGCGGTTATTGTCTACGTGCGCGACATTTATCCGCCCCTCCCGTATGATGGTGCATCGGACACGAGTCCTTCGGGGTGTAGCGCAGCTTGGTAGCGCATCTGCTTTGGGAGCAGAGGGTCGCAGGTTCAAATCCTGTCACCCCGACCAGCCGCGGCACCGCTGTCGCGTCCGCCAACGTGAACGGGGGAGTGGCCGTGCCGTCCTATCGCACCATCCTGACGGCCACCACCATGGCACCCGGGCACCTCCCCGAGGACGTCGAAGCAGCGGCCCGCTCCGTGACGCGACTCGAATCCTGGGACATCGCCATCGCCTCCGGCCAGCCACGCGTCACCGCCCGCTTCACCGCCGTCGACGACGCTGACGCGCGAGCGACTCACGCCTTGATCACCGACGCCGTCAGGGGCGTCGCCGAGGTGCCCCGCTCGCGTCTTGCCGCCGTCGTGCGCGGGCGCTCCCACTACCTCGCCCCCTGAGTGCGCGCCTCCGACCGGGGTACCCAGGCCTCGTCGTTGAGCCGAGGAACAGGGGAAACGTGTGTCATTGCGCACGCGATAAGGCCGTGAGGGGCCCCATACGCGCATTTGGGGCGCCGAAGAAAGACATCGGGCAAAGCGTGGCGTAGACTAAGCGAGTTGTTATGCGCCCGAAATGGGCGTTCCCCTATTCGTAGACTACGGAGCGTGCGCACGTGAAGAGCACCGTTGAAAACCTCGAGCCCACCAAGGTTCGCCTGACCGTTGAGGTTCCCTACGAGGAACTGAAGTCCGACATGGACAAGGCGTACAAGGAGATCGCCGGACAGGTTAACATCCCCGGCTTCCGTAAGGGCCACGTTCCTCCGCGCATCATCGACCAGCGTTTCGGTCGCGCCGCCGTCATCGAGCAGGTCGTCAACGAGGTCCTGCCCGGCCACTACTCCGACGCCATCAACCAGAACGACCTGCGCCCCATGGCTCAGCCCGAGATTGACGTCACCGAGATCCCGAACGTGACCGGCCCCCAGGGCGGCCAGCTCATCTTCACCGCCGAGGTCGCGGTCGTTCCCCCGTTCGAGCTGCCCGAGATCGACGAGTCCATCGTCGTTGAGGTCGAGCCCACCGAGGTCACCGACGAGGACGTGCAGAAGGAACTCGACGACCTGCGCGGCCGCTTCGCGACCCTGAAGACCATCAACCGCAAGGCCAAGACCGGCGACTTCGCGACCATCGACCTGGTCGCCACGATCGACGGCGAGCAGGTTGACTCCGCCTCCGACGTCTCCTACGAGATCGGCTCCGGCTCCATGCTCGACGGCCAGGACACCGCGCTGCGCGGCACCAAGGCCGGCGACGAGGTCACCTTCACGTCCAAGCTCAAGGGCGGCGATCACGAGGGTGAAGAGGCCGAGGTGACCATCACCGTCAAGGCGATGAAGGCTCGCGAGCTGCCCAAGGCCGACGACGACTTCGCCCAGATGGTGTCCGAGTTCGACACCCTGGAGGAGCTGACCGAGGACCTCAAGAAGCAGGCCGCTCAGTCCAAGGAGTCCCAGCAGGCCCTTGCTGCGCGCGACGCCCTCATCGATGTCCTCCTCGACAAGGTCGAGATCGTCCTGCCCGAGTCCGCGGTCGACCACCAGGTCGAGCACCGCGTCGGCGAGGACGCCAAGCCCAAGGCGAAGAAGGAGGCCCGCGAGGCCGTCGAGAAGGAGATGCGCACCGAGCTGCTCTCCGAGGCCCTGGCCAAGAAGTTCGACGTTCAGGTCTCCCAGCAGGAGCTCATCGACTACGCGATCCAGATGTCGCAGAACTTCGGCATTGACATCAACCAGCTGTTCTCCTCCTCCCAGCAGATGGCGAACGTCGTGGCCGACCTGGGCCGCTCGAAGGCTCTCATCGAGACCCTCAAGGTCGTCTCAGTCAAGGACACGAACGGCGCCGACGTCGACCTGTCCAAGTTCTTTGGCGCCGATCCGGCCACCGAAGAGGGCGCGGAGATCATCACCGAGTCTGCCGACGCGCAGGAGTGACCCGCTACGGGTGATCCCGCGCGCGAGTGACTAACTCGTGGGTTGAGGGGGCGAGGCTTCGGCCTCGTCCCCTCACCGCATGTACTCAGTGCACGTGCCTCGCTCATGTGCCGACAGCGAAACGGCGGCCCGGCGCGCGCGCCGGGGGGCGCGCAGCGGGTACGGTTGACACCAATGGGGCCGACTGGGCCCGCGAACAGACGAGGAGGTACGCGTGAGCGTGCACAATACCGGGGTTGCCGGCGAAGGCTCGCAGCTGGGACTGGGCGACTCGGTCTACCAGCGCCTGCTCAAGGAGCGCATCATTTGGCTGGGCGGCGAGGTTCGCGATGACAATGCGAACGCGATCTGCGCGCAGCTGCTGCTGCTCGCGGCAGAGGACCCGGACCGCGACATCTACCTGTACATCAACTCGCCCGGCGGCTCGGTGACGGCCGGCATGGCCATCTACGACACGATGCAGTACATCAAGCCGGACGTCGTCACGGTTGGCATGGGCCTGGCCGCGTCGATGGGCCAGTTCCTGCTCACTGCGGGCGCGCCCGGTAAGCGCTACATCACGCCCCACACCCGCGTCCTGCTGCACCAGCCCCTGGGTGGCGCTGGCGGCTCCGCGACGGAGATTCGCATCAACGCGGACCTGATCTTGGGCATGAAGAAGGAACTCGCAGCCATCACCGCGTCTCGAACGGGTAAGACCGTTGAGCAGGTGGAGGCCGACGGCGATCGTGACCACTGGTTCACGGCGCAGGAGGCCCTCGAGTACGGCTTCGTCGACCGCGTGATCGACAGCCCGCAGGAGATCGGAACGCGAGGAGAGAACTGATGAGCACCCAGCCCTACTTTGAGGCGGTCGCACGCCAGATGCCCCAGGCTCGCTACGTGCTGCCCGATTTCGAGGAGCGCACGGCCTACGGTTTCCGTCGCCAGAACCCCTACACGAAGCTGTTCGAGGACCGCATCGTGTTCCTGGGCGTGCAGGTGGATGACGCCAGCGCAGACGACGTCATGGCGCAGCTGCTGGTCCTGGAGTCCCAGGATCCCGATTCGCTGATCACCATGTACATCAACTCGCCCGGCGGCTCCTTCACGGCGCTGACCGCGATCTACGACACGATGCAGTACATCAAGCCGCAGATTCAGACGGTCTGCCTGGGTCAGGCCGCCTCGGCCGCGGCCGTGCTGCTGGCTGCTGGCTCGCCCGGCAAGCGCCTGGCGCTGCCCAACGCGCGCGTCCTCATTCACCAGCCGGCGATGGAGGGCATGCAGGGGCAGGCCTCGGACATCCAGATCGTCGCAGACGAGATCGACCGCATGCGCGCATGGCTCGAGGACACCCTCTCGAAGCACTCGGGCAAGCCGGTGGAGCAGGTGCGCCGCGACATCGAGCGCGACAAGATCCTCACCGCCCCGCAGGCCGCCGAGTACGGCTTGATCGACCAGGTCCTGGAGTCCCGCAAGGCTCTGTGACTTGTGAGATAGTGACGAGGCCGTGGCTTCCCCGTGCCGGTGAGCGCGGGGGCGCTGCGGCCTCGTCATATACGCGCGCGAGCGTCGATGCGAGGCGGACCGGTGCCCTTTGTGGTGATGTGTGAACATTTCATAACAATGAGCGCGCCTGCGTGGAAAATGTCCCCTTGTGCATTAGGTTATTTTCTAGTAAGTGCGACAGCGTCTCCGACCGAACGGAAAACGCTCAATCAAGTGGAGGTCTCGTGGCTCGTCTGACTGATGGCGCGGAACTGCTCAAGTGCTCCTTCTGCGGGAAGAGCCAGAAGCAGGTGCGTAAGCTCATCGGTGGCTCCGGCGCATATATCTGCGACGAGTGCATCGAGCTGTGTAACGAGATTATCGAGGAAGAGCTCGGCGCACAGCAGGCCTCGACCTCGTCGACGCCCCTGCCTAAGCCTCGTGAAATCAACGAATTCCTCAATACGTGGGTGATCGGCCAGGATCGTGCTAAGCGCGCTCTGTCCGTGGCCGTGTATAACCACTACAAGCGCGTGCGCTCGCGCGAGGCGGGCAACGCCGAGGACATGCTGGGCACGAAGTCCAACATTTTGCTGCTGGGTCCCACGGGCACGGGCAAGACCCACCTGGCGCGTTGCCTGGCCCGCCTCCTCGATGTGCCTTTCGCGATCGTGGACGCCACCGCGCTGACGGAGGCCGGCTACGTGGGCGAGGACGTGGAGAATATTCTCTTGCGCCTCATCCAGGAGGCCGACGGCGACATCAAGAAGGCCGAGAAGGGCATCATCTACGTCGACGAGATCGACAAGATTGGCCGAAAGGCTGAGAACGCTTCGATCACGCGCGACGTGTCCGGCGAGGGTGTCCAGCAGGCGCTCCTGAAGATCATCGAGGGCACGGTCGCCTCCGTGCCCCCCACGGGCGGGCGCAAGCACCCCCACCAGCAGTTCCTGGAGATTGACACTTCCGGCATCCTCTTCATCGCGGCCGGCGCGTTTGCGGGCATCGAGGATATTGTCAAGGGGCGCCTGGGGCGTCGCTCCACGGGCTTCGGTTCGGAGCTGAAGAGCACCTCGGAGATGGGCGACCTGTACGAGGCCGTGTCCGCCGAGGACCTGCACAAGTTCGGCATGATTCCTGAGTTTATCGGCCGCCTGCCCATCCTGACCTCCACGAAGGAGCTGACGGAGGAGGACCTGGTGCGCGTCCTCACCGAGCCGTCGAACTCTCTGGTACGCCAGTACCAGCACCTCTTCGAGCTGGACGGCATGGACCTGGAGTTCACCCACGAGGCGCTCCTGGCCATCGCCGCGCGTGCCAACGAACGCAAGACCGGAGCGCGTGGCCTGTCCTCGATCATGGAGCAGACTCTGTCCGACCTCATGTTTGACCTGCCCAGCCGCGACGACGTTGCCCGCGTGGTCGTCACCCGCGACCTGGTGGAGGGCGTGGGCGAGGCCGAGTTGTACCCCGAACGTTCCTCGGAAGGCAAGCGCAGCGCCTGAGTCCTCTCGATAGACTGGGGGCAGTCGATACGCAGTAGGAGGATTGTATGCAGGATCGTGACGAGGCCGTGTTGGCAGCTTCGGCCGACAGGGGAGTCAGCGGCATTCCCGCCGAGCTGGCGGAGGCGCGCGCAACAATCGACAACATCGACGCCGCCCTCGTCCACATTCTCGCCGAGCGTTTCCGTTGCACGCAGCGCGTCGGCCACATCAAGGCGCGCCTGGACCTGCCTCCCGCAGACCCAGCCCGCGAGGCCCGCCAGGTCGAGCGCCTGCGCACGCTGGCCGCCTCCTCCGGCCTCGACCCCGATTTCGCGGAGAAGTTCCTGGGCTTCATGGTCCGTGAGGTCATCCGCCACCACGAGGACATCAAGGCCGAGTACGACGAGGGTTCGCGCCTCTAAGTGCGGGCGGGCAAACCCCGCCCCGACCTCGTTCATCGACACGCCCCGGTCGGTGCAGCGCTCATTCGCGTTCGCGAGGCTCGCATCGGTTAGACTGTCACGAGTTGGTTCAAGGGTGTTTGGGGATAGGATCGATGGTTAATCTTGGCGATATCGCGAAGGCGACGGGCTTTTCGAAGGCGACCGTGTCTCGTGTCTTATCTGGTGACCCCAGCTTCACCGCGAAAGAATCAACCCGCCACCGCGTGATCCAGGTTGCCAACGAGCTCGGCTACGCGCTGCGCACATCCCGCTCCAGCATCCCCCTGACCATCGCCGTGCTCGAAAACTTCGACCCGTCCAACGGGCCCCAAGACTCCTACTTTTCCGACGTGCGCGAGGCGCTGCGCGAACGAGCAGCCGAGAACATGATGTCTCTGACGTTCTTCCCGGACGTGCGCGCCCTGGTCGAGGCCGGGCAAGACTACTCCGGCTTCGTGTCCCTTGGCCCCGCGCCCCTGACGCGGGACAACCTGGAGGCGCTGCACGAGGCGCTGCCCCACGGCGTGTTCATCGACATCAATCCTGCTCCCACGCTCTTCCACTCCGTGCGCCCCGACCTGCAACAGACCGTCCTCGACGCAATCTACGCGCTGCGCGAGAGCGGCCGGGAGCGCATCGCGTTCATCGGTGGCGACGGGCACGTGATGGGCAGCCACGTGTTCGGCCAGGACCCGCGTACCGTCGCCTTTGACGAGTGGGCGCGCCTGCTGGCCATGCCCATCGAGGGTCTTGTCCGCGCCTCCGGTCCCTTCTCTGTGGACAACGGCCGACGCCAGGTCGACGAGCTGGTTGAGTCCCTGGGCGAGGACCTGCCCGACGCGATCCTGGTCGCCGCAGACTCCCTCGCCGTGGGCGTCCTCCAGGCGCTATCTGCGCGAGCGATCCGCGTGCCCGATCAGGTCGCCGTCGTCTCCATCGATAACCTCGAGGTGTGCCAGTACACGGCTCCGCCGCTGAGCTCCTACGCGATAAAACGTTCCGAGCTGGCCGAGACGGCCCTCATGCTGCTGTCCGACTCGATCGTGGGGCGCTTCACGCACAAGCATCACGTGCTTCTGTCGACTCAGCTGGTTGCGCGCCAGAGTTTCGTGCCCGCTACGGCCGAACCCGAGTCCTGAGCGCCGGGCGGAACTCACGTCAAGGACCAATAGGCAGCCGGCGGCGGCGCGGTGGACATTCACCGCGCCGCCACCGGTTTCATCTCAGATGAGCGAGAGCGTCACGTCGAGGACCTGCGTGTCACTCGCGTCGACATGGAACTCATCGTGGACCGGTGAGCCCCACGAGTCGTCGCCGCCGACCCCCATCTGAGCGGTGAGGAGGCGCAGGTAGGTCGCTGCGCGCTGCTCAGGTGCGGGCATCTCCCACCAGTGCCCGGCCTGCTCGATCTGGGCCGAGGAGTAGGGCAGGAGCGAGACGCCCAGCTCGCCGCGCGCCTCGATGCGCAGGCCGTGGCCCTCAGCGTCCCTCACCTCGCACCAGCGCGTACCTGGGTGGTAGCCGCACTCCTGCGGTACCGCGTAGGGCGCGAGTCCCTGCACCGCGGTGTCCTCCCACACGCCGAGATTCGCCCCGTCCAGGCGATCCGCGTACGCCTCAACGGGGCCGAGGCCGTAGAAGCGCAGGTGGTCAATCGAGGACGGCAGTGCCCACTCCACGCCGAAGCAGGGCATCGTCGGGAGTCCCTGTGCGCCCGGGTAGGTCGCGGTCAAGCGGATCGTGCCGTCGGCGCGCAGCCCGTAGCAGACCGGAACGATCACGTCCTCCAAGCCCGCGAGCTTGTGCTCGTAGGTCACGACAACGCCGCCGGGTCCCTCCTCGACGCTGGTGTCCACGCAGCGCGCGTAGGCACCCGCCGTCGTCCAGCACGCGCGATCGAATCCGTGGCCGCACCCACGGTCGTTGTCCGTGAGCGGACGGAAGGTGGTCAGGCGCGGCGGGCGCAACACCATGGCCGTCTGGCCGCGCTTCCACTGGACGATGCCGCCCGCCGTGCGAGACAGCAGCGCCTCGTTGTCGCCCTCGCGCATGCCGATGTTCCAGCGTCCCACCGTGAAGGAGGCCCCGCCCGCAGGCGCGGTGTCGGCCACCTCGGGACGCGAGTGGATCGTCTGCCCGACGGACACGACGTGTCCGGCCTCGCACCAGGGCGTATCGGAGGCCGGGACGAGCGCGGCCTCCAAAACGATCTCGCGCTGCGTGTCAGCCAGCAGATCGCCCGGCCAACCCACGGCCACGGCGCTCTCCTCGCCAGGGACAGCCACGGCCTCATACGTCTCCTCCCACGCGACCTCGCCGTCAGCGAGGACCCGGGCGCGGATGCGCAGATCGGAGGCAGGGGCGGGCAGCGCCACCGCGGACACCGCGATCCCATCCGAGCTCGGGGTGAGCGTCACGGGGGAGTAGAGGGCCTTGACGGCCTGCGCCTGGGGCTTAGGCGTACGATCCGCAAACAGGATGCCGTCGCAGGAGAACTCCCAGTCGCACGGGCGGTCGGCGAAGTCGCCGCCGTAGGCCAGGAACTCCCCATCCGACGCGGCCGTGGCCTCGTGGTACAGGGCCTGATCGACGAGGTCCCAAATGAAACCGCCACCATATTCGGGGTAGCTCTCCAACGCCGTGTAGAGCTGAAGACCACCCACTGAATTACCCATCGAGTGCATGTACTCGCACGACAGGTAGGGCTTCTTGGGAGCAGAGCGCAGGTACTCCTCAATCGCGTCGGGCAGCGCGTACATGCGCGACTCGATATCGGAGGCGTCGTCGAACTCGCGATCCCAGGTCACGCCTTCGTAGTGGACCGGGCGCGCCGGATCCAGCTCGCGCGAGCGGCGGTACATCGAGCGGAACACCTCACCGCCATACGATTCGTTGCCCAGCGACCAGATCAGCACGCTCGCGTGGTTTCGATCCTGGAGCACCATCGACTCCACGCGATCCACGCACGCGTCCTCCCACTCCATCTTCGAACCCGGAATCGCCGTCTCGGGCGTCGGAATGTCGCCTGGCGTGCACCACGAGCCGTGGGTCTCCAGGTTCGCCTCGTCGATGACGTACAGCCCAAACTCGTCGCACAGATCCAGGAAACGCGTGTCGTTGGGGTAGTGGCTTGTACGAATCGCGTTGATGTTGAGCTGCTTGCACAGCTTAACGTCCGTTATCATGTCCTCCAGCGACACCGTGCGGCCCGTGCGCGGATCGAACTCGTGACGGTTGGCTCCGCGGAAGATCAGGCGGCGCCCGTTGAGCATGAAGACGCCATCGACAATCTCGAAGCGACGGAATCCCACGCGCTGGCTCACGCGCTCCACGCTCACCCCGTCGGGGCCGCGCAGCTCGAGGGTCAGCGTGTACAGAGCCGGCGACTCCGCACTCCACGGGGACACATCCGCCAGGTCGGCAGTCAGCTCCAGGCGCTCCGCGCTCGCGGGTCCCTCGGTGCGCCATGCGACCTTCCCGTCCGGGTCCGTCAGCTCGGCGGCCACGGTCAGGCCCTCGCAGGCGCCCGCGATGGTGGCCGCGACGCTCAGGTCGCCCGAGCCGCTCGCGTGGTCGTAGTCGGCGCCCACCTCGAGGTTCTCCACGTGGGCTGTGGGCAGCGCCACCAGGCAGACCGAGCGGAACAGGCCGTGGAATCGCCAGGAGTCCTGGCCCTCCAGCCAGGAGGCGCTGGAGTGCTCGTAGCACACGACGACGATGTCGTGCTGCTCCCGGTCGTCGGCCAGGGCACCCGTGATGTCGAACTCGCTGGCCGTGTAGCCGTCCTCGCAGTAGCCGACGAACGTACCGTCCACCCAGATGTAGAGGGCCGTCGCGAAGCCGTCGAAGCGCACTCGCACGCTGCCGCGCGCGTCCAGGGTTTGCGCCACGGCCTCGTCCAGTGTGAAGGAACGACGGTAGACAGCGACGCGGCAGTCCGCGGGAGCAGCGGGGGCCTGCGGGTCCTCGTGCCCATCCCAGGGCATCTGGATGTTGACGTAAGCCGGGGGCCACAGTCCCTCGGTTTCAAGCGTGGAGGGGACGGGCACTGCATGCACGTGCCCCTGAGTGAACGCACTGGTGGGGTTCTCCAGCGACACGCACTTGCCCGAGGTCAGTGCCACCTCCCAGATTCCGTCGAGGCTCTGGCGGGGCGCTGTGGAGCGGTGCGAGGAGCGGGCGCTCAGTCGATTGACAGCGAAGGCCTGCGGATCGTGGAGCCAGGCCGGGTTGGGCGTGTGGATAAGAGCGGTGCGGGACATGGAGACCTCCGAATGTGCGACGTTGCGTATGGAGCGAACTTGCTCTGCAATCAGGGTAACCGGTTGTTTCGATGAACGCAACTAGGTAACCGATAAACTGTCTGTAATCAAAAACACCGTTGCGGTATTCGGGTAAATACGTTAACTTAAAGGTGTCCAACTAAGAGTTGCTTCGAAGGAGAGGGACCATGTCGCACGAACAGGGTGCACACAAGAGCTGGGTATCGCGCATCTGCTATGCGATCGGCAATCTGGGACAGGCTGCGTACTACAACGCGCTGTCGACATTCTTTGTCACCTACTACGCGGCGCAGACACTGTTCCGCGACTACGAGGCCGAAGAAGCCACGGCGATGATCGGCATCATCACGGCACTCGTCTTCATTATTCGTATCGTCGAGATCTTCATTGACCCGCTGCTGGGTAACCTGGTGGATAACACGACCACGCGCTGGGGCCGCTTCAAGCCCTGGCAGGTGATCGGCGGTGTCGGCTCATCGATCCTGCTCTTCGCGATCTTCACCGGACTTTTTGGCCTGGTCAACGCCAACAAGGGTGTTTTCATCGTCGTCTTCATCATCGTCTTCGTGGTGCTCGACGTCCTGTACTCGCTGCGCGACATCTCCTACTGGGGCATGATCCCCGCCCTGTCCTCCTCCTCGGAAGAGCGAAGCGTCTATACCGCCCTGGGTACCTTCACCGGCTCGATCGGCTACAACGGTGTCACCGCCATCGTCGTCCCCGTGGTCGCATTCTTCGGCAGCGTGGCCGGCGCCGGGTCTGAGAGCCAGGCAGGCTGGACCGGTTTCGGCGCGGTCGTTGGAATCCTCGGTATCGTCACCTGCCTGGCCGTCGCATTTGGTACCCGCGAGGAGGAAAGCGTCCTGCGCAATCCGGGAGACAAGTCCAGCCCCCTCCAGGCGTTCCAGGCGATCGGTCGCAACGACCAGCTGCTGTGGGTGTCCCTGTCCTACGTCCTGTACTCAATCGCAAACGTCGCGACCACAGGCTTCATGATCTACCTCTTCAAGTTCGTGCTGCGCCTGCCCGACAGCTACTCGATCGTCGGCATCATCGCCTTCGTCGTCGGCCTGATTGTCACGCCCCTGTACCCGGCGATTAACCGCCGCGTGCCGCGCCGCTACCTTTACCTCGGCGGCATGGTGCTCATGGCTATCGCCTACATCTTGTTCATCCTCTTCTCCACGCACCTCACGATCGTTTTCATCGCCCTGGTTCTCTTCTACCTGCCCGCCACCTGCATCCAGATGACCGCGATCCTGACAATCACGGACTCTGTCGAGTACGGCCAGCTCAAGACCGGCAAGCGCAACGAAGCCGTGACCCTGTCTGTCCGACCCATGCTGGACAAGATCGCCGGCGCCCTGTCCAACTCCATCGTCGGTTTTGTCGCCATCGCGGCCGCCATGACCAACGACGTCGATCCCGACCTGCTGACCACCGCGAACATCGAGACCTTCAAGACCGCGGCCTTCTACGCGCCCCTCGGCGTCATCGTCCTGGCCTTCCTGGTCTTCGCCTTCAAGGTCAGCCTAACGGAGAAGAAGCACGGCGAGATCGTCGAGAACCTCAAGCAGAACATGAGTCGCGCCGACATTACGGAGGGCTAAGCTCTCGCGGTCCTGACGAGAGGCTTGTTGGGTGAGGAAAGGGGGGGCGGGGGACGCGCGGGCGTTCCCCGCCCCCCCCTTGTGTCAAGGATCGACGAGGCCGGAGCTGGCCTCGCTCTCACCATGCCCCACGCGAGGCTCAGCCTTGTGCGTACACGGCCGCCACGGCCTCGTACCGGTGTTCCCAGGGTTGTCTGATGAAATTCTGCGCGCGCTCCCCGATAGTTTTCAGGTAGCTTTCAGGATAGAGGGCTGTAATCTATCTCGGAAGTGAGACCCACACCCTAAAATTCTTCAAGGAGTTTCAATGAAGACTCGCACGCAGACGCGCGTCCTTGCAGTCATCGCTCTCACCCTGGCGGCGGCCCTGAGCGCCTGCGGATCGCAGACGCAGAACTCGTCCTCTTCGACCAACGGCGGCAATTCAAGCTCCGCATCCTCCCGTGGCGGCTCCGGCTCGGGAAATGGGGCGGCATCCAACGACCCCAACCTCGTGTTCGCCCAGTGCATGCGTGAGAAGGGCTTCGACGTGCCCGACACGGGCCTGACCCCCGACCAGCTCAAGGACAACTCCGACGCCTTCAACAACGCCCTCAACGAATGCATGGCGAAGGTTTCCAACCTCACCGGCGAGGACGACCTGACGAATGACCCGGCGGGACGCGAAGCGCTGATCAAGGGCGCGGAATGCCTGCGCGGCCTCGGCTACGACGTGAAGGACCCCGAGCCGGGCAAGGGCGTGAACCTGCAGGACATCCCTCAGGACGCGATCAACAAGTGCTTCGGCAACCCCGGAGGCGCCAAGTGAGTCGACCGCGAACCCCACGCCTCGCGGCATCACTCGCGATGCTGGTCCTCGCCGGAATGACGCTGTCGGCCTGCTCGGGCACGAATGCGGCTTCCGACGCGCCCCAGTCTTTCGACGGGGCCACCGCGACGGTCGAGCGCGGAGACCTGGTGGGGGAGACCACCGTCCAGGGAACCCTCCAGTACGCCGACTCCTACACGCTCAAGAGCGCCTTCGACGGCGTCGTCACCGCCCTGCCCACGCCCGGCACGACCCTCACGCAGGGATCGCACATCTACACGGTGGCCGGCAACAACACCTACCTGCTCCACGGGGCGACCCCCGCGTGGAGGACCTTCGAGGAAGGCATGAGCGACGGCGAGGACGTCACCCAGCTGGAGAGCGCGCTCTCCGAGCTCGGCTACTTCGAGGCCACCCCGAACGCCCACTTCGACTGGAACACGATCGCCGCGATCAAGCGCTGGCAGAAAGCCCTGACGCTGCCGCAAAACGGCACGCTGCCGCTGGGAACCGTGCTCTTCGCCCCCGAAGACATGCGCATCGGCGCGCTCAAGTCCCGCGTGGGCGACACGGCGACCACCGAGACGGAGCTCTTCACGGCCTCGTCCTCGCGTCAGATCATCTCCGCGAACCTCAAGCTCTCCGACCAGGCCCTGGGCGTCGTCGGAAACTCCGTGACCATTCGCCTGCCCGGATCCGCCGCATCGACGACCGGCACGATCACGGCCGTCGAACCCCCCAGGGATAAGCCTGGCGACGAGGGCTCCAAGGAGACGACCAAGGAGCGTATCGTCCCGATCACCGTGACCCCGGACGACACGTCGGCCCTCGACGGCACCCAGGAGGCCTCCGTGTCTCTCGGGCTCACCTCCCAGACGCGCAAGGACGTCCTCTCCGTGCCCCTGGGTGCGCTCGTCGCGCTGACCTCCGAGCAGTTCGGTGTCGAGGTCGTTGACGAGGCCGGCACCGTGACCCGGGTCCCGGTCACCGTCGGCATGTTCGCGGGCGACCGCGTCGAAGTGA
Source organism: Schaalia sp. HMT-172 (assembly GCF_030644365.1). Taxonomy (NCBI): domain Bacteria; kingdom Bacillati; phylum Actinomycetota; class Actinomycetes; order Actinomycetales; family Actinomycetaceae; genus Schaalia; species Schaalia sp. HMT-172. The sequence goes on from NZ_CP130058.1 coordinate 973,224, forward strand.
GTGGCGACGACATCGCCGAAGGCCAGCGTGTGGTGGTGCCCAACCGATGAGCCATATCCTGGAATTGACCGACGTGCACCGGTCCTTTGGCTCACCCCCCGTGCACGCCTGCAACGGAGTATCCCTGAGCGTCGATGAGGGCGAGTTCGTCGCCATCGTCGGCCCCTCGGGCTCCGGGAAATCGACCCTGCTGAACCTCATCGGAACGCTGGATCGACCCACCTCGGGGAGCGTGTGCATTGGCGGAACCGACGTGTCCTCGCTGCGCGACACCGAGCTGTCGGGCGTGCGCTCCTCCCTCATCGGCTTCGTCTTCCAGCAGTTCCACCTCACGGCCGGCGTGTCGGCCCTGGACAACGTGGCCGACGGGCTGCTCTACCGGGGTGTGCCCCGGGCCAAGCGCCGCGAGGCCGCGCGTGAGGCGCTGACCCGAGTGGGCCTCGGGCATCGCATCGACCACAAGCCCCACCAGATGTCGGGAGGCGAACGTCAGAGGGTCGCCATCGCGCGCGCCATCATCGGCCACCCGGCCCTGCTGCTCGCGGACGAACCGACCGGCAACCTGGATTCGCGCTCCGGCGCCTCCATCGTCGCCCTGCTGCGCGAGCTCAACGAGGCCGGCACCACCATTATCGTGATCACCCACGACAACGAGCTGGCGGCGTCACTGCCGCGCCAGATCGCCATCCGTGACGGCGAAATCGTGTCCGATTCGGGACGCCCGGGAGGCGTAGGAGGTAGCAATGACGAGTAGCACCCGCGCTCGCGCGCACCGCTCGAGCCTGCGCGCCTCCGACGTGGCGCGCCTGGGCCTGACCGGCCTGCGCTCGCGCCCGATGCGCGCCGTCCTGTCGGCCCTGGGCATCGCGATTGGCATCGCCGCGATGGTCGGCGTCGTCGGAGTGTCCGCCTCCTCCCAGGCTCAGCTCCAAGAGCAGCTGCGGGCCCTGGGCACCAACATGCTGACGGCTCGAAGCGGCGCCGACCTGAGCGGCACCGACCTGATCCTGCCCGAGGACTCCGTGGGGCGGACCCTCATGATCCCGGGCGTCACCTCGGCGGCCTCCACGTCGACTCTGTCGGGCGTGTCCGTCTACCGCTCGCGCCTGTCGGACCCGAACGCGACGGGCGGCATCATCACGATGGCCGCGGACACGAACCTGCTGGAGGTCGTCTCCGGGCAGATGAAGCACGGCGTGTGGCTCAACGACGCGACCGCCCGCTACCCGGGCGTCGTGCTGGGCTCGAAGGCCGCACAGCTGCTCGGCGTCGTCGAGCCGGGCACACAGGTGTGGCTGGGAGGCCGCTCCTTCACAGTCTTGGGTGTCATGGAGCACGCGCCCCTGGCCGAGGAGCTCGACAACACGGCGCTCATCGGCATCCCCGCTGCCGCCTCCCTCTTCGACGCGGGTAAGACACCCACGACGATCTACGAGCGCAGCGCCGAGGACCAGGTGGAGAACGTGCGGGCCCTTCTCGGGCCGACCCTGGCGCCACAGGGCGCTACGGGCCTGAAGGTGTCGCGCCCCTCGGACGCGCTGGCCGCGCAAAACGCCGCCGATCAGACGTTCACGACGCTGCTTGCCGGCGTCGGCTCGATTGCCCTGCTGGTGGGTGGCATCGGCGTGGCCAACACGATGATCATCTCGGTGTTGGAGCGCCGCAAGGAGATTGGCCTGCGCCGGTCGCTGGGCGCGAAGCGAGGACACATTAGCGTCCAGTTCCTGGCCGAGGCCCTCATCCTGTCCTTCCTCGGGGGCGTCGCCGGATGCCTCATCGGAGGGGGCGTCACGTGGGGCATGTGCATCGCCTACGGGTGGCCGCCCACCCTGCACTGGTGGGTGATCGCCGCCGGTCTGGGCGCGACTCTCCTCATCGGCGCCGTCGCCGGGCTCTACCCCGCGATCCGTGCGGCGCGCACGCCTCCGACGGCGGCCCTCGCCTCGCAGTAAGTTGCCGGGCACGCACGAGGCCGTGGCCATCTCAGCAATCCGGTACCGATCGGGGGAGCGCGAGCTGGCCACGGCCTCGTTCATGTGAGCGTCGGTCGCGCGTGCGTTAGTTGTGCGTGCGTCAGCTTTGTACGGGGCCGCCGTAGATCTCGTCGATGACGGGGGCGAAGCGGCGCGTGGCCTCGGCCCTCTTGACCTTCAGGGAGGGGGTGAGCAGGCCGTTCGCCTCCGTGAAGTCGGTGGTGAGGACCTTGATCTTGCGGATCGATTCGGCGCGCGAGACGTGTTCGTTCGCCGAAGCCACCGCCTTTTCCAGGGAGGCGAGGACCTCGACGTTCGTGGCCGCCTCTGCGACGCTCATCGGGGGCAGGGAGTGGGCGGCGAGCCAGTCGGGGAGCATCTCCGCGTCCAGCGTGATGAGCGCGGCGACGAAAGGCCGCTGGTCGCCGACGACCAGGACTTGGGAGATGAGCGGGTGGGAGCGCATCGGGTTTTCGAGGGCGGCGGGGGCGACGTTCTTGCCGCCCGCCGTCACGATGATTTCCTTCGCGCGGCCCGTGATGGACACGTAGCCGTCGCGGTCCAGGGACCCCAGGTCGCCCGTGCGGAACCAGCCGTCGTCGGTGAAGCAGGCGGCTGTGGCCTCGGGGTTGTTGTGGTAGCGCTGGAAGACGCTGGGGCCCTTGAGGAGGATTTCGCCCTCGTCGCTGATCTTGAAGGACATGGGCGGCAGGGCCGGGCCCACGGTGCCGATCTTGGACAGGCGGGGCGTGTTGACGGAGACCGGGCCGACCGTCTCGGTCAGACCGTAGCCCTCCAGGACGGGGATGCCGACGCCGCGGTAGAAGTGCGCGAGCCAGGGGGCCAGGGGTGCGCCGCCCGAGACGATGTAGTCCGCGTTGCCGCCCACCAGGCGGATGATCTGCTGGTAGACGAGCTTGTCGGCGAGGGCGTGCTGGGCTTTCAGGGACGCGGTCGGGCCGTCGTTGGTGTCCAGGGCCTGGGAGTAGGCGATCGCGACCTTGGCCGCCCAGCGGAAGATCTTGCGCTTGGGGCCGGACGCCTTCGTATCCGCCGAGTTGTAGATCTTCTCCAGGACGCGCGGGACGACCAGGAGGTAGCTCGGCTTGAAAGACGCCAGGTCGTTGAGCAGGTTCTTGATGTTGGGCGCGTGGCCGAGGACGCCGTTGCCGCTGATCTGGAAGACCTGCAGGAAGCGGGCGAACACGTGGGCGAGGGGCAGGAACAGAAGCAGGCGCGAGTTCTTGCCCGCCGCGATTTCCGGCATCCACGCGTGGGCGTTGAGGCACAGGTTCGTGAAGTTCTCGTGGCTCAGGACCGTACCCTTGGGCGTGCCCGTCGTGCCCGACGTGTAGACGATGGTGGCGATGTCGTCTGTCGTGAGGGCTTCGGAGCGGGCGAGGACGCGCTCGCGAGGGGTGGCCGAGCCGTCCGCGATGAGGGTTTCGATGGCCTCCGAATCCAGGGAGAGGACATGCGTGTTGTCCCGGTTTTCGCGCTCGGCGGCGGCGCGCACGATCTCCGCCATGGACACGGTCTCGGTGATGATGAGGTGGACGTCCGCGTCGACGAGGACGTGGGCGACCTGGTCGATGGAGCTGGTTTCGTAGATGGGCACGGGGACGAGGCCGGCCGCCCAGCACGCGAAGTCAAGGAGCGTCCACTCGTAGCGGGTGCGGCTCATGATCGCGACCCTGTCGCCGGGTTCGAGGCCCCGCGCGATGAGGCCGGCGGCGAGCGCGTGGACCTCGTCGTAGAACTCGCGCGCCGTGATGGAGCGCCACGTGTCGCCGATGCCGATCTTGCGCAGGATGAGGGGGCGGGTGGCGCCGCGCTGCACGCGTTCTTTGAGCAGGTGGGGGATCGTCGTGTGCTCGTCGATGCGCACCAGGACGGGGGCGTGCCACTCGAGGGCTTCGGTGGCGGGGGCGGCCTCCTGTGAGTCGGCGGTCGCGTCGGTTGTAACGTCGGTGGTCGTCTGCGCCTGAGTCGTCTCGTCGTCGGTGGACGAGGCTGGGGTTTCTTCGGCGGTCATGTCTGCTCCCTGGTCGCTAGGCGGTGAGCGCTGCGGGACGGGGCCAGCGGCGCAGCTGTTGCTCCCCCTATCCTACGCTCCCGTAGGGTGGGGGAGAGGGGCTGTCTTTAGGGGTGGCTGCCTGTGTCCGCTGTGGCCGGGCGGAGCAAACCTGTGGAGGTGCTAGTCCAGGCCGAGCTCGGCCTTCACCTCGTCGAGCGTGTAGACGTCGTCGGGGTGTTCCTCGTAATCGCGAACAGGCTGCTTGATGAGAGCATCAAACTCTTCGAGAGTGTGCGCGCTTTCTGGATGTGCGAGGTAGTGCTCGAGCGCAGGCAGGATGGTGGCGCGGAGCCATTCGTCGTCGTCTTCGGTGCGCTCGCGGACGGTGGGCGGCTGTGCGCCGACTGCGACGGCCTCGGCGGCCGCGAGTTCGTGGTCCTTGGGGCGCCAGAAGGATGTGATGTCTTGCTTTTCCGCGAGCTGATGCTGGATGAACGCGTCCAGGAGTTCGTAGTCGAAGGGCTTGTCCCACGGCTGGCGGGCGAGCATTGTGCTGAAGTCCGTGCCGCGCTCGCGCATGACCTGCTCGAAGCGGATCATGGTGGCGCGCTCGGGTGCAATCGCCATGTGCTTGGACGCGGCGGAGAACCCGATGATGTATGTCCCGTGGTGGGTGAACATCGGCTGGTTCCACTCGATGCGCAGCTCCAGTTCAGGATAGGTGAGCCCTACCCACACCAGAACGTCCACCATCCGCTCACGGTTGTCGTCGTCGGGGATGGTCTCGAGGTACTCGTCAAGCGGTGAAATAGCCATACCGTCACCCTAACAACGCCCGCACACATCTGCGGCACGCGTAGTGATGGAAGACTAGGCATTGAGCGCTTCATCACCGCCTGATGTCCTCCTTCTCGGCGAGCTAATGCTGAGTGAAGACGTCAAGAAATGCGTAGTCGAAGGACATATTCCAGAGCTGTCGCGCAAACATTGTGCCGAAGTCCGTGCCTCGCTCACGCATGACGGAATCGAAGCGGATCATAGTGGCGCGCTCGGGGGCCATTGCCATGTGCTTGGAGATGGCCGAGAACCCGATGATGTACGTGTTGTGGTGGTAAACATCGACTGGTTCCACGCGATGCGCAGCTCCAGTTCCGGGTAGTGCTCAGCTCCAGTTCAACACCTGCACCATCCGCACACGATTGTCGCCGTTCGGGATGGTCGCGAGAAACTCGTCGAGCGTTGACATAGCCATACCGTCTTCCTAACAACGCCCATGCACCTCTGCGGTACGCGTGGTGATGGAAGCCTTGGCATTGGCCGCAGGACCGCCACCTGATGTGCGAAAGGGGGCCGCCCGTGGAACACCACGAGCGGCCGCAAGTAGAGCTGCCAAACGAGGGGGACATGAGTCAGAAACGTCGAAGCTGTGAATGGCTAATGTGCTAACTCAGATCAATCCACCAGGGCTTTGTCCCCCTCCTGCCCTTCCTCCCACAAGTCGCTGATCTGTCCTCCTGATGGAAGGCCCATCATCATCAAAAAATGTCCGTGGTGAGCACCATGATCAATGTGTTTGCTGAAAATCTCTTCGAATTTCATGAGCTCTTGTCGAGTCGGCATTGTAGAGCATGCGAAATTCGCATAGGAACCGTGGGAACCTTCATTGAAGCGATTCATGCATTCTTCTACCATTGGACCGTAAGATCGACCGAGTTCGGTAATTGAAGACTTTGGTGATTTCTCTTTTTTGTGGAAATTTGTACTTCCTAGAGTGATAAAATAGCTGTCGAGAATTCTGCGCATGGTATTTGCAATTAGTCGATAACGAGGAATGGTCTCGTTAGGCTCATGATTGCGACATGAGGTAGCAGCATCATGAATTTCATTCCAAAGAAGCTGGTATTCAGTGCTAATTTCTTTCGGGTTGCGAACTCTGTGAATAGAGTTCGGCGTCCCTCTCTCAATGCTCTTCGTGATTCTATAAAAGGCGAGATCGTTTGGTGGTTGATCCTGGTTGTATCCTGAACGAATCTCAAAGGATGTGTTTGTGTAAAATCCGATGTTGTGTGTCAGAATGATGATCTGTGTTACTTTGCTAGAAAGTAGCTGTTGAAGTTCCTGCTTCTTTGGGTTTCTGAGGGCGCGCAGGAGCCTGCGTATAAGTGTCGAAATGAAGTTAAATGTGGAGTCGTCAGTTGAGGCTATGGGGTCGTCAATAATAAGAGAAATTGGTGTTGAGTCGTTAGGTTGTTTCGCGTGAGGGTTGATGCAATGAATAAAGTATAGAAATGATAAGATTGTTTTTTCTCCCTCTGAAAGTGTGGAGAATGGTGAGGGTGTGTAGGAGCTTGGGTTGTCGCGCACTGGCCGCTCAATGGTGTAGTGCTTTTTGCTGTTAGGCGCTTGGCCAAGCCTAAAGCTGATAAATCCTAGGTCGCAAAGGGTGGAATTGATTTTATCTCTCACTGCAGCTTGATCGCCAAGTTGATCGCTAATTTCTCGTAGCTCTTGCTCTTTAGTTTGTATTTCACTCTTGGTCTTTGTTATTTTCATTGAGATGTTAGATAGTGCGCTTTGTGTTCCCTTTGGTCTCTTTATGTAGTACTCTTTAATGATCTCTTGATTGTCTTGGTGGAGCCGGGCAAAGAAAAGGTGTGTGATGTTCTGTTTTGCCTGGTGAGTGTTTGAGCATTCTTCGTTGTTTTTGATTGTGCGTTTGTAGATAATGGAAAGAGCCTTATCTAGTTTCTGTATGTCGATGTATTCGAAGTCTTTTGGTGGTTTGAAGTCGCTATTCCGTTGCTTTTCTTGAATTAGTCGCCAGGTTTCTCGCAATGTTGAAACTTGTTTATCAATTGTAGATATGGCATCTCTGATGTTGTTTTCTGAGTGTAAGATAGAATCTGTGATGAGTGAGCTAATTTCTTTTAGTGTAGTTGCAGACTGTCTTACAATCTCCTTTAATGTTTCTAGCTCTTGAAAGCTGTCTGAAGCAGATTTGTTAAACAAAGTGGCGATTTGTTCCAACAGTCTGTCATCGATGTCCTGTTGGCAGTATGGGCACGTGTGGTTATCTATGTCTTCTTGCTTGATGAGGTCTAGTCCTTCTTTGATCCATGGAAGTAGGTTGTATTGACTCGCAAAAGGAAATAGTGATGAGCTGGATTCTATGTCTATAGACTTTTCTAAAGCGCGTTTTATGTCGGTATCTTTTAGTTGTTGCATAGTGCTTGTGAAATCGGGAAGTTGAATTTTGCTCAGCTGGTTGTTGCTGATTGTCTGATATCTGTTGTCGAGTGAAGCTAGGGATTCTTCAATCTCACTTTCCTCGCGTTCTCTCTGTAGGCGTTCAACGAGTTTGTGAACATCTCTTTTGAGTCCGCTTAGGAGTTCGTTTGAAGCTGCATACGGTTCCCATGCTTTCTTGAGCTTCGATTTTAAGGCTTTACGATCTTCATCTGCTTGTTTTTGCTGCTTGCTCTGGGTCTTCCTTAGCGTCTGCAGAAGATTGTTGAGATCGGCCAATTTTTTCAGTGTTTCTTTTCTTTTTTTCTGGAGTTCCGTATTCTCGCTGCCTATTGTGAAGGTGATGCCGGGTATTTCACCTTGTATACCGGTTGGTTCTAAATAGAAAATTTCTGATAGGTAGTCACGGTTGTAAATGTGAGTGGCTTGATTGTCGCTGTTGAGTCTTCCTAGCTCTCGGGTTAGTGTTGTTTTTCCAGCTCCGTTTGGTCCGAATATGAAATTGATCTTTTTCAGGCCTGTTAGCTTGGCATCAGGAGCGAAGCAAGGTGTTCCGCTCAGGTCTACTTCGGTGATCATGTGCCCTCCTTTGGGTTGTGTCTTGACAGTTGTAGCCTAACGGCGGAGAGTGTGGTCGGCGCGTGTTATGCACTTGTCTGACAAGTACAAGGCAAAGTGTGGTGGGTCTCAGTGTTCGCGCTGAGTGGCGCGATTGCGAAATAGGTATGCAAAGGGGCCGCCCGTGGTGTTCCACGGGCGGCCCCCAAGGCCAGCTTAAAGGTCAGGCCTTCTTGCGCTTCGCAGGAGCCTCGCCTAGCTCGAAGGACTCGACAACGGCCTCGGTGGCCTCGGTGTCGTCGGAGGCGGCCACGGTCAGGGCGCCCACGGCCTTCGACGCGGCCTCCAGGTCGCCCTTCACCGACTCCAGGGCCTCCACCTGAGCCTGCGGGGCGCGCACCGTCACCGCCAGGAACGGAGTACGCGGCGACACCTTCGCCTCAGACTTCACGCGACGCAGCGCGATCAGAGCAGACGACGCGGCCTCCAGCACCGAGGGATCGCCCTCGACGCCAGCCAGGTCCGTCACAACAGGCCACGGGGCGGTGTGCACGCTTCCCTCGCGGTACCAGCTCCACACCTCCTCCGTCACATACGGCAGGTAGGGGGCCAACAGGCGCACCACGTTATCAATAACGATCGCCAGAGCCGCACGGGCAGACGCGGCCGAAGCCTCGTCCCACGCGCCATCACGGTTGTAAGCCCGCTCCTTGACCAGCTCCAGGTAGTCGTCGCAGAACGTCCAGAAGAACGACTCCGTCACCTCGAGCGCGCGAGAGTGCTCGTAGGACGCCAGGGCAGCCGAGGCCTCGTCAATGACGGAGGCCAGCGCCGCCAGCACCGAACGATCCAGCGGCACCGTCACCAGCGCCGGATCCAGATCAATCGCCGCGCCCTCGCCGCCCATCGTCAGGGCAAACTTCGAGGCGTTGAGCACCTTGATCGCCAGGCGGCGACCAATCTTCATCTGCTGCTCGTCGAACGCCGCATCCAGGCCCAGGCGAGCCGACGCCGCCCAGTAACGCACGGCATCCGACCCATACTTCTCCAGAATGCCCATCGGGGTCACGACGTTGCCCTTGGACTTGGACATCTTCTTGTGGTCCGAATCCAGGATCCAGCCCGACAGGCCCGCGTGCTTCCACGGCAGCGCGCCGAACTCCAGGTCCGCGCGCACCACGGTCGAGAACAGCCACGTGCGAATGATGTCCTGGCCCTGCGGGCGCAAATCCATCGGGTACGTGCGAGCGAACAGGTCCTCGTCATCCAGCCAGCCACAGGCCAGCTGCGGAGACAGCGAGGACGTCGCCCACGTGTCCATGATGTCCAGCTCGCCCACGAAGCCGCCGGCCACGCCGCGCTGATCCTCCGCGAACCCCTCCGGCACGTCCGTCGACGGATCGACCGGCAGAGCAGCCTCAGAGGGGGTGATGATGTCGTCGTAGTTGACCTGGCCGTCCGCGTCCACGCGGTACCACAGCGGGAACGGCACGCCGAAGAAGCGCTGACGGGACACCAGCCAGTCGCCCTTCAAGCCCTTCACCCAGTTCTCGTAGCGCACGCGCATGAAGTCGGGGTGGAACTCCAGCTCGCGGCCGCGGCCGATGAGCTCCTCGTTCAGATCCGTGCCCGAGGCCGGGTTCGTCCACGCGCGGCCACCGTTACGGATGTACCACTGGCGCGAGGTGACGATCTCGAGGGGCTTGTCGCCCTTCTCGAAGAAGTTGGTCTGACGCATCGTCTTGGTCGGCTCGCCCTTCAGCTCGCCCGACTCGCGCAGGGCAGCCACCACGGCCTCGCGCGCGGAGAACGTCGTCTTACCGGTGATCTGCTCGAAAGCCGCGCGGCCCGCATCGGTCGTGATCCACTCGGGGGTCTCGGTGATGATGCGGCCGTCCTTGCGCAGGATCGCGCGCAGCGGCAGCTCCAGGTCACGCCACCAGTCAATGTCGGTCGTGTCGCCGAAGGTACAGCACATGGCGATACCCGCGCCCTTGTCCATCTCCGCCTCGGGGTGGGGCAGGATCGGCACCTCGACGCCGTACACGGGCGAGGCGACCGTCGTGCCGAACAGCGGCTTGTAACGATCGTCGTCCGGGTGAGCGATCAGGGCGACGCAGGCGGCCAGCAGCTCGGGGCGCGTCGTCTCGATGCACACGTCCACGCCGTCCTCGACGGGCGCGCCCGCGGCGGCAGCCTTCGCGGCGGCCTGCGCGTCGGTGATGTGGAAGGCCAGGCGGTGGTAGAAGCCCGGGTACTCGCGGCTCTCCAGCTCAGCCTGGGCGACCGCCGTCTGGAAGGTGACGTCCCACAGGCCCGGGGCCTCGGCCTGGTAGGCCTCGCCGCGCGCCAGGTTGCGCAGGAACGCGGCCTGGGCGACCTTGCGCGCACGCGCGCCGATCGTCTGATAGTTCTGCTTCCAGTCCACGCTCAGACCCAGGTAGCGCCACAGCGCCTCAAACTGAGCCTCGTCCTCGACGGTGAGGCGCTCGCACAGCTCCACGAAGTTCTTACGGGAAATCGGCAACTGGTCGCGAGCCTTGATCGACTTGCCGTCGCCGCCCACGTGCGGGGGCTCGAAATCGGGGTCGTAGGGCAGGGTCGCGTCCACGCGCACGCCGAAGTAGTTCTGCACGCGGCGCTCGGTGGGCAATCCGTTGTCGTCCCACCCCATCGGGTAGAACACGGACTTGCCCATCATGCGCTGGTAGCGGGCCACGACGTCGGTGTGCGTGTAGGAGAAAACATGGCCGATGTGCAGGGAGCCGGATACCGTCGGCGGGGGAGTGTCGATCGAGTACACCTGCTCGCGCGTCGCGGTGCGGTCAAAAGCGTAGGTGCCCTGGCTTTCCCAGGCCTCACCCCACTTGGCTTCGAGGCCTTCGGGAGCGGCGCGGTCGGGCACGCGAGGCGCCTGCGCACGGGTGTTCATGGCCATAATTGAGTTGTCTCCATCCGAGTCGTGGACTGTTTGCCCCACTAGCGTACTTTTGTGCGGGTGCGCCGGTCCAACGCAGCGCCGACGCAGCGGGTGCGGGTTGCTCACACGGGCCGTTACAAAAGCTCCTCTCGTGGCGCGGTCGGGTGAAGTGAAGCGCGCGGGGATACCGTGGTGTCAGGCAGGGGAGCCGGGACGAGGCCTCCTCGGGAAAGGGGATCAACCGTGAGCACGCAATCGCTGGGCGAGCAGACCGTGGACCTGTTGGGGCGCCTGGTGCGCCTGGGCTGCGTCAACGACCTGACCGCCGATTCGGGCGGAGAGGAGCGAGCCGCCGACCTCCTTGAGGACTTCTTCGCCGACCTGCCCGTGTCTATCGAACGGATCACCCCGCACCCTGGGCGCACCACCCTCGTAGTCACGGTGGAGGGCGCGGACCTCGGCTGCGCCGGCACGCCCCTGACCCTCATGGGGCACACGGACGTCGTGCCCGTCGACGAGGCCAAGTGGACACGCGATCCCTTCGGCGCGCAGATCGAGGACGGCGTCATGTGGGGGCGCGGCACAGTCGACATGCTCCACCTGACCGCCGCGATGGCCGTCGTCACCCGCGAAGTCGCTCGCCGCGCCCAGGACGGTAATCCTCCCGCTCGCCCCTTGGTGTTCGTGGCCGCCGCAGACGAAGAAGCACGAGGAGGGCTCGGCGTGCCGTGGATCGGTGAACACCGGCCGGACGCCTTCCCCTGGGAGGCGGCTCTGTCCGAAATGGGAGGGGCGCACATTCGCGGGCGCCGCGGAGGTGACAGCGTCGTCGTGGTCGTCGGCGAAAAGGGCGCAGCCCAGCGCCGCCTGCACATCCGGGGCGATGCCGGCCACGGCTCGGTTCCGCTGGGCCGCATGAGCGCCGTCGAGCGGCTCGCCCAGGTGAGCGCGGCGCTGTCCTCCGCTCGCTGGCCCGCCGCCACGGACGAGGTCTGGGCCTCCTTCGTGCGCGCCTTCGAGTTCGATGAAACGACCGAAATCAGCCTCATCAACGGCACCTACGAGGGCAACTACGCTGAGTTCGCCGACCTGGCAGCCTTCGCGCACGCCATCTCCCACGTGACCGTCGCCCAGACCGTGGCCCGCTCGGGCGGGCCCATCAACGTCATGCCCTCCCACGCCACCCTCGAGCTGGACATCCGCACGCTGCCCGGCATCGACGACGATGACGTGGACGCCGCCATCGCGGCGGCCCTCGGCGACCTCGCCGAGCACGTGACTATCGAGCGCCTCCTCAGCGAGCCCGCCACGGCCTCGTCGATCGACACCGGCTTGTACCGAGCGATCGAAGCGGCGCTGAGTCGGCGCTACCCGGGCGTGCGCGTCGTCCCCGTCCTCATGCCCGGTGGGACCGACCTGCGTGCGGCCCGCAGGCGTGGAGGCATCGGATACGGGTTCGGGGCCTACGACAGCGGCGCCAGCCTGGGCCAGGTGTACTCCCAGCTACACGCCCACGACGAACACATCGCCCTTGCGGACGTGCGCGCGACCGCCGAGGTCCTCCACGAGGTCACGACCACCTACCTGGGCGCATAACGAGGCCGGGGCCAGGTCACGTGAACAGTGAACCCAGCCCCGGCCTCGTCAATGAGAGCGACGGTATTACAGGACCATCGCCGCGATCCAACCACCGATCAACAGCGGAATGTTGTAGTGGATGAACTCGGGGATGACCGTGTCCCGCATGTGGTCGTGCTGACCATCCACGTTCAGACCGGCTGTCGGGCCAAGCGTCGAGTCGGAAGCGGGAGAACCGGCGTCGCCCAGCGCGCCCGCCGTGCCGATGATCGCGACCGTGGCGACGGGGGAGAAGCCCAGCGTCACGCACAGGGGCACGTAGATCGCGGAGATGATCGGCAGGGTCGAGAAGGACGAGCCGATGCCCATCGTGATGACCAGGCCCACCAGGAGCATGATGACGGCGGCCAGCGCCTTGGAGCCGTTGAACATCGCGGAAGTCTGCTGGACGAGGGGCTCAATCTGGCCCGACGCCTTCAGAACCGCGGCGTAGCCCTGCGCGGTGATCATGATGAGGCCGATGAGGCTCATCATCTTCATGCCGCCACTGAACACGTCGTCGGCCTGCTGCCACGGCACGACGCGCATGGCGAGCATGAGGCACAGGCCCACGAGGGCACCCACGAGCAGCGGGTCGGCCTCGGAATCCATCTTGGTCAGGACAGCCTGGATGACGAAGCATGCGACGAGGGCCACGACGGCCGCCCAGACCTTGACCATGTTGATCGGCTTGTCATCGCCCGTGCTGAACTCCGTCTCACGCTGCTCGTACTCGCGCGGCTTGCGGTAGGAGACGAGCAGGGCGATGGCACAGCCCACGGCCATCGAGGCGGCGGGGATCGCCATGGCGGTCATCGGGTTGACGACACCCTCGACAGCCAGGCCCGCGTCCTCAATATTCTTGTAGAGAATGTCGTGCAGGAAGATACGACCAAAGCCAATCGGCACAAACATGTAGGTGGTGACGATGCCGAAGGTGATCGCACAGGCGACCAGGCGGCGGTCCATCTTCAGCTCGTTCATGACACCGATGAGCGGGGGCACCAGCAGCGGAATGAACGCGATGTGAATCGGGATGAGGTTCTGGCTCATCACGCCCATGACGAGGACTCCACCGAGGATGCCCCACTTCGCGGAGCGAGCCACGCGCGCCGAGTTAGAGTCGTCAGCGTTGCGCAGCTTAGCGATGATCCAGTTCGCCAGCAGGCGCGGCAGGCCCGAGTGGGCCACCGACATCGCGAACGCGCCGAGCAGGGCGTAGGACAGGGCGATCTTAGCGCCGCCGGCGAGGCCGTCCTGGAAGGCGACCATCGTGCCGGATATACCCATTCCGGCCACCAGGCCGCCCACCAGCGAGGCGACGAAAAGAGAGATGACGACGTGCACGCGAGCGATGCTGAGGGCCAGCATGACAATCACGGAGAGCACGACTGCGTTGAAAAGCAACATGAGCGTTCCTGTGTTGAGGGTGCGCGAAAGCGCCAAATAAGGGGGAGATAAGCCGCGTCGCGGCAGGGGGTAGTGTCAGCCGAGATGGGAATCGGCGTGGATGGAGGCGTCGACGGCACCTACCAGTGCACTCGACAAACCACCTTCCTCGGCGGCCAGCAATCCTGCGATCGTGGTGCCGCCGGGGCTCGTCACCCGGTCAATGAGTTGCGCGGGGATCGTGCCCGCCTCGCGCTCGGCGAGGAGCAGCGCGGCCGACCCCGCCATCGCCTGCGCCGCGATCTCGACGGCGCTGTCCTTGGGCAGCCCGTACTTGAGGCCCGCGCGGGCGAAAGAATCAATGATCTGGAAATACCAGGCCGGGGAGCACGAAGCCAGGGCCTGGAACACAGGGAAATAGTCCTCGTCGATGAGGACGGTACGCCCAACCGAGTTCATGAGGTCGCGCACGGCGTTGACCTGATCGTCGGTGGTGCGGGTGGCCGTCAGGGCCGTCATGGACTGCCTGACGGTGGCCGCCACGTTCGGCATCACGCGAATGAGGGGAATGCCCGAGCCGAAATCCTGCGTAATCTGGTCGAGGGTACGCCCGGCGGCCAGGGACACGACGCACGCGTCGGGGCGTGAGACCACGCTGGGGGCTATCTCCTTGATGACCGCGCGCTGATCCTTGGGCTTGACGGCCAGGATGACGATGTCGGCCTGGCGGGCCAAGGACACGTTCGAGGACGCGGCGGTCGCGCCCAGCTCGTCGGCCAAGTCGCAAGCCTTGTCGGGCGTGCGGTTGGAGAAGATCAGCGTCGCGGGATCGACACCGGACGCAACGGCACCGCGAGCGATGGCCTGGGCCATGGCTCCCGTCCCGATAAATCCGATGCGCATGAGGGGCTCCCCGCGTGTGGTGGTTACTTGCCACGCAGCCTACCCGCATTTTGCCTGCACTTGGTACAGTGGTCGCACTGTGAGACGAGGCCGGGGCGAAGACACCTGAAACGGCGACCTTGGCCCCGGCCTCGTGAAGGGGAAAACGGCGAGAACGCGCGCCTCAGCGCTTGCGCGTCCCGAAGATGGAACGGGTGATCTCGCGTCCGGCGGTGCGCAGTACCGACCCGAGGGCGTTTTCGACCTGGCGTGCGCGACGCTCGGCGGCGCGCTGGCGCGCGGCCTCCTCGCGTTCCGCCTGCTTGTCGGCCTGGCGGCGCAGTCTCTCCATTTCCTTCTGGCGGGCGGCCTCTTCCTTGGCGGCGGCCTTCTCCGCTTCCTTCGCTGCCTTCTCAGCCGCCTTCTCGGCCTCCTTGCGGGCCTTCTCCTCCTCCTTGGCGGCTGCTTCCTGGGCGGCTGCTTCCTCGCGGGCGGCCTGGGCCTCCTCCGCGCGACGCGCCAGCTTCTCCTCGGCGGAGTCCGGGTTCACGGCGTCACGGTAGCGTCCCATGATGGCGCTGGACTGGTTGACGCGGGCGATCGTGTCGGCGGAGGCGGGGCCCATGACGGAGGCGGGCGCCCAGATGCCGACGGGGGTGACCGGCGTCGGGTTACCCTTCGGGTCCAGCACCGTCACCACGGCCTCGCCCGTGCCCAGCGTCGTGAGGACCTCGTCCAGCTCGAGGCTGGTTGTCGGGAAGGTCTGCACGGTCGCCTTCAGCTTCTTGAAGTCGTCGGGCGTGGAGGCGCGCAGGCCGTGCTGGATGCGCGAGCCCAGCTGTGCCAGCACGTCGGAGGGGATGTCCTTGGGGGTCTGCGTCACGAAGACGACGCCCACGCCCTTGGAGCGGATCAGGCGCACGGTCTGGACGACCTGGCGCTCGAACTCCTTGGTGGCGTCCGCGAAGAGCAGGTGGGCCTCGTCGAAGAAGAACACGAGCTTGGGGTGAGGCGCGTCGCCGACCTCGGGCAGGGTCGCGAAGAGGTTCGCCAGCAGGAACATGATGACCGCGCTGACCAGGGCCGGGTGCGAGGAGATATCGCCGACGCCCAGCAGGGAGATGATGCCCCGGCCCGTTGAGTCGGAGCGCATCAGGTCGGCGGTGTCGAAGCCGGGGGCCCCGAAGAACTGGCCGCCGCCCTGGGATTCGAGGGCGGTCAGGGCGCGCAGGATAACGCCGGCGGTGGCCTTGGAGACGCCGCCGATGGTGGCCAGCTCCTCCTTGCCTTCATCCGACGTCAGGAAGGAGATGACGGAGCGCAGGTCCGGCAGGTCCACGAGCTCCAGGCCCTGGCGGTCCGCCCACGCGAAGATGAGCTGCAGGGCCTGCTCCTGGGTTGTGTTCAGAGACAGGGCGCGGGCCAGGAGGATCGGGCCGAAGTCGGAGACCTCGGCGCGCACGGGCACGCCCGGGAACTGCGAGTCCGCCCCGCCCAGGCTCAGCAGCTCGATCGGGAACGACGAGGACGCCCACTCCTGACCGTTGGCGGCCGTGCGGGCCAGGAGCTTCTCGGAGCTCGCGCCGGCCTCTCCCAGGCCCGTGAGGTCACCCTTGACGTCGCACAGGAGCACGGAGGAGCCCGCCGCCGACAGCCCCTCGGCCAGGAGCTGCAGGGTGCGGGTCTTGCCCGTGCCCGTCGCTCCCGCGACCAGGAGGTGGCGGTTGAACATGGGCACCGGCATCGCCGCGCTGACGCCGGGCACGCGCGCGCCGCCGTCGATCAGCGTACCGATCGTGATGGCCGGGACATCCCACGAGTAGGCGGCCAGAATCTGGGTGGCGAAAGCGGACAGGTCGGAGCTGGGGGACGAGGCCGGGGTGGCGGGAGCCGCGGCTGCGGAGCCGGCGGCTTCGAGCTGGAGACGCAAGGCTTCGGCCTTCGCGCGTGCGGCTTCGGCTTCGGCGGCCTTCGCTGCCGCCTCTGCTGCGGCGAGCTGCGCCTTGAGGTCCTCGATGTTCTCACTCATGGTGGTGTCTTTCGGGGCTGGGGCGCATCGCGCCCGGGGCTTCGTCGTTACTGGAACAGTATCCCTTGGGACGCCTGTCTCACGCTCGTTCAAGGAGGTCATCGCGCTGTGGCGCCCATCCACAGGCCCACTGGCCGCGTCGCGGTTATCCACAGGGGCACGAATCCGGCGCGACACCGGCGGCGCAGCAGGCATAGCGTCGACGAATGAACCCTCCACGATGGCTCGCGCGCCGCAGGATGGCGGCCCTGACCAAGGCCGTCTACGACAGCGCGCTGCAAGAAGACGAACCACCCGAACCCACCGCCCTGCGCCTCTTACCCGGAGGTGCCACCGCGGCCGCCCTCCTTATCGTCCTCGTCCTCCTCGCCTGCATCGGCGTGTGGCGCCACGCGACGGCCGCCGAACACGCAGCCGAGCGGGAGGCCGAGCAATCCGCTCAGCAGGAAGCCGACACGCAGGAGCAGGGGCCCCAAACCCCCACCAGCCGAGGTGCCAACGCGCCGACCAACACCCCCGCCACCGACCAGGTCATCGTCTACGTCTCGGGGGCAGTCACGACCCCCGGAGTCCTCACCCTGCCCGCCTCCTCCCGCGTCGTCGACGCCATCACCGCCGCCGGTGGAGCACGCGAGGACGCCAACCTCGACACGATCAACCTCGCGCGCCCACTCGTCGACGGAGAACACATCCACGTCGGACTCATCGGGGAACCCGAGACAACCACAGCGCCAGGCGAGGCCCCCACGCAGGCATGCGTGCGCCTCGACACCGCCACCGCCACCGACCTGCAAACACTGCCCGGAATCGGCCCTGCCCTGGCCGCCCGCATCATCGACTACCGCACAACCCACCCCCACATCTCCTCCGTCGACGCGCTCGACGAGGTGCCTGGCATCGGCCCCAGCCTCATCGAAAAAATACGACCCGGAGTGTGCCCATGACCGACACCCGCGCCCCACGCATGGTCGACCTCCGCCTCATGCCCACAGCGATCGCCGCCTGGGCCGCCAGCTGGTGGGCTACCGCCCACCCCGTCCCCTGGCCGCTCATTGCCGCCTGTGCGCTCGCGGCCACCGCATGCGCCGCCTCCTACGCGTGGACACACAGGCACTCCCGACCTCCCCGGCACGCCCTCACCCCACCCCGATCCCTCCGCCTGGCCTCCGCCCTCCTCCTGGCCGCCACCGCCTGCGCGCTCGCTGTCTCGTCGGAGGCGGGCCGCTCCTACCTGGCTGATCCGGCTCGCACGGGCTCCGGGCCCATCCACGCGAAGGTACTCCTGATGCGCGACCCCGCCCCGGCCTCGTCGGGCTTTTCAACGAGGCGCCGAGCACGCGTCACGATCCTCGCAGTCTCAGTGGGACAGCGGTGGCTGACCTCCGGCGCCACCGCCCTGGTCAGCGCTCCCTCATGGCGGGACGCCGCCCGCGGCGACGTGTACGAGCTCGAGGGGAGCCTGGACACCACATTCGCCGCAGAGGCACCATCCGTGGGGGCGATCCGAGCCCGCAGCGCCCGACTCGTCGAGCGCCCCGGCGGACTCGACGCCTGGAGACGCGACACGCACCGGGCCTTCACGGACGCGTGCCAGACCCTGCCCCGTGACGCGCGCGGACTCGTCCCAGGAATGTCCATCGGCGACGACCGACTGATGCCCTCCGACCTCGACGACGCCATGACAGCCACCTCCCTGACACACCTGACGGCCGTGTCCGGCTCCCACATCGTCATCATCCTGGCCACTCTCAACCTCCTCCTGCCCGCGCGCAAGCCCCTGCGCGTCGGAGCTACGATCCTCGTCCTGGGCACCATCGTCGTGCTCGTCGGCCCCGAAGCATCCGTGCTCCGATCCGTCTGCGTCGCCTCGATCGCCGCCCTAGGCCTGGTACTCGGACGCGAAGGACAAGCCATCGCAGCACTGTGCGCGGTCGTCACCGCGACACTCCTCATCGACCCATGGGCCTCCCGATCCTACGGATTCGCGCTGTCCGCGCTCGCGGCCCTGGCCGTCGTAGGCCCCTCCGCCGCTCTCGCACGAGGGGTCAAGCGGCGTGTCAGGGGCGACACGCGGGTCGGGAAAGCCCTGCGCCGCCTGGCCGAACTGGTGTGCGTGCCCGCCCTGGCCGAGCTGTTCACCGCGCCCCTCATCGTCTCCCTGTCCGGCACCGTCCCCGTGTGGGGGATTGGCGCCAACGTCGCCGCCGAGCCCGCGGTGCCCGTGGCTACGCTCGCGGGCCTGTCGGGTGCTCTCCTCGCGCCGATCAGCCCTCCCATGTCGAGCGCCTGTGCGCGCGTCGCCTCCTGGGCGACCGGCTGGATTGCTGGAGCCGCACGATTCTTCGCCGGGATGCCCGGAGCGGGGCTTCGGGTGCCCGGCGGGGGAGCGACACTCCTGAGCATCTACGGGTGCGCGGGACTTGGATGGGTGGCGTGGCGGGCGTGGAAACGCTGGGTGTTGCCCCGCACGGACGAGGCCCGGGACCCGTGAGCGGCTCGCGGGGTTGGGGTATCTCGGCGGGGTATCGCCCCGAGTGCCCCGGCTTCTCAACGCGGTGCCAACGCGCATGGGGCAAGAGGTGGTGACACCTGCCACGACTTGCGTCCACCCAGGGCAAAGGCGGACGCAGATGAGCGCCCGCGGTGGCAGACTTAGGGAGTTACCATCGCGTCGAAAGGCAGGAAGACGTGGCAGCACGCGGATCTCGACCGGCGGCACCAGCCCAGATCACGCTGGCCCCCATCGTGTTGATCAAGGGGCCCGAGGGGCTCCTCGTCGACCGTGCCCTCGACCGGCTGCGCGCCCTGGCCTACCAGGCTGACCCGAACCTGGAACGCACGGACATCAACGCCGCCACCTACCAGGCGGGGCAGATCGACGTCATCGCCTCACCCTCCCTGTTCGGCGAATCCCGCATGGTCATCATCCGGGACCTGGAGACCATGAGCGACGCGCTCGCCGCCGACCTGATCGCCTACGCGGCCGCCCCCGCGCCCGACGTATGGATGTTCCTGGCCCACCCCGGCGGCAACGCCCGCGGCAAGAAAGTCACCGACGCGATCGCGAAGGCCAAGTGGCCGGTGATCCCCGCCGACCCGCTGAAGAACGACCGCGACAAGCTGGCGCTCATCGCCTCCGACGTGCGGGCCGCCCGTCGGCAGATGGACACCGAGGCGCAGCAAGCCCTCGTCGACGCGCTCGGCAACGACCCCCGTGCCATGGCGGGCGCCCTGTCTCAGCTGCTCTCCGACGTGAGCGGGCGCATCACACTCGAGGACGTGCGCCGCTACCAGGCGGGTCGCGTCGAGGCCACCGGCTACGACGTGGCCGACGCCGCTGTTGCCGGCAACTCCGCGAAAGCCCTGACCCTCGCCCGGCACGCCTTCGCGACCGGCATCGCCCCGCAGGTGCTCGTCGCAGCCCTGGCGATGAAGTTCCGCGCCATGGCGAAGGTATCCATCGGCGGGGCCGCCTCCGCTCTCAAGATGGCGCCCTGGCAGGTCGATCGGGCCCGGCGCGAGCTGCGCGGATGGTCCGACGCCTCCCTGGCCGGCGCATTCGGCGCCATCGCGACCGCCGACGCCGAAACGAAGGGTGCTTCGCGCGACCCCGAGCGCGCCATCGAAAAAGCCATTATCACCATCTGCAGGCTGCGCGGGCGCTGAGAGCTGCTCCGGCCTCGTCGATGAAGCGACCGAAACCCGAAGGAACAGAGGAGATACATGAAAACGATTCGAACCTTGCTGGGCCGACTGCGGGAGTTCAAGAAACCCGCGATCCTGACCCCGCTGTTCATCATCGGGGAGGTCATCCTCGAGTGCCTGATCCCGCTGACCATGGTCTCGCTGGTGGATGCACTCGACGGCGACACGTTGACCCCCGTCCTTCGCCTGGGCGCGATCCTCATTGGCCTGGCCTTCGCGTCGCTGACCTGCGGAATTCTGTCCGCTCGCTTCGCGGCGACCGCCTCGGTGGGCTTGGCGAAGAACCTGCGACAGGACCTCTTCTTTAAGGTGCAGGACTTTTCCTTCGCCGACATCGACCGCTTCTCCACGTCCTCGCTGGTCACCCGCATGACGACGGACGTCACGAACGTCCAAAACGCCTTCGGTATGCTCATTCGTATCGCGGTGCGCGTGCCGCTCATGATCATCTTCTCCATCGTCATGGCGTTCCGTATTAACGTCCAGATGGCCCTCATCTTCCTTGGGATGGTGCCGGTTCTCGCCCTCATCCTGGCGGCCATTGTGCTCATCGCTTTCCCGATATTCCGCCGCATCTTCAAGAAGTACGACGCCCTGAACAACTCGGTGCAGGAGAACGTCGCCGCGATCCGCGTGGTCAAGTCCTTCGTCACCGAGGAATACGAGACTACCAAGTTCCGCCACGCCTCCGCCGACGTGCGCAAGGACTTCACGAACGCCGAGAAGCTCATCGCGCTCAACAGCCCTGTCATGATGTTCTTCATCTTCGCCGCGATCATTGCCGTCGACTACGTGGGCGCCTCGATCATCGTGAACTCGGGTGCGACAGAGCTGACGAAGGGCGGCCTGACCGCCCTCATCACCTACGGCATCCAGATCCTCGCGCACATGCTCATGCTTGCCTTCATCTTCGTCATGGCGACGATGGCCGCCGAATCCGCGCACCGCATCGCCGAGGTCCTCACTCACGACCCGTCGCTGACCTCCCCGGCGAACGGGGTCACGGACGTCGCGGATGGCTCCGTCGTCTTCGAAGGTGTGTCCTTCAAGTACTCCGAGAGCGCCGAAGAAAACGCGCTATCCGACATCAACCTGCGCGTTGAATCCGGGCAAACGCTCGGTATCGTCGGCGGCACGGGCTCCTCCAAGACCTCGCTCATCCAGCTGATCTGCCGCCTGTACGATGTCTCCGAGGGTTCCGTGAAGGTCGGCGGGCGCGACGTGCGCGACTACGACCTGACCGCCCTGCGTGACGCCGTCTCCGTCGTCCTGCAGAAGAACGTGCTCTTCTCTGGCACTATCAAGGACAACATGCGCTGGGGCAACCCGGACGCGACCGACGAACAGATCGTCCGCGCCTGCAAGCTCGCGCAGGCCGACGAGTTCATCCAGCAGCTGCCCGGCGGCTACGACTACGTCATCTCCCGCGGCGGCACCAACGTCTCCGGCGGCCAGAAGCAGCGCCTGTGCATCGCACGCGCGCTGCTGAAGAACCCCACGATCCTCATCCTGGACGACTCCACCTCCGCCGTGGACACGAAGACTGATTCCCTCATTCGTCACGCCTTCGAGAGCGAGATCCCGGGTACGACGACGATCATCATCGCCCAACGCCTGTCCTCGGTGAGCCACGCCGACCAGATCATCGTGCTGGACGATGGCCGCATCAAGGAACGCGGCACCCACGACGAGCTGATGGCGGCGGGCGGGGAGTACCGCGAGATCTACGAGTCCCAGAACGCCGCGAGCGAAAGCGAGGTGGCCTGACATGGCACGCGAGCGCAACTCCCGGATCGACGATGGTGAGAAGCTCGAAGGCATCGATCGTCCCTTCGGTCGTCTCCTGCGATACGTCTTCCGCCACTACCCGGTGCGTATCAGCCTGACGGTCGTGTGCATCATTACGTCCGCCGTGGCCTCGGCGGTCGGTTCGATCTTCATGCAGCAGATCGTCGACAACGTCGTGACCCCGGGCCTCGAGATCGGCTTCGATGCGGTGCGAGGCACCCTCGTGCGCCTCGTCGTCACGATGGGCATTATTTTCAGCGCAGGCGTCATCGGTAGCTTCATCTACACCCGTGCCATGGCGATCGTGACCCAAGGGACGCTCAAGCACATGCGAGACGACATGTTCGACTCCATGGAGCGCCTGCCCTTGCGTTTCTTCGACACGCATCCGCACGGCGCGATCATGTCGACCTTCACGAACGACACGGACGCGATCCGCCAGCTGATCGGTCAATCGATCCCGACGCTCATCCAGTCGGGCCTGACCATCGTCGTGCTCATCGCCACGATGCTCTACTACTCCGTGTGGCTCTTCCTCGTCGTCCTCGTGGTGGGCGCCCTCATGGCGTTCCTGACGGGCAAGCTCGGTGGCCTCTCGGGCCGCTTCATGAAGGCCCAGCAGGCGGCCTTGGCGGACGAAGAGGGCTTCATCGAAGAGATGATGGATGGCCAGAAGGTCATCCAGGTTTTCAACCACGAGCGCGACGCCAAGGACGAGTTCGTTGAGTACAACCAGAAGCTCTTCGACTCCTCGCAGAAAGCCAATATCTACGGCAACGTCCTGATGCCCGCCCTGGGCAACATCGGCAACATCATGTACGTCGTCATCGCGATTGTCGGCGGCGTCATGATCCTCGAACAGACGCCGAATATTCACCTTATCGGCATCGACGTCATCACGGTCGGCATTGTCGTGTCCTTCCTGGGTATGGTCCGTAACTTCTCGCAGACGATCGGACAGATGTCGATGCAGGTGCCCATGATCGCGCTCGGCATGGCGGGGGCGGGGCGCGTGTTCGCCCTCATCGACCAGGAGCCCGAGGAAGACCACGGATACGTGACACTCGTGAGGGCCCGAGAGCTGCCCGACGGCAGCCTCGAGTCGACCGAGGAACGTACCGGAATCTGGGCTTGGCGTCACCCCCACCAGGCGGACGGCACCGTCACGTACACGCGCCTGCGCGGCGAGCTCGTCATGGAGGGCGTGGACTTCTCCTACGACGGTGAGAAGCAGATCCTGCACGACATCTCCCTGTGGGCCAAGCCCGGCCAGAAGATCGCTTTCGTGGGCGCGACGGGCGCCGGCAAGACAACGATCACGAACCTGATCAACCGCTTCTACGACATCGCCGACGGCAAGATCCGCTACGACGGCATCAATATCAACAAGATCCGCAAGTCGGACCTGCGTCGCTCCCTCGGCGTGGTTCTGCAGGACGTCAAGCTGTTTACGGGCTCGGTCATGGAGAACATCCGCTACGGCCGACTGGACGCCACGGACGAGCAGTGCATTGAGGCCGCGAAGCTGGCCAACGCGGACTCCTTCATCCGACGTCTGCCCGACGGCTACGACACGATGCTCACGGGTAACGGCTCCAACCTGTCCCAGGGGCAGGCCCAGCTCCTGTCGATTGCCCGCGCCGCCGTGGCCGATCCGCCGGCGATGATCCTGGATGAAGCGACGTCTTCGATCGACACACGCACCGAGGCGCTCGTGCAGGCGGGCATGGACAACCTGATGGAGGGACGCACAGTCTTCGTGATCGCCCACCGCCTCTCGACGGTGCGTAACTCGGACGCGATCATGGTCCTGGAGCAGGGGCGCATCATTGAGCGCGGCAGCCACGACGACTTGATCGCTCAGAAGGGCGTGTACTACCAGCTCTACACGGGCGCCTTCGAGCTCGACTAGAGTTCGCGAAGCTCCTTCGCTCAGCCCCGGCCTCGTCCTGCACGAGGCTGGGGCTTCGTCGTGCGTGCCCGTGTTCTTGGGCCGGGGTGCTGTGGGCAGTGGTCGGCCATCTATGCAAGGTGACCGCGGGGTATACGACAGCGGGCCGCCCCGAAGGGCGACCCGCTATGCGTCAAACGAAAGCGTCCGCGATCAGTCAGCGATCGAGGCGACGCGACGAGCAAGCTTGGACTTGCGGTTCGCGGCCTGGTTCTTGTGGATGACGCCCTTGGAGACGGCGACGTCCAGCTTGCGCGAGGCAACGCGCAGGGCGGCCAGAGCCTTGTCCTTGTCGCCGGCCTCGACGGCCTCACGGGTGTGACGGACCAGGGTCTTCAGCTCGGACTTCACGGACTGGTTGCGAACGCGGCGCTTCTCGTTGGTGAGGATGCGCTTCTTCTGGGACTTAATGTTTGCCACAGTCGGATTTCTCCTTGATGTATGTCTGACAGGGTCGGTGAGGGCTGTGTCAAGACCGGGACTTAGGCGTGGGGACACCCGCAAACGGTCCTAACCAGACCCCCTGCCCGACCAGGCCGGGAGTCCAACGACCAAGCATACCAGCAGCGGGGCCCCGCGTCATGCCCCGATGCCCGCCAATGCCTCGTAAGGTCGGTCACGTGGGTGCGGTCGCCGGGGCGTGAGCGTCCGTCGCGCCCGTCGCGTTGTCGTTGTGGCGCGTTAGCCGCCGTGGGTGCGCTGGTGCTCCTCGAGCGCGTCGACGATGCGTTGCCAGGTGACCTCCGGCAGGATCGAGCCTTCGCGGCGCACGTCGGTGGCCTTGACCCACAGGGCGCGATCGAGGCGCACCTCGGAGGGGCGGCCCTTCGGGTCCCACGCGCCCGATCCGATGTCGAACCAGTAGCGTCCGGCAGCGGCCTCCTCGGCGGCGTCGCGTGAATGGTCCTTGCTGGTCAGCTGCAGGAGGTAGACGCCCTCACCCTGGGCGCCGATGACGACGGCGGGGCGGTCCTTGCCGACGGACGCGTCCTCCTGGTAGGGCACCCATGTCCACACGACCTCGCCAGGGTCGGCGTCGCCGTCCATGATCGGCTGGTACGAGGCGTGGGCGAGCGCGTCGGCGATGCTGGCTTCGCGGATGGAGGTGCGGGGGCGCTTCGAGGTCGCCGGATCCTGATGCTGCGGGGAGCCCTGCGGGCGCGAACGGTCGGAGGGCTTGTGGGTGTGGGTTGGCGCGGTCGTGGTCGGACGAGGCCGTGGGGCGTTCTCCTGGCGCGTGGCGGTCGCGTCCGTGGTCGAGGGGTCGGCGCTCGACGAGCTCAGGGTCGAGATGAACTCTGCGAGAGCGCGCACAACTCCGGTGACGAATGAATTCATGGCACCAGCATACGTGAGCCGAATCGAACAGCAGTTATCCACAGGTCCGTCGAAGACGTGAGTTATCCACAGGGTCCGTTCGGGCGCGTGACAGTCGGTGCGTTTAGGTGTCACTCTGGATCTGTTCGAGGAACAACTTCCTACTGAAAGACAGGTGACAACGATGTCGACCGCAACGATTCATGGAATGACCGTCTCTCTGGACGCCTTCGGGCTCCCGAGCGATGCCCCGGCACCAGAGGAGGACATGCAGGCCCGAGCCTGCCTGGGGGCGGCACTTCGTAGCGCCCAATCAGGGAAGCTGGAGTGCGCCCTCGATCACGCGCGCGACGCCTTCGATAACGAGGGGGCCTCGATCGAGTTGCGCCTCGAGGCCGCCAAGCTCTGCATCGACTGGCACGCCGCCCTGGGCGCCTACGGGCAGTGCCGCAAGGTGGCGGCCGACGCGGCTCGCCTCGGTGCGTGCTACCTCGAGCGCGACCATCCGCTCATTCTCATGCTGCGTAACTCCGAGGCCTACTGGCTGGCCGTCTTGGGGTGTGAAGACATGGCCGCGCGCAAGTTCTCCGCTCTGGTGGCCGACGTCAAAAGCTGCCCGAATCTGGATCCTCAGCTGGCATTCGCGATCCGCAACAACTCCGCCATGCCGTGGAAGAGCACTGGCAAGTGGGCGAAAGCCGCGCGCGTGTACCGCGAGCTCCTGGCCGACATGGAACCTCAGTGCGAGGCTGAGGACATGACGGTGCTGACGGTGCGCGACAACCTCGCCGAGGTCTTGTCGGCGGACCGCCAGTATGAGGAGGCTCTTCGCCTGTATGAGATCAACATGGAGGCGCTGCTGCGCATCACCGATCGCGGCGATTGGAGGGTGTTGCGGCTGCGCAACGAGATCGCGCGCAACACCTGGATGGGCGGGGACCGTGAGGCGGGGGAGGACCTGTGGACGGTCCTTGCCGAGGACTGCCGCAGGTACCTCGGGGACCGTGACGAGTTCACGGCCCGCATTCGAACGATCCTGCTGATGCTGGCCACCCTGCGTGGAGACGAGGAGAAAGCCATGTCGATCGCCCGCAAGCTCCAGGCCGACCATCCCGACGATTGGGACGAGTGCGACATGAGCGAGGCTGTGGCGTTGCTCGCCGAGGCTGGCATCACCGGGGAGGATTTCCGCTAGCGGTGTGAGGCTGGGCTCCTGTGCGCGACCTCCCGCCCCATAAGTCGCACAACAGGGCACGTCAATGGGACGATAAAGAGGTTAACGACTTCACGGAGGTACACGTGCCCATCCCCACGCCCGCGCAGCAGGCGCAGATCCGCCCGTCCCACACCCCGCAGGCGCAGATCCGTAACTTCTGCATCATCGCTCACATCGATCACGGGAAGTCGACGCTCGCGGACCGTATGCTCCAGCTGACCGGCGTCGTCGAGGCACGCGAGATGCGCGACCAGTATCTCGATCGTATGGACATCGAACGCGAGCGCGGCATCACGATCAAGAGCCAGGCGGTGCGTATGCCGTGGGCGTACGGTGACGTGCCCTACGCCCTCAACATGATCGACACGCCCGGACACGTGGACTTCACCTACGAGGTGTCCCGCTCCCTGGCCGCCTGCGAGGGCGCGGTCCTCCTGATCGACGCCGCGCAGGGCATCGAGGCTCAGACGCTCGCGAACCTGTACCTGGCCCTCGAGAACGACCTGGCGATCATCCCAGTGCTCAACAAGATTGACTTGCCCGGCGCCCAGCCCGAGAAGTATGCGCACGAGGTCGCCCAGCTGATCGGCTGCGACGAGGACGAGGTCCTGAAGGTCTCGGGTAAGACCGGCGAGGGTGTTGAGGAGCTCCTCGACCGAATCGTCGAGGTCGTTCCCGCCCCCGAGGGCGCCCCCGATGCGCCGACGCGAGCCATGATCTTCGACTCCGTCTACGACACCTACCGCGGTGTGGTGACATACGTCCGCGTGGTCGACGGCGTGCTGTCGACCCGTCAGCGCGTGCGCATGATGTCCACGGGCGCCACGCACGAGCTCCTCGAGCTGGGCGTCATCTCGCCCGAGCCCAAGCCCGAGGAGGGGATTGGCGCCGGAGAGGTGGGCTACCTGATCACGGGCGTGAAGGACGTGCGTCAGTCCCGCGTGGGCGACACTGTCACCAGCCAGGTGCGCGGCGCGACGGAGGCGCTCGCCGGATACCGCGATCCCAACCCGATGGTCTTCTCGGGTATCTACCCGGTGGATGGCTCGGACTTCCCGGACCTGCGAGACGCGCTGGAACGCCTCCAGCTCAACGACGCGGCCCTGACCTTCGAGCCGGAGTCCTCGGCGGCCTTGGGCTTTGGGTTCCGCTGCGGCTTCCTGGGGCTGCTGCACCTGGAGATCATCCGAGAGCGACTGGAGCGCGAGTTCAACCTGGACCTGATCGCGACCGCCCCGAACGTCGTCTACCGCGTCGTGACGGAGGACGGCACCGAGGTACGCGTCGACAACCCCAGCGAGTTCCCCGAGGGAAAGATCGCTGAGGTGCGTGAACCGATCGTGAACGCGACGATCCTGACGCCCACGGAGTTCACGGGCACGATCATGGAGCTGTGCCAGGATCGACGCGGCTCGATGCAGGGCATGGACTACCTGAGCGAGGATCGCGTCGAGCTGCACTACCAGCTGCCCCTGGCCGAGATCGTCTTTGACTTCTTCGATCAGCTCAAGTCGCGCACGCGCGGCTACGCCTCCCTGGACTACCAGGAAAGCGGCGAGCAGAGCGCGGACCTGGTCAAGGTCGACATTCTGCTCAACGGCGACCGCGTGGACGCGTTCAGCGCGATCGTGCACCGCGACGGCGCCTACGCCTACGGTCAGCGCATGACCAAGCGCCTGAAGGAACTCATTCCTCGCCAGCAGTTCGAGATCCCGGTCCAGGCCGCGGTCGGCGCGCGCGTCATCGCCCGCGAGACCATCAAGGCGCTGCGTAAGGACATGCTCGCCAAGTGCTACGGCGGCGACATCAGCCGTAAGCGCAAGCTGCTGGAGAAACAGAAGGAAGGCAAGAAGCGTATGAAGTCGAT
This sequence comes from Schaalia sp. HMT-172, assembly GCF_030644365.1. Classification (NCBI taxonomy): domain Bacteria; kingdom Bacillati; phylum Actinomycetota; class Actinomycetes; order Actinomycetales; family Actinomycetaceae; genus Schaalia; species Schaalia sp. HMT-172. The sequence continues at coordinate 1,001,699 of NZ_CP130058.1, forward strand.
CGGCCGCGTGGACGTGCCGCAGGAGGCGTTCATCGCCGCTCTGACGTCCGACGTGCCGACGGGCAAGAAGTGATCGTGGATCAGATGAACGAGGCCGTGGAGGGACACGCTCCCGTCGGCCAGTGCGCGGCTCGTCCGGGCGAGGCCCCCGAGGGCACGGTTTTCATGAGCCGCACGAAGTCTTTCACGCGCCGAACGCGCGAGCTGCCCGCGAATCTGGCTCGCACGTGGGAGGCGCACGCCCACCGTTACGTGGTCGAGCCGCGTCGCGGCGTCGGCTACACGACGGTCGCGCAGGATTTCACGCTGGATCTGGCCGAGCTCTTCGGGCGCCGTGTCCCCGTCACCCTCGAGATCGGGTCGGGCACGGGTGAGCAGATCGTCGCGGCGGCCTCGGCGCACCCCGAGCGCAACTTCCTGGCCCTCGAGGTGTGGGTTCCGGGCATCGCGAAGCTGATCTCCAAGGCCGTCGAGGCCGACGTGGACAATATTCGCGTCATCGAGGCGGACGCTGCACAGGCGCTGCCCATTATGCTCGGGGAGGCATGTCTCGACGAGGTGTGGACCTTCTTCCCGGATCCGTGGCGCAAGGCCCGCCATCGCAAGCGCCGCCTCGTCTCGGACGCGTTTGCTCTCGAGGTTGCGCGCCTCCTGCGCGATGGGGGCGTCTGGCGCCTGGCGACGGACTGGGATGACTACGCCTGGCAGATGCGCGACGTCGTGGAGGCGTGTGAGCTTTTCGAGAACCCGCACGCGGGGGAGCGCCCGGACCCGGCGGATCCCCAGCCCGCGCGTGGCGGCTTCGCCCCGCGCTACGACGGGCGCGTCGTCACCCACTTCGAGACGCGCGGTATTGACGCGGGTCGCCATGCCCACGACATCGTCGGGGTGCGCCGCCCGCGCGGCTGACGGGCACGCATGAGTCCCGCTCAACCCGACGGAACACGGTGGCCGGAGAACGGCTCGCTGGACCCCGGCCTCGTTGAGGCAGAGCGGGGGCGTCCCCTGTCCCTGTATGTCCACGTGCCGTTTTGCCGCGTGCGCTGCGGCTACTGTGACTTCAACACGTACACGGTGGGCTTTGGGCCGGGGGCGCAGGTCGGTGACTACGCGCCGTCGGTGCTGTCGGAAGCCTCGCTCGCCGCCCGTGTGATGGCGGAGGCGGGATTGCCCGCCCGCGCGGCCGAAACCGTGTTTTTCGGTGGCGGGACGCCGACGATGCTGGATGCGGCGGAGCTGAGTGAGATTCTGGCGGGGCTGCGCGAGCGTATCGGGATTGCAGCCGGCGCCGAGGTAACCCTGGAGGCGAATCCCGACACGGTCACGCGAGGCGATCTGCGCGTGCTGGCCGATGCGGGTTTTACGCGCGTGTCCTTCGGTATGCAGTCCGCGGTCCCGGCTATCTTGGCGACCCTGGATCGCACCCATGTGCCCGAGCGTGTGCCTCTCGTGATCGAGTGGGCGAAGGACGCGGGGCTGAGCACGTCCGTCGACCTCATTTACGGGACGCCGGGGGAGAGCCTTGAGGATTGGGAGACCTCGGTGCGCGCGGCCCTGTCCTACGACCCCGATCACATCAGCGCCTACGCGTTGGTCGTGGAGGAGGGGACCAAGATGGGCGCGCAGGTAGCGCGGGGCGAGCTGCCGAGCCCCGACCCCGATGATGAGGCGACGAAATACGAGCTTGCTGACGCGCTCCTGGGCGGGGCGGGGTATGCCTGGTATGAGATTTCGAATTTCGCCCGCGTGAGTGCGTCGGATTGTGCCTCTGGGCGCGCCTCGACGACGTTTGAGTACGCGTCGCGGCATAACCTGGCGTACTGGCGTGACTGGGATTGGTGGGGTTTCGGTCCGGGCGCGCACTCGCACGTGGGGCGGATGCGCTGGTGGAACGTGAAGAATCCGGGCGCCTATGCCGGTCGCCTGCACGCGGGTGTCTCGCCGGCGGCCGCGGGGGAGATTCTGGGCGAGGAGGAGCGCGAGCTTGAGCGCGTCATGCTGGGGTTGCGCACGTCGGAGGGCGTCGAGCTCGATGGGTTGCCGGGCGCCGCGTCGGGGTACGAGGCCGGGGCTGGCTGTGCGAGCATGCCCGCGGGTGGGCGCGTCGCGTCGCTCATCGCGGACGGACTGATCGATGGAGCTGCCGCGCTGCGTGGGCGGGCCTGCTTGACGTTGCGTGGGCGCTTGCTGGCGGACTATGTGACGCGTGAATTGATGGGCTACTGAGGGCGCGCGGCCCGTGTGAGGCATAATCCACACTATTTGGTCAATATTCATAATTGTCCAGACAAATAACAAACTTGCTTGTATTTACGCCAAAACAAGCAAGTCTGTGGTTACCGATACTCGCCATTTGTCAGATGGGGCACGTCGGTGATGTGACAAGCTTGTGGAAGCTCTCGATAATGTTGACATCCTGGTTGAAGTATGTTTGCCTAGAGGTGTCATGTGAAGCCGAGCTATCAATAGGCCCCCTCCGCAAAGGCGCTTGTTGAGGTTCAGATACAAGGAAAAGTGTGGGACTGTGACTCTGCGATACGCTGTCATTGCTGACATCGTGGGCTCTCGTACGTTGACCAATCGTGCAGAGGCTCAGGGAATCTTTGAAGCAGCCCTCGAGAGGGCGGCGGAGGGGCTGGCCCTCCTCGAAGCTCCCTATCCGACGGTGGGCGATGAGTTCCAAGCGGTTGCGTACTCGCTCGAAGATGCGTTGCTCTTCACCTTGCGTGCCCAGCTCCTGCTTCCGCCCCAGCTTCAGCTTCGCTTTGGTATCGGCGCCGGACGTATTGAGGAGTTCTCCTCCGGCGTGCATCGCCAGGCTCCCTCGCGCCCGCGGGCGGGGGAGGGTGCTTCCCTCCAGGACGGATCGGCGTGGTGGGCGGCGCGCTCCGCGATCAACCGTGCACACGACGTCCAAGACTCCTCGAACCCCTTCATTCGCACCTGGTTTGTGGCTCATGCCTCCGTCGAAAGCTACATGTCCTCGAGCTGCCAGACCAGTGTCAATGCGCTGCTGAGCCTGCGCGACCACGCGATCCTCAAGCTGTCGGCCCGTCATCGCCGCATCACCGCCTCGCTGCTGCTGGGCAAGACGCAGGTGGAAATCGCCCGCGTTGAGAAGCTCTCACAGCAGGCCATTTCCGACTTCGCTCGCGGTACGGGAGCGGGGCTTATCCAGTCGTCTCTCCTCATCGCGGAGGCCGCCCGTGCATGAAACGCTACTCCTGGGCATCGCTGCCTCGGAGCTCACCGTCCTCCTGACGTCCGACCCTCGACGGTGGTCGCGCCGCCTCATCGTCTTTCTGACGCTGATCACCGCGGTCGCGTGCTACTCGTGGTTTGCCTTGGGCGTGAGCCTGGTCGCCATCGCCATCGCGACGGTGCTCGCCATCGTCTGGTTCGGATGGGACCTGGCTGACGGATCCGCCCGCTCGGTGCTCGCGCGCTGGGCGCTCGCGACGCTCGGCTTCCTGACACTCATGAGCCTGAACGCGGATAACTTTCCTCACCTGTCGCTGCGCAGCGGGCGCCCGATCGACCTCATCATCGCGGTGCTCTTCCTGGCGACCGGCCCCGTCAATCACCTGATCACGGCCATCCTCATGTGTGCCCGCGGGCGCGCGAAGGAGCCGGTCCCCGGATGGATCAACGCGCCCGTGCTGCCGGCGATGCCCAGTGTTCAGGACGCGGCGATACAGGAGGACGCGGAGGAATCGGCGGGCGATGAGGAAGCTCCGCTGACCCCGAGCTCCCTGCCGATCGTCGCTGCGCAGGACAACCCGGGTGACGATAAGGGGCCCGCGCTGCGCGGCGGGCGCTGGATCGGCCCCCTTGAGCGCCTTCTGATCATCGTCCTCGCGGGAGCGGACGCGCAGGTTGCGATCGCCGCCGTCGTTGCCGCCAAGGGTGTTATTCGCTTCCCGGAAATCTCCCAGGACTCCTCGGGTGAGAAGGCCGAAGAGTTCCTGATTGGGTCGGTCTCCTCCTGGATCCTCGCCGCGCTCGTGGCGATGTTCATTCGCGTCACTCTCCAGCCGTGAGCGCCTCGCCGCTAGAGTATGCCGGGTGAGAACAACAGACCCCTACGGGCATGACATCTTCGCCCACGACCCGCACCGCGACGGACCGGGAGCGCGTCGCCCCCGATCGGTGGCTGTTCATGTCGAGATCGGCATGGTCCTCGAAGACGTGGGATCGGGCTGGGTCGGTGCGGTCACACGCGTCGAAAAGTCCGGCGGTGTCTACCTGGTCGAGCTCGAAGATCGGCGCGGGGTGCGTCGCTCCTTCCCCCTCGGTCCCGGCTTCTGGCTCGACGGGCGCCCCATCGAGGCCCTTCCTCCCAAGCCGAAGCCAGCCCAGGCCTCGCCCGGGGTGCAGCTGAGCGCCTCGGGTCGCCGGATCACCAATTCGGGGTCCTTCGCGCCAGCCTCCAGCGCCCCCACGGTCGCCAAACGCTCGCGAATCTGGGTGGAGGGGCGCCACGATGCCGAGCTCGTCCAGCACGTGTGGGGCGAGGATCTGGCCGCGGCCGGCATCGCCGTCCAGCTGCTCGAGGGCGTGGACAATCTCGAGGATGTCCTTGAGGTCTTCGGTCCCACCGACACCGCCCGCGCGGGTGTGCTTGTCGACCACATGGTGCCCGGTTCGAAAGAATCGCGTATCGCCGAGGCCGTCTCGGCGCGCTGGCCGGGCGCTGTCCTGGTACTCGGGCACCCCTTCGTCGACATCTGGCAGGCCGTCAAGCCCGAGCGCGTGGGCCTGCGCGCCTGGCCCGACGTGCCGCGCGGCATTGATATCAAGCATGGCACGCTGGACGCACTCGGCTGGCCGCACGCCGACCAGCGCGATATTGCGATGGGGTGGAAGCGAATCCTGTCCACCGTGCGCACCTATCGCGACCTGGAGCCCGCCCTGCTCGGCCGCGTCGAGGAGCTCATCGACTTCGTGACGGTGCCCTGGGCGCAGTGACGCGCATGCGTGCCGTGAGGTTCGCAATGAGCGCACGCTCGGTGCCCCGTCCGGGTCGCCGCCGCTCGCGCGCGGGGGGTAGCATTGGCACTCAGAAAGAGAGAGTGCCAGGACGGAGGGAGTGACATGGCACGCAACAGCGCGCAAAGCCGCAGGCTCGACGTCCTGCGGGCCATCGTCACCCAGTACGTGGCCACCCGCGAACCAGTCGGCTCCAAAGCCATCGCAGCTGGGGGACTGGGCGTCTCCTCCGCGACGATCCGCAACGACATGGCGGTCCTGGAGGAAGCGGGCCTCATCTACCAGCCGCACACCTCCGCTGGCCGGGTCCCGACCGACCGCGGCTACCGCGTCTTCGTCGACCGCCTTGCCCAGCTCAAGCCCATGAGCGCCCCGGAACGCCAGGCCCTGGAGGCCTTCCTCTCCGAGTCCGTCGACATCGACGACGTCGTGGAACGCTCCGTCCGCCTCCTCGCGCAGGTCACCCACCAGGTCGCCCTCGTGCAGTACCCGGGTTCGCGCGTGCGCACCCTCAAACACCTCGAGGTCCTCGCCATCGCGCCGGGGCGCATCCTCACCGTCGTCATCACGACGGACGGCGAGGTGGGGGAGCGGACTCTCACCCTCGACACGCCCCTCGACGACGCCCAGCTGCTCGCCGTGCGCGACCATCTGCGCACCCACTGTGACGCCGCCACCTCGCAGACCGCGCGCTCCTGCGTGGACGCTGCCACGGCCTCGTCCAGGCCCGAACTCGCGGCGGCCGTCGTCGCGGTCGGCTCCGCGCTCACCGAGGTGCTCACCGGCGCGGGAGAGGCAAAGATCGTCGTCGCCGGAGCCGCCAACCTGGCGCGCGGCGCCCTCGACTTCCGTGACATCGCCCCCGTCCTGGACGCGCTCGAAGAGCAGGTCGTCCTCATGCGCCTCTTCTCCGAGGCAGACCCCGACGAAGACCTGCACGTGAGCATCGGCGCGGAAAATCCGCACGACGCCCTGGCCGAGGCCGCCGTCGTCACGGGCACCTACCGGGCCGGCGCGGACGAGAGCGGCGGCTCCGCCCACCTGGGCATCGTGGGCCCCATGAGGATGGACTACGCGCGCACCATGAGCTCCGTGCGAGCCGTCGCCGCCTACCTGTCCCGGTACCTGGCCCGAGAGGCAAACAACTGACCATGCGTACCGCAGACCAGAGCCCAATGAACGCCCCCCACGAGAAGGAACAGCAAGCGTGAGAGACTACTACGAGGTCCTCGGCGTCGCTCGAGACGCCAGCCAGGACGAGATCAAGAAGGCGTACCGCAAGCTGGCGCGTAAGCTCCACCCCGACTACGCGGGTGCTGACTCGGAGGAAGCCTTCAAGGAGCTGTCGGTCGCCTACGAGACCCTGTCCGACCCCGAGAAGCGCCAGATGTACGACATCGGCGGCCCCGACGCCTTGCACGGCGGCGGCGCGGGTGGGGGCGCCCCCTTCACGGGCTTCTCCGACATCTTCGAGGCCATGTTCACCGGTGGCTTCGGCGCCTCCTCGCAGGGCCCGGCCTCGCGCGTGCGACGCGGCAAAGACCAGCAGGTCACCGTCGACATCACCCTCGAGGACGCAGCATTCGGCGCCGCAAAGGAAGTCTCCTTCAAGACGCACGTTCTGTGCGACACCTGCCACGGCGCGATGTGCCAGCCGGGCACCTCCCCCGAGCAGTGCACGACCTGCCACGGTTCCGGTTTCGTCACGCAGATCCAGAACTCGCTCTTTGGGCGCATGCAAACCCAGGCTCCCTGCCCCACGTGTCAGGGGTTCGGCTCCACGATCGCCCAGCCCTGCACGGAGTGCTCCGGCGCGGGACGCATTCCCACGCGCCGCACCCTCAACATCAACATTCCGGCCGGCGCCAGCGAGGGCACGCAGATCCGCGTGAGTGGCGAGGCGGAGGTCGGCATGGGCGGCGGCCCGAACGGCGACCTGTACCTGCTGATCCGCGAGAAGAAGCACCCTGTCTTCGACCGTCGCGGGGACGACCTGCACACGTGGATCACGATCCCGATGACGACCGCCGCCCTGGGCACCGAGTTCGAGCTGGACACGCTGGACGGCAAGAAGACGGTGACGATCAACGCCGGAACGCAGCCCAACGACGACATCGTCTTGGAGGGGCTCGGCGTCGGGCACCTGCAGCGCTCGGGTCGCGGCGCGATGCACGTGCACGTGGATGTGGAGATCCCCAAGAAGCTGGACGAGACCTCGCGCAGCCTCCTCGAGCAGCTGGCCAAGGCGCGCGGCGAAGTCCGCGTCGAGCCGCACCGTCAGCAGCCGACGTTCTTCGACAAGCTGCGCGACACTTTCATGGGCTGAGCGGCCATGACGCTCCCCGTTTTTCTCGGTGACGACCTCACTCCCGCGCCCTCGTCCCTGTCGGTGGGGGAGCGGGCGGCCCTGTCCGGCTCGGAGGGGCGCCACGCAGCCTCCGTGCGTCGCATCGGCGCCGGGGAATGGGTGGACGTCGTCGACGGAGCAGGCCTGCGTCTGCGCTGCGAGGTGAGCGGCGCGGACAAGTCCTCGCTCTCGCTTATCGTGCGCGAGGTGGTCCAGGAAGAGTCGACGCGCCCGCAGATCGTGCTCGTCCAGGCGCTCGCCAAGGGTGGGCGTGACGAGGCCGCCGTGGAAATCTGCACCGAGATCGGTATCGACCGGGTCATTCCCTGGGCCTCCCGGCGTGCGATCGTCCAGTGGAAGGGGCCCAAGGCCGAGAAGGGTCGCGTCAAGTGGGAGGGCGTCGCGCGAGCCGCCGCGAAGCAGTCGCGCCGCGCCTTCGTCCCGGCCGTGGAGGACGTCAAGGACAGTCGTGAGTTGGCCTCCTGGGTGCGCGCCCTCACGGACGAGGCCGGGGTGGCCTTCGTGTGTCACGAGGAGGCCACGGTCTCGCTCGGGGCCGCGCTCGCCCACGTCCAGGACTCGTGCGCCGATGGGACGCTCCCCGCGCGGATCGCACTCATCGTGGGGCCCGAGGGCGGAATCGACGCCGAGGAGAAGGCGCAGCTCGTGGACGCCGGTGCCCGCGTGATCGGCTTGGGGGCCAACGTGCTGCGCTCCTCGACGGCCGGCGCGGTCGCCCTGACGCTCATCCGCGCCGCGGCTGGGAAATACTAGCCCTGCGCGGCGCGGATGGATGCGCTCAGCGTGTGGGTCTGTCCCGCGCCCAGCGCGACGACGTCCGTGCCGGAGTTGAAGGCGTTGGGCGGGCAGCTCATCGGCTCGACGGCCACGCCCACGCGGCCGATGTTGTCGGCCGTGTAGACCTGCAGCCAGCGCGCATCGGACGAGAGCGAGACCCCCACGCCGGAGTCGGGGTCGCGCAGCGTCACAGTCCAGGTCCCCGGCGGCAGCCCCGCGAAACAGTGATCCAACCCGGCCTCGCCGATTCGTGCCGGGGAGCGGAAATCCAGGCCGAAGCCCGCCACGTCGTGCGCGGCCACCGGGATCATGCTCGCGTCCGCCTCGTAGATGATCGATGCTGGGTTGGTGAGCTCGAGGTCGTCCGCGCGGATGCCGTCGATGGCCAGGTACGGGTGGAACCCGACGCCGAGGGGAGCCGTGCCCTGCCCGACGTTCGTCGCGGACAGCTCAACGGCGAGGCCCGCCCGCGCGTCCAGGCTGTAACGCGCGGACGCGAGAAGCGTCCACGGATAGGAATAGCGAGCCGCGATGAGCGTGCTGAGCTGCACGCAGGACGCGTCGGCACGGTCGACCTGCCAGTCCTGGAAGGCCACGAAACCGTGCAGGGACGTCCCGAAGGCCGGCTCGTCGACGGGCAGGTCGTAGCTCGTCCCCTCCCACGAGTAGGCGCCGCCGGCCACGCGGTTCGGCCAGGGCATGAGGACCTTTCCCAAGTATGCGGGAGGGCACTCGTCCACGCGGTGGGGGACGATCACCTTGTGGCCCCGATACGTCAGGCCGGCCAGACCCGCGCCGACCGTGACAATCCGCGCCTCGTAGCCGCCGTCGCGCAGCACCACTTCGCGCCCCGACGCGCCGTACCTGACCATGGATGCTCCTTTGCGTTGTCTCATTATCGCCATTCTAATCGGGGCCGGCTCGTCCGTGTCACGCGGCCGGGCGTATCCTTATAGAGAATGACTCTCGATTGAAAGGAAGCTCAGCCGCATGGCACACGAGATCACAGACGAGCTGGTCGAACGCCTCCACGCCTACACGGACACCGCCCGCACGGTCGCACGCAACGCCGTCTCCCACGCCGGTGTCGAACCCGTCGCCTTCGACCGCGCCAAGGTCGTCGCCACCCCCACCGTCGTCTCCCACAAGGTGGATGACTGGAAGGTCACCTCGCAGAAGAAGTCCGGACGTTGCTGGCTCTTCTCCTCCCTCAACCTCCTGCGCTCCACGACCCGCACACACCTGGGCGTCAAGGACTTCGAGTTCTCGCAGAACTACGTCCTCTTCTGGGACAAGTTCGAGCGTGCCAACTTCTTCCTCACCGACGTCATCGCCACCGCCTCGACGGAGGACCTCGACGGCCGCCTCCTGCAGTTCCTGCTCGGCGACGTGCTCTCCGACGGTGGCCAGTGGGACATGGCCGTGTCCCTCTACCTCAAGCACGGCCTCGTTCCCAAGACCGCGATGCCCGAAACCGAGTCCTCCAGCCATACCGCCCCGATGAACGCGCGCCTCAAGGTCGTCCTGCGCCGCACCGCCCTGGAGCTGCGCGCGCTCGTGGCCGCCGGAGCGTCCGAGGGCGAGATCGACGAGGTCAAGGAGGCGGCCCTGGCCGACGTGTGGCGTATCCTCGTCATCTGCCTGGGAGAGCCGCCGGTCTCGTTTGAGTGGGAATGGCGCGACGATGCGGGCGAGTTCCACCGCGACGGCGTGCTCACCCCGCGCGAGTTCTACCAGCGCTACGTGGACGTGGACCTGACCCAGTACGTGTGCCTCGTCGATGACCCGCGCGCCGAGCACCCCAAGGGGCACACCCTCACCGTCGACCACATGGGAAACGTCGTGGGCGGGCGCCCGATCCTCTACGTCAACGCCCCCGTCGAGCAGATCCGTACCATCACCGCTTCCATCCTGGCTTCGGGCCGCGCCGTGTGGTTCGGCGCCGACTGCGGCAAACAGTCCGACCGCGCCTCCGGCCTGTTCGTCGACGGCCTCTACGACTACGACAACCTGTTCGGCGTGGACTTTTCCACCTCGAAGGAGCAGCGCGTGAATACCGGCGAGTCCGCGATGAACCACGCGATGCTCTTCACCGGCGTCGACATTGACGAGGCAGGGCAGGCGCGCCGCTTCCGCGTGGAGAACTCCTGGGGCGAAGAGCCCGGCGAGAAGGGATTCTTCACCATGGACGCCGCCTGGTTCGACGCCAACGTCTTCGAGGTCGCCGTCCACGTGGACGACCTGCCCGAGGAGCTGCGCGCCGTCATCGCCGAGGAGCCGACGCACCTGCCGGCATGGGACCCGATGGGCGCACTGGCCTGAGCGAGTCGCGTTCAGGCGCTCACGCGTGAAACACTCCGTGTGGGGTGGGTGACGTGGGACAATAGTTCTGCGACACCCACCCCACGTCCGTCAGGAGGATCCATGAGCACCGACGTCACCCGCGAGTTCGCGTTTGGCCTGCCCAAGGCCGAGCTACACCTGCACCTGGAGGGCACCCTCGAGCCCGACCTGAAGCTGGCCCTGGCACGCAAGAACGGCGTGGATATTGGCCAGGCCACCGTCGAAGAAGTGCAGGCCACCTACCGCTTCAACGACCTGACCTCCTTCCTGGCCGTCTACTATCCCGCGATGGACGTCCTGCAGGACGAGGACGACTTCTACGCGCTGGCGGCCGCCTACTTCCGGCGTGCGCGCGCCAACGGCGTCGTGCGAGCCGAGTGCTTCTTCGACCCCCAAGCACACACCAGCCGCGGCATCGAGATCGACACCGTCATCCGCGGCTACCACCGCGCCGTCGTCGAAGCGCGCGAGACCGGTCTGTCCGCCGACCTCATCCTCTGTTTCCTGCGTGACATGAGCGCCGAGTCAGCGCTCGAGACCCTCCAGTCGGCCCTGCCCTACAAGCACATGTTCATCGGCGTGGGGCTGGACTCCGACGAGCGAGACAACCCGCCCACCAAGTTCGCCCGGGTCTTCGAGCTGGCGCGCGAGGCCGGCCTGCACGTGACGATGCACTGCGACATCGACCAGGTCGGCTCCATCAACAACATCCGCGCGGCGCTCACCGAGCTGGGCGCGCAGCGCCTGGACCACGGCACGAACATCGTGGAGGACCCTTCCCTGGTCGCCTACGCGCGAGACCACGGCATCGGCCTGACCTCCTGCCCCCTGTCCAACTCCTTCGTCACGAAGGAGATGAAGGGCAAAGAGATCATCGAACTGACCGCCGCCGGCGTGAAGGTCAGCATCAACTCCGACGACCCGGCCTACTTCGGAGGCTACGTCGGCGACAACTACCTGGCGCTCGCGCAGCGCTTCGACCTTGGCCGCGCGGACCTGGAGCGCATCGCCCGCAACTCCATCGACATTGCCTGGATCCCGGACGAACAGAAGAAGGCGATGCGCGCGCGCATCGACAGCTTCGTCGCACAGCACTGACCCTGCGGGAGCGCGAGGCCGGGGCTCGGGGAGACCCGCCCCGGCCTCGTCCGTCGAGGAAAGCACCTGACGGACACGTGCCACCCGGTGGACCGTTCCGTCACAATTGGCCACCCCGTGAACGCGCCGCGCGCTCGGCGCCCAGTGCTGACATGATAGGGACCATGACGAACCACACGAAGCCGACGTTGTTGATTTCCAACGTCCTGCCGGCACGGCCGGGGGACGAGGCATACAACAACATCTGCATGCGCCTGTGGGATCGTCTGCTTGAGGCCGCGCTGCCCACCTGGAACGTCATCCGCGAATACGCGCAGGAAGACGGAGCCGAGGGCGCCACGCTGCGCGCCAGCGCCGCCGACGCGATCATCATCATGGGCGGCGAAGACGTCCACCCCGCCCACTACGGAGCCTCCCAGGGCTACAAGCGTGAGGGGCGTCACTGGTACCGCGCCGACCTCGGACAGCTCGCCCTCGTCGACTACGCTGCCCGAACCGGCACACCGCTGCTGGGCATTTGCCGCGGTATGCAGATCATCAACACCGCGTTCGGCGGCACCCTCGAACAGGACATCGCCGACGGCACCCACTCCAACCCCACGATCCTCTCCGATCACCGATTCGTGCGCCACAGCGCGCGCGTCGACGCCGACAGCCACCTCGAGCGCGCCCTGGCGCCCGTCCTCACCGACTCCGAGCTAGTTATTTCGTCGGCGCACCACCAGCGCGTCGCACGCCTTGGCGACACCCTGCGCGTGAGCGCCTACGCCCCCGACGGAACCGTCGAGGCCATCGAATCTCCCGACGCCCCGATCATCGGCGTGCAGTGGCACCCCGAGGACCCCGCCGCCGACATCGCCCAGCTGCATTGCCTGCTCGGCCACCTCGATGCGCGCCGCGTCCCCCGACTCGAGAAGGCGTCCACTACCCTGGTCGCATGACCATCGCACCGGGAACAAACTTCGAGGACCCTCGATTCCGCGACGACTCGCGCACGCCCGCGCAGCGCATGCGCGACGGCGACTATTACATCGCCGACGACGAGCTCTGCGCACTCACGAAGCGCGCGGTACGCCTCCTGAGCCTCTACGAACAGGCGCACCCCACCGACCCGGACATCGCCCGCTACCTGCTCGCCCAGGTCCTCGGCGAGGTGGGGGAGGACATCGACATTCGCCCGCCCCTGCGCGTCGACTACGGGCACAACATCACCATCGGTGACGGATCCTGGATCAACTACGGCCTGACTGTTCTCGATGTAGCCCCGGTCGTCATCGGTGCCGACGTCCTCATCGGCCCCAACTGCTCGCTCTACACCGCGATCCACCCGATCGAGCCCGGGCCTCGTCGCGCCAAGTGGGAGTCCGCCGCCCCGATCACCCTCGAAGATAACGTGTGGCTGGGCGGCTCCGTCGTCGTCTGCCCGGGCGTCACCATCGGCGAAAACTCGATCATCGGAGCCGGGGCCGTCGTCACCCGCTCCGTTCCCGCCAACTCCATCGCCGTGGGCAACCCCGCCCGCGTCATCAAGGAACTCGACCCGAACGCCCCGCGCGCGCTCCAGGCCGCCCGAGTCGGCGTCGTCGATGAGCGAACCACGGGGAAACAAGCATGAGCGTCCTGCCGATCTGCATCACGGGCGAGCCAGTCCTGCACAGGATCGCCGACCCCGTCGAACGTTTCGATTCCTCCCTGACCGACCTCGTCGCCGACATGATCGACACCATGCACGAGGCCCCCGGCGTGGGGCTGGCCGCCCCCCAGGTCGGCGTCGGGCTCCAGCTTTTCGTCTGGTCGTACCGGGGAGGCGGGCCCTTCGACAGGCGCTACCGTGACGCCCTCGCCCTGGACCGCGCCCCCACCCTCGGCTTCAACGACGCGATGAGCGGCGTCGTCGTCAACCCCACGCTTGACCTCGTCTGGGACGAGGCCGGTGCGGGCGCGATCCTCCCCGCCCAGCCAGACATCGCCGACGAGGCCGAGGGCTGCCTGTCGGTCCCCGGCGTGACCTATCCGCTGCGCCGCGCGCTCGGCGCCATCCTGCGCGGCTACGACGCGAATGGGCGCCCGATCACGGTGGCCGCGCGTGGCTGGCTCGCGCGCATCTTCCAGCACGAATACGACCACCTCCGAGGAACCCTCTACGTCGACCGCCTGGAGGAGCCCTACGGGCAGATGGCCGCGGAGCTCGCGCACTCCAAGGGCTGGGGACGCCCCGGATACACGTGGACCCCGGGGGAGCGAACCTAAGCCGCCCCCGCCGGGGCCGGGCACGCGGTGTGTCTCAGTGGACCTCGAAACCCAGCGAGCGGAAGTACTCGCGCACATCCTCCGTTGCCTCGGGCGTGGGAGCCTTCGTATCCTCAAGCTGATACTCCAGGCCGAGGGAATGCCACTTGTCCTTACCCAGCTGGTGGAAGGGAAGAACCTCGATACGGTCGATGACATCCTTCCAGCGGGTGACAATCTCACCGACCTTGCGGATGTTCTCGGGGTCGTCCGTCAGGCCCGGAACCAGGACAAAACGAATCCAGATGCGTGTGTCCCCGCCTCGAGCCGCGATGCGGTCGCCGAACGCAATTGTGGGTGCCAGCTCACGGCCGGTCGCCTTCTTGTAAGTCTCCTCGTCGCCGCTCTTGACGTCCAGAAGCACCAGATCGATCGCGTCGAGCATCTCGTCGTCGCAGTTCGCGCCCAGGTAGCCGGAGGTGTCGATGCACGTGTGCACGCCCATCTCCTTGGCACCCAGCAGGATGCGCTTGGCGAAGTGGGGCTGCATGAGGACTTCGCCGCCGGACAGCGTGATGCCGCCCTTCGTCGTTCGGAAAATACGACGATAGCGGGCGATGCGGGAGAGCAGCTCCGTGTCGGACACGGGAGCGCCGTCTTTCATGAGGAACGTATCAGGGTTGTGGCAGTAGAGGCAGCGCAGCGGACAACCGTTGAGGAACACGGTCATGCGCGTGCCGGGGCCGTCGACGGCGGTCACCAGCTCCCAGGAATGAATGGAACCGAGCGTGCCCTCTCGCATGCGTCGCAAGCGTTCGGAACGCTCCAGGTCCGTGATCTCCTCAAGGCCCTCGACGCCCGCGCCGACGGTACGGGATTGGGGAGCCTGGAAGTCCTGCTCGCGGAACGTGGGAATGGCGAGGGGCTGCGTCATGATTCCTTCTTCGAGGTAGTACGGGCGCGGCGATGGCGCGAACGAGGCCGGGGCGTGCGCGATTGCGGGCGCAACCGGCGGGCATAGCAGTGGGGCGCCGGGCGTGCGCCCAACGCCCCACTACCGTCGACCGATCAGGCCGAGTGGTGGAAGGTGCGGGACAGGACGTCCAGCTGCTGCTCACGGGTGAGCTTGACGAAGTTCACGGCGTAGCCGGAAACGCGAACGGTCAGGTTCGGGTACTTCTCGGGGTGCTCCATCGCGTCCTTCAGCGTGGACTCCTCGAGAACGTTGATGTTCGCGTGGTACAGGCCATCCTTGTCGCCGCGCTCCTCGCGGGCGGCCTTCATGTCAGCGAGACGCTCTTCGTAGGTCTTGGTTGCCATAACATTTCTCCTTAATTGTGAGACTCCGGCGGTGCCGGCTGGGCGGGCCGGGTCGCGGCCTCACCCACGGGTTGGGTGGCGGGGATCAACAAGGGATGCGAGTTGATCCCCGCCAATGGTGGATCAGTAGCCCTTGGTTCCGTCGTAGGCGCAGGAATCGTCGGGGACGAAGCCGGCGTCGAGGATACCGACCAGGTTCTGGATCTGCTCTTCCTTGGAGCGGCCCAGGCCCTGCGGGGTGATCGTGTTCGTCAGCGAGATGCCGTCGAGCGCGTCGTTGTAGTCCAGCTTGCCGACCGACAGCATGGAGGCGACCATGCCGTGCGTGTCGATGCCGTTCTCGGGGTTCGCGCCGGGGGCGAAGGGGGTGCCCTTCTCGTGGCCCGACGGGAAGGAACCGGTGGCCTTGCCGTAGACGACGTTGGAGGTGATCGTCAGGACCGACTGGGTCGGGATCGCGTCGCGGTACATGGGGAGCGCGCGGATCTTGTCCATGACGGTGTGGACGACGGTCGCGGCGATGTCGTCGGCGCGGTCATCGTCGTTGCCGTAGGTCGGGAAGTCGCCCTCGGTGCGGTAGTCGACGACCAGGCCGGTCTCGTCGCGGATCGGGTAGACCTTCGCGTACTTGATGGCGGCCAGCGAATCGGCGACGATGGACAGGCCGGCGATGCCGCAGCCCATGGTGCGAACGATCTCGGCGTCGTGCAGCGCCATCTCGATGGCCTCGTAAGCGTAGCGATCGTGGCAGTAGTGGATGATGTTGAGGGCCTCGACGTAGGTGCCAACGACCCAGTCCAGCATCTCCTCGTAGCGCTTCCACACGTCGTCGAAGTCGAGGGGGCCGTCGCCCTGGACGGGTTCGTAGCCCTCCATGACCTGCTTGCCGCTCATCTCGTCGCGGCCGCCGTTGATGGCGTAGAGCAGGGCCTTGGCGGCGTTCACGCGGGCGCCGAAGAACTGCATCTGCTTGCCGACGCGCATGGGGGACACGCAGCACGCGATGGCGGCGTCGTCGCCCCAGTGGGCGCGGATCTGCGGATCGGACTCGTACTGAATCGACGAGGTCTCGATCGAGATACGGGCGCAGAACTCCTTGTAGCCGCGGGGCAGGTTCTCGTCCCAGAAGATGGTGATGTTCGGCTCGGGGGCCGGGCCGAGGTTCACCAGAGTCTGGAGCAGACGGAACGAGGTCTTGGTGACCAGCGTGCGGCCGTCGTCGCCGAAGCCGGCGTCGGACCAGGTTGCCCAGTAGGGATCGCCCGAGAAGATCTGGTCGTAGGCGATGGTGCGCAGGAATCGGGTGATGCGCAGCTTGATGACCAGGGCGTCGATGATCTCCTGCGCGCCCGACTCATCGAGCGTGCCGTTCTTCAGGTCGCGCTCGAAGTAGCAGTCGAAGAAGCCGGAGAGGCGGCCGATCGACATGGCGGCGCCGTCCTGAGACTTCACGGAGGCCAGGTAGCCGAAGTAGGTCCACTGCACGGCCTCGTGCGCGTTGGTGGCCGGGCCGGAGATGTCGTAGCCGTAGGAGGCGGCCAGGTTCTTCAGCTTCTTCAGGGCCTTGATCTGCTCGGAGTGCTCCTCGCGGTAGCGCGCCCAGTGCTCGGAGAAGGGCTGGTCGGCGTAGCGATCCTTGTCCTTCTGCTTCTCGGCGATGAGGTGATCAACACCGTAGAGGGCCACGCGGCGGTAGTCACCGATGATGCGGCCACGGCCGTAGGCATCCGGCAGGCCGGTGATGATGTGGGAGGAGCGGGCGGCGCGAATACGCGGGGTGTAGATGTCGAAGACCGCGTCGTTGTGGGTCTTGCGGTACTGGGTGAAGATCTTCTTCACCTCGGGGTTGTATTCCTTGCCGGCCTCGTGGATGGCGGTCTCGACCATGCGCCAGCCGCCGTTGGGCATCATTGCGCGCTTGAGCGGAGCGTCGGTCTGGAGGCCGACGATCACGTTGTCGTCCTCGCAGATGTAACCGGGCTTGAAGGCGTCGATGTCGGCCGGGGTGTCGGTGTCAACGTCGAGGATGCGCACCTTGCGCTCTTCGGAGAGGTACTTTTCCTCGAGGGTGTTCCAGACCCGCATGGTCTTTTCAGTGGGGCCAGCCAGGAACGAGGCGTCGCCCTCATACGGGGTGTAGTTCAGCTGGATGAAGTCGCGGACGTCGATCTCATCGCACCAGTTACCCTTGACAAAACCTTCCCAGGCTTTCTGGTCTGCTGTCGTCATTCTTCCTCTTCTCGGATTTTCCGTTTCCCTGTGGGGACGGTCGTTGGGAGCATCGCTCCGTCAGTGCGCCGGATTCCGGCGCTTGGGTCTATTGTCCTACGGTCGATGGCGACCAGACAACCTGTTTCGCCCATCGATCTATGTTCTGTGTCTCAGGGGTGTGAGTCGAAAGTCTCTCGCGCTGCAATTATAGGACGAAGGTCCCCGTTAGGGAAGGGGGGCCTTTGACCACCTACACTGGTACCAGTGCCCGTTTCACGAAGGAGATAATCCCTATGTCCGCACCCCGTCCGGTCCTCGCAGTTGGCGTTCTTGGCGCTGGAACCGTCGGTAGCCAGGTCATTCGCATCCTGCAGTCCAGCCGCGAGGATTTCGCCGCCCGCTCCGGTGCACAGATGGAGGTCCGCCGAGTCCTTGTCCGCAATGTGGATGCCCCGCGCGACTCCCCGATCGACCGCGAGCTGCTGACGACCGACCCCGCCGAGGCCATTGACGGGATGGACCTCGTCGTCGAGTTGATCGGCGGCATCGAGCCGGCGCGCACGTTCGTGTTGCGCGCCCTCACCCAGGGCATCTCGGTCGTGACGGGCAACAAGGCCCTGCTCGCCGCGCACGGCCCGGAGCTGTACGAGGCTGCCGCCTCCAACGACGCCGACCTCTACTACGAGGCTGCCGTCGCCGGCGCCGTGCCCGTCGTGTACGGCCTGCGCGAGTCCCTCGCGGGTGACCGCGTGACGACGGTGATGGGCATTGTCAACGGTACGACGAACTTCATCCTGGATGCGATGAGCTCCAAGGGACTGAGCTACGAGGGCGCCCTTAAGCAGGCGCAGGACCTGGGTTTTGCCGAGGCCGATCCGACGGCCGACGTCGAGGGACTGGACGCCGCCGCCAAGTGTTCCATCCTGGCCTCGCTCGCCTTCCACACCCGCGTGGGAATCGACGACGTCGCGGTCGAGGGCATCTCCAACATCACCAAGGAGGACATGGAAGAGGCCGCTCGCGTGGGCCACACCATCAAGCTCCTGGCCATTGCCGAGCGCCGCATCGGCGAGGATGGCCGCGAGGGCGTCGCGATGCGCGTCCACCCCGCCCAGGTGCCCTCGGATCACCCGCTGGCGTCCGTCGACGGCGCCTTCAACGCCATCCTCGTCGAGGGTGAGAATGCCGGGCGCCTCATGTTCTACGGGCAGGGAGCGGGCGGCGCCCCCACGGCCTCGGCCGTCCTGTCCGACCTCGTGGCCGCCGCGCACCACCGCGCCTTCGGCGGGCACGCGCCGCGCGAATCCGTCTACGCGCACCTGCCGATCCTCGACCCCGGCTCGACCCACACGCGCTACCAGATCCGTCTCCAGGTGGAAGACCGCCTGGGCGTCCTGTCCGACGTCGCCGGCATCTTCGCCCGCCACGGAGTGTCGATTCAGTCCGTGCATCAGCGCAACGATCAGGTGCCCGGCGCCTGCGTCATCGTCGTGACCAGCCACCGGGCTCGCGAGGCAGACCTGCGTGCCGTTGCCCGTGCACTCGCCGTCTCCGACGCGGTGCGCGAGGTGACCTCCACGATCCGCGTTGAGGGTGAGTGACGTGCGCGTTCATGACGATTTCGTCGCCGTCAAGGTTCCCGCGACGAGCGCGAACCTTGGCCCCGGCTTCGACTGCATGGGACTGGCCCTCGACCTGTGGGACGAGGTCTCCGTTCACGCCACGACGGGCCCGACCTGCGTCGTTGTCGAGGGCGAGGGCGCCGGCGACGTGGAGCAGGGCGAGGACAACCTCGTCGTGCGCGCCTTGCGCCTGGCGCTGGACCGAGCAGGCGCGCCCCAGGTGGGGGTGCGCATGCGCTGCACGAACCGCATCCCTCATTCGCGAGGCCTGGGCTCCTCCGCCAGCGCGATCGTCGCGGGCGTGACGCTCGCCCGCGCGCTCATCGGCGATGCCGACGTGCTCGGACGCCAGGAGATTCTCGAGATCGGCTCGCAGATGGAAGGCCACCCCGACAACGTCGCGCCCGCCGTCTTCGGTGGTGCAACGGTCGCCTGGATGAACGAGGAGACCGAGGAGGTTGGTGCGCTGCGGTTGAGCCCGCCCGAAGGCATCGAACCGGTCGTCTTCATTCCCGACTTCGAGCTGCGCACGGCCACGGCCCGTGCCGCCCTGCCGCGCACTGTTGCTCACGTGGACGCGCGCTTTAACGTTGCCCGCGCCGCCTCGCTTGCGGCCCTCCTGTCGGGACAGGCCCGGGCCAGCGGGGGAGCGGACCTGCATACGCTGCTCATGGAGGCCACCCGCGACCGCCTCCACCAGGAGCAGCGACGCGGCGCCATGGAGCCCTCCCTCGCGCTGGTCGATTGGCTGCGCGGCGCGGGATACGCGGCCGTCGTCTCGGGCGCCGGCCCCACTGTCATGTCGCTCGAGCCCGTGGGCGCGGACATCCGCCACGAAGCCGCGCGTTCCGGGTGGCGCGTCCTGCCGCTCGGCGTCGCTGCGTCGGGTGTGCAGATCACCCGCGGCTCCCTCGCGAAGGTCGAGTTCTGAACAGCCTGCGAGCTGTGAGTTTCTGCGCAAGCACCGCCAGTCGCGCCGTCTGATCGGCAGCGGGCTGGTGGTCTTGCTATATTTTCCCCAGGTCCGAGTCGACTGCTCGCCTCCGACCGTTGCGATGCGCCTTCCATGCGCATCTCCCTTATCAAGCTTTTTCGTGTGCTTGAGCAATTCACCCGCCCGATATGGGCGCATTCCAGTAAGGATCCCTTCGTGAGCAACGAAACCCCCGCCGAGATGACGACCGCGTCGCTGTCGGCGATGAAGCTGCCCGAGCTCAAGGCTCTAGCCGCATCCCGCGGTCTCAAGGGCATTTCCCAGCTTCGTAAGCCCCAGCTGATCGAGCTCCTGAGCAACGACGCCAGCGCTCCGACCACGCCTGCCGCCGCTCCCCGCGACGAGGCCCCGGCCTCGTCCCAGGAAGGCCCCACTGCCCCCGCGCCCGAGGCCGCTCCTTCGGAAGCGTCGGCCGCCGAGGCCCCCCGCCGTTCGCGCCGCCGCCGCGCGGTCAGCCAGGGCGCCGTCGAGCCCGCGCGCGTGACGCTCGATCTACCTCTGCCGGCCGCCGAGCGCACCGAGCCCACGCCCGAGCCCGACACGACCGTCGTCGAGACCGTCTTGAACATCGAGCTGCCCGACGGAGACGACCCCGAAGGTCGCCGCTCCCGCCGCGACCGCGGACGCCGCTCCCGCCGCGACCGCGAGGGCCGCGAACGCGAGGGCCGCGAGGGCCGCGACCGCGAGAGCCGCCCCGCGCGCGGCGGCGAGGACAACCTCGCGCCGATCGCCGGCATCCTCGACATTCAGGAGAACCACGCCTTCGTGCGCACCTCCGGCTACCTGCCCGGCCCGAATGATGTCTACGTGACGCTCGGCAACGTGCGCCGCTGGGGCCTGCGTGCCGGTGACGCCGTGGCCGGCGCCGTGCGCCTGCCCCGCGAGGGCGAGCGTCAGCGCCAGAAGTACAACGCCCTCGTGCGCGTGGACTCGGTCAACGGCATGACGGTCGAGCAGGCGCAGGCGCGCCGCGAGTTCGGCAAGCTGACCCCCGTCTACCCCTCCGAGCAGCTGCGCATGGAGACCTCGCCCAAGGCCTTCACACCCCGAGTGATCGACCTGGTCGCCCCCGTGGGCAAGGGGCAGCGCGGCCTCATCGTTTCCCCGCCCAAGGCCGGTAAGACGATGGTCATTCAGCAGATGGCCAAGGCCATCGAGCTGAACAACCCGGAGGTGCACCTCATGGTCGTCCTGGTGGACGAGCGCCCCGAAGAGGTCACCGACATGCGTTCGATCGTGAAGGGTGAGGTCATCGCCTCCACCTTCGACCGCCCCGCATCGGACCACACGACCGTCGCCGAGCTCGCGATCGAGCGCGCCAAGCGCCTCGTCGAACTGGGCCAGGATGTCGTCGTCCTCCTCGACTCGCTCACGCGTCTGTCGCGCGCCTACAACCTGGCCGCACCCGCCTCGGGCCGCATCCTCTCCGGTGGTGTGGACGCGTCCGCGCTGTACCCGCCCAAGAAGTTCTTCGGCGCCGCCCGCAACATCTCCGAGGGCGGCTCGCTGACGATCATCGCTTCCGCGCTGGTGGAGACGGGCTCGAAGATGGACGAGGTCATCTTCGAAGAGTTCAAGGGCACCGGCAACATGGAGCTGCGCCTGTCGCGTCAGCTCGCCGAGCGCCGCATCTTCCCCGCGATCGACCTCAACGCGTCGGGCACCCGTCGCGAGGAGCTGCTCTTCAAGCCCGAGGAGCTGCGCATTATGTGGAGGCTCCGCCGCGTCCTGGGGACCCTCGATCAGCAGCAGGGCCTCGAGCTGGTCCTCGACAAGCTCAAGGAAACCCAGTCCAACGCTGAGTTCCTCATGCTCATCCAGAAGACGACGCCCTCCGAGTGATCGGCGGGTGAGAACGGGGCGAGTGGCGAGAGCCGCTCGCCCCGCTTTCTTTTCGGTGCACGCCTACATACCGGACAACTGATGAGGGCCTGTGTCAGACTTGGGGCATGGTGAACGCGACACCGAATGTGGTCAATGCGCAGGCGACACAGGAAGCCTCGCGCCGGTCCTGGAGTACTGTGCGCGGATTTCTGCGCCTCGTTCTTGGTCTCCTTCTCGTACTGCCGGCCCCCCTTCAGCTGGGAATCGCCTTCTATGATCGGGCCTTTCATGGGGTCGGGGATGGGCTGAGCTGGCCGAATTGGACCGGCTGGGTCATGGCGCTGTGCGGAATCGGCGTGCTGTGGCGCGGCGCCGGTCTACGGCGCTCGGGGCGTCAGAAAATGGTGGAGATCGCCGAGAAATGGGCGGCCTTGGAGGGCCAGCGGGCAGAGGTTGAGCGCGTGTTTTCCACGCTCGTCGGTGCCGGGCACTACGAGATTGGACTGACGGCACGTCACAAGTGTGCCCGAGCCGAACGCGACAGGGTTGGTGCACGGATCGCCGAGCATAAGTCGCCGGATTTCTTCGCGTCGCTGAGCGAGGCGTCGGGCGGCGCGGAGTATGAGATCCTCGCGCGGATGGAACGCCTGGCGGACGCGGATACCGCGATCATGGCGGCGCGCGACTTTTTCGCCTGTGCGCCCGGCTGGTGCGACGTGTGGAAGACTGAGATCGGCCCGATCATCGAAGACCTGGACATACTCGACGACGTCGCAGACACCCTCGAAAGTGTCAACACGGAGCCGGGTATTCTGGCGGAGATTGAGGCCTTCAGGGAGCAGGTGGGAGACCGCAAGGACGCGGTGAGAGACCTCGGGACACGCCTTGAGGGCGGGCAGATCGCTCCCGATCAGGCCCTTGAAGAACTCGACCGGATGACCAACGAGGCGCGAGCGCGCACCGCCGAGCTCATCGAAGCGACTCTCGCCACCGATGCCTCGTCGCGCGGACGGCAACGCTACACGCGATGGAAGAACGCGGGCATCAGGCTCACCGCGGCGAACGCGGAGTACGACGCAGCCTATTGGAGCCAGGACGCGGACACTGACATCGAGTACAACCCGGCGGCCACGATCCGACTAACTGCAAACTCCGCAGGCGTTGACCTGGAAGGACTGCCAGCTCCGGCAACCGGTGTCCTGACGGCTGGTGGCTCGTCCGTCTACCTGCTGCCCATGTATCTCGATCAATATCTGAGCGACGACGTGGACGAGGCAGGCGGCGGCTCCTCATCGGACTGAGCGAGAGACAGGGGCCGCTCGTCCCGTCTTCCTGTCTCGAAACCAACTGCGCCGCCAAGCATGATCCTGACCGTCGTGTCAGAGTGAATGTATGACATCTTCTACGAACGATGCAACGAACACCGGTCCTGAGGGGCGCGCCTCCCGGATCACGAGCCTCAGCGCGCGCGGTCTTCTGCGCGTCGTGGTGGGGGCGCTCCTGCTCCTGGTGACGCCTGCGTGGTTCGCAGTGTCGTACTACGAATACAGTAAGCCGACGGCGCAGGCGTCCAACCTGATCGCGCCCGTCGTGGAAATTCAGGACGAGACCCATAGCTTTCAGAGCGTCGACGGCCGCCCCCTGAGCGTTGTCCTCGAGGGGATCGGCTTCCTGCGGCCCACCCACCTCGTCGTCCTGTCCACCGACAACTTGACCGACGACAACTTGGACGAGGCAACACTCAAGTACGCACGCGCGAAACACCCGGAGTGGATTGCGCGCAATGGCTACAAATGGGCCGACGGCTATTTCATTCTCGCGGTCTCTCCCACGCACCGACAGGTTGGCACCTACTTCGGTGAGGACATCGCCCCGGTCCTGTCGATCCAGGAGAGCATTCAGAATGCGGCGAAGGACGATTTCCGCAACGGGCGTTGGAGCCAGGGAGTGGTTGCCGCGGTCACTGAGGCGGCAGCTGTTATGCCCAATGCGGAGGGCATGAGCCTTGAGAATCACGTGCAGTGGCCCGGATGGAAGGGATGGGTTGCTACCCTCGGCGGAATCGGGATTCTCGCGCGCGGGCAGAGCCTGCGGCGCAAGGCTCAGCGAAACGCGCAGAAGGTTGCTGACGAATGGGAAGCTCTGGAGCGTCGCCGCGGTGATGTCGAGCGCGCATTTGTGGCGCTGCTCGATGCTGGTCACTACACGACGGGGTTGTCCGCGCGCTACGAGTGTGCGCGAGCCGAATACGAGCGGGTGCGTGCCCGAATCGCCGAGGCGCAAACGACGAGCCCTCTCGGAATGCTGAGTGCGCGAGCCTCGGACGAGACGGATCTGATTCTTGAGGACCTGCGTGCGTTGGCGGACGCAGACCACGCAATCTTGGCTGCGGGCGACTTTTTCGCATTGGCGCCCGGCTGGCGCACCGTGTGGGACAACGAAGTTGGCCCGGTCTTCGAAGATCTGCTGGCTGTCGACAACGTCGGGGTGAAGGTACGTAACCGCGTCAAGAATCCGCAGGTGCACGGAGCAACGACCTCGCTGTTCGATTGGACCAACGCGCAACGCGAGCTGCTCATCGACCTCGGAGATCGCCTCGAACGCGCGGAACTAACCCCGGTTCAGGCTCTCGAAGAACTCGACCGGATCGCGAACGAGTGCCGCTCACGCCTGGCCGACGTGGTGACAACGGCGCTGGCGGCCGACACGACGGCGGAAGGCAGGCAACGTTACGCCAGGTGGCAGAGCCCGCCGTCTGAAGTTGTGGATGCAAGCGAGATGTTCTACCACGGCTCGTACCTCAGCAAGGGAGAGACTTACGAATATAACCCCGCTTCGACGATTCGACTGACCGCGAACTCTGCCGGAGTCAATCTGGGCGCATACCAGGCCAACACATCGGGTTATTTTGAGGACTACAACAGCTACATTTACGTGCGACCGCTGTACTTCGATGATTACGTGACCTATGACACCAGTACCTCGTCGAGTACATCCAGCGCAGATTACGGTTCGTCCTCGGGTGGCTTCTCAGGATCAGGCTCGTCCTCGTCCTTCTGAGACGTGGAGCGATACCCGGCAATTGAGTGCTATCCGTGCTAGAGTGGAGCCATGACATCGCTAGCCGTCGACGCGCTCAATCAAGGCCCCGAACGCCCGAACACATCGTGGCGCAGCCTGCGTGGTGTCCTGCGCATCGTGGCCGGCCTGCTCCTGTTCCTCGTGACTCCCGCGTGGTTTGCCGTGACGTCCGCCGTCGATGTCCCGCAGAGTCTCGTGTGGCCCACCTGGTATGCGTGGGCCACCTCGTTCATGGGGATCGTCGTCTGGGCGCGGGGCTGGATGTTGCGACGCCTGGCGCGCGACAACATACAGCGTGCGGCCGAGGAATGGGAAGGGCTTGAGAAGCGTCACCTCGAGGTCGAGCGCGCCTTCTGCCCACTCCTTGGGGCCGGGCGCTACGACCGAGGCCTGAGCGCGCGCCTCGAGGCCGCTCGGGCCGAGCGCGACAGTCTGCGCGCTCGTATCGCTGCGGAGGCTTCGATTCCGTTCCTCGCTTCGATGAGCGCCGCGACGGCTCGGGAAACGGAGACGATCGTGGGGGATTTCCACGGCCTGATGGACGCGCACGTCGCGTTGATGGCCGCGTGCGATCTCTTCGCGCTGGCTCCTGCCTGGCGCGCGGTGTGGGACAACGAGCTGGGTCCGGTGTACGAGGACCTGACCGTCGTCGAGACCCTCACGGAGAGCGTCCAACGGCGAAGCCGCGAGCCGTCGGTCCTGAGCATGGCGGCGTCCCTCACGGCGTGGCTCAACGAGCAGCGCCTGGCCGCGAACGACCTGGGGGCGAGTCTTGAGCGTGCGCAGATGGATCCCGCCGAGGCGTTGACGCAGCTCGACCGGATCGCCGATGAGGCCAGGGTGCGCCTGGTGCGCCTCATCGAGACGGCTCTCGGCGCCGACACGTCCATGATTGGGAAGAAGCGTTACAAGCGCTGGAGGAATGCTCATGTACGGTAAGGAAGCAAGCAACCGAAAACAAGAGATAGACCGCCAGCACTACACTATTCCGAACCAAAGACCAAAAGATAAGCATTGTGGGAAAATCTAAACTTTTGGATTTTCCTACAATGCCAACTACGGCGGAATCCCTCCCACTCCTTATATCTTTCTGTATACATTGAATTTGTATTTAGTAAAATGCAGACAACACCACGGATCGGCTTTTGGTTGGACAATTCCAACCAAACACCACAGCAGACAGCAGAAAACATTCTGAACGCTAGGAAGCCGGTATGATTGTTACATATAAGGGGAAGAAAAATTTCTTTTAGGTACTTGCTTTCCTAAAACTGATGTGATACAATGATTTAATCCAGAAAAGGAGTAAAAAATATGCGGCAAGGTATTCTTAAATAAAACTATAATCAAATAGTGGGAACAAAGGATTATGATAGCTCCTTTTGTAGGGGCTTAGTTTTTTGTACCCAATTTAAGAATACTTTTGCCTTATCAATTTTGACATATCCCCAAAAACAGCAATCACAAACAGGTGTATGCTGTATATGTGTATGTCCGCAACTTATAATCCCCAGTGGTAAAAGTATTTTACTGCTGGGGATTTTTATGCCCTTTGGGGCTGTAAAGGGAGGACAATCACATGAAAATAATCAATATTGGAATTCTTGCCCATGTAGACGCTGGAAAGACGACCTTGACGGAGAGCCTGCTATATGCCAGCGGAGCCATTTCAGAACCGGGGAGCGTCGAAAAAGGGACAACGAGGACGGACACCATGTTTTTGGAGCGGCAGCGTGGGATTACCATTCAAGCGGCAGTCACTTCCTTCCAGTGGCACAGATGTAAAGTTAACATTGTGGATACGCCCGGCCACATGGATTTTTTGGCGGAGGTGTACCGCTCTTTGGCTGTTTTAGATGGGGCCATCTTGGTGATCTCCGCTAAAGATGGCGTGCAGGCCCAGACCCGTATTCTGTTCCATGCCCTGCGGAAAATGAACATTCCCACCGTTATCTTTATCAACAAGATCGACCAGGCTGGCGTTGATTTGCAGAGCGTGGTTCAGTCTGTTCGGGATAAGCTCTCCGCCGATATTATCATCAAGCAGACGGTGTCGCTGTCCCCGGAAATAGTCCTGGAGGAAAATACCGACATAGAAGCATGGGATGCGGTCATCGAAAATAACGATGAATTATTGGAAAAGTATATCGCAGGAGA
Source organism: Schaalia sp. HMT-172 (assembly GCF_030644365.1). NCBI lineage: Bacteria > Bacillati > Actinomycetota > Actinomycetes > Actinomycetales > Actinomycetaceae > Schaalia > Schaalia sp. HMT-172. The sequence continues at coordinate 1,028,712 of NZ_CP130058.1, forward strand.
ACCAATCAGCCGGGAAAAACTTGCGCGGGAGGAACAGCAGCGGGTTCAAGACGCCTCCCTGTTCCCAGTCTATCATGGCAGCGCCAAAAATGGCCTTGGCATTCAACCGTTGATGGATGCGGTGACAGGGCTGTTCCAACCGATTGGGGAACAGGGGGGCGCCGCCCTATGCGGCAGCGTTTTCAAGGTTGAGTACACCGATTGCGGCCAGCGGCGTGTCTATCTACGGTTATACAGCGGAACGCTGCGCCTGCGGGATACGGTGGCCCTGGCCGGGAGAGAAAAGCTGAAAATCACAGAGATGCGTATTCCATCCAAAGGGGAAATTGTTCGGACAGACACCGCTTATCAGGGTGAAATTGTTATCCTTCCCAGCGACAGCGTGAGGTTAAACGATGTATTAGGGGACCAAACCCGGCTCCCTCGTAAAAGGTGGCGCGAGGACCCCCTCCCCATGCTGCGGACGACGATTGCGCCGAAAACGGCAGCGCAAAGAGAACGGCTGCTGGACGCTCTTACGCAACTTGCGGATACTGACCCGCTTTTGCGTTGCGAAGTGAATTCCATCACCCATGAGATCATTCTTTCTTTTTTGGGCCGGGTGCAGTTGGAGGTTGTTTCCGCTTTGCTGTCGGAAAAATACAAGCTTGAAACAGTGGTAAAGGAACCCTCCGTCATTTATATGGAGCGGCCGCTCAAAGCAGCCAGCCACACCATCCATATCGAGGTGCCGCCCAACCCGTTTTGGGCATCCATAGGACTGTCTGTTACACCACTCTCGCTTGGCTCCGGTGTACAATACGAGAGCCGGGTTTCGCTGGGATACTTGAACCAGAGTTTTCAAAACGCTGTCAGGGATGGTATCCGTTACGGGCTGGAGCAGGGCTTGTTCGGCTGGAACGTAACGGACTGTAAGATTTGCTTTGAATACGGGCTTTATTACAGTCCGGTCAGCACGCCGGCGGACTTCCGCTCATTGGCCCCGATTGTATTGGAACAGGCATTGAAGGAATCGGGGACGCAGCTGCTGGAACCTTATCTCTCCTTCATCCTCTATGCGCCCCAGGAATACCTTTCCAGGGCTTATCATGATGCACCGAAATACTGTGCCACCATCGAAACGGCCCAGGTAAAAAAGGATGAAGTTGTCTTTACTGGCGAGATTCCCGCCCGCTGTATACAGGCATACCGTACTGATCTGGCCTTTTACACCAACGGGCGGAGCGTATGCCTTACAGAGCTGAAAGGATATCAGGCCGCTGTCGGTCAGCCGGTCATCCAGCCCCGCCGTCCAAACAGCCGCCTGGACAAGGTGCGCCATATGTTTCAGAAGGTAATGTAAAGATACATAATCGTCAAGACGGCAACAATCAGAAGTTATGGAGGGTAACAATGGAATATAGTAAGGAAGATTTAATGGAAGCAAAAAAGCAAATTTGGGGAGTGGGAGAGAACATGGGAACAGAGGAAAGTAAAAAAATCTGGGAGGAGAACGCACAATTTTGGGATAATGCAATGGGTGACGAATCTAATGAATTTCACAGAGAGGTAGTGCGTCCCAAAGTAACGGAACTTCTATCTCCTAATCCTGCGGATTACATTTTGGATATTGCGTGTGGCAATGGAAATTATTCTTCGTATCTTGCACAAAGAGGCGCTTCGGTTGTCGCTTTTGATTACAGCAAAAAAATGATAGAATTGGCTAAAAGACGGCAATCACAATATGCAAAACAAATTGAATTTTGTGTGGCGGATGCGACCGATAGAAAAAGTATATTAGAATTAAAAAGAAATCGAGCCTTTACGAAAGCAGTTTCTAATATGGCAATTATGGATATTACGGATATTGAACCACTTCTTATGGCTGTTTATGAACTGTTGCAGGAAAGCGGAATTTTTGTCTTTGCAACGCAACACCCTTGTTTTGTCACGTTGACTGAAAAATATATGACACCGCACAGTTACTATGATATAGCGATTGAAGGGCAACCGAAAGAGCAGATTTATTATCATCGTTCCATACAAGATATTTTTAACCTTTGTTTTAGAGCTGGATTTGTCATTGATGGATTTTATGAAGAATGTTTTAAAACCAACAAAGAAATTCCTATGGTAATGATAGTAAGGCTTAAGAAGGTAAAACGTGATAGCTTAAAATAAATTCAAGTTTGTCGGGTAAATAGCAAACCCAGCCGAGCCAGTCAACGGTCAAGATGAACGGCGCATATGCGCAGCCGTTGACAGCCCCGCCCGCCTTTGCTGGTAGGCAATCAAGGGGCGACAGCAAGAAGTGCCACCGCCCCGCACTATTATTCAGAAAGGGGAATTTCCATGACCGACCAGATAGCCTATCAAGAATATATCCAGCGCAGGTACAACGCCTTTTGCAAGACTGTTATCCGCTGTGCCGCCTTGGACAAGATTTTGAAGCTTAAACGGCAATGGGAACGGCAAGTTTCCCTTGACTATCTGATGAACGAGAAGTTTGTCCAGTTTGCCGCGTCGGAGCCGGACGAGGAATACCCATTTACCGTCTGCGGTCAGACCGTCCTGCTCTGCAACGCCGCCCTTGCCGACGCGATCTCTGTTTTGCCGGAGCAGACGCGGGAAGAAATCCTGCGCTATTACTTTCTGCGCCAGCCGCAGCGCGTGATCGGCGCGTGTATTGGCCGGTCACGCAGCACAGCGGGGCGGCATATCCAGCTTGCCTTGCAGCGGCTACGCGAAGAAATGGGGGTGAGCCGGTATGAGTAGACTTCTCCCCTATGAAACAATCCTCAAAGCCCGTGAGGGCGACCCAGAAGCCGTGAACGCTGTCCTGCTCCACTACGCCGGATATATCCGCTATTTCTCAAAAGTGAACGGGCAGGTCAACGCCGAGGTGGAGGACTATGTAAAGCAGCGGTTAATTGACTGTCAATTCAAGTTCCGGCTTGACGAACCACCGGACAAGTCATAAAAACTGAATACCAGCCGCCACCGACGCGGCCAGCGAAAGCAGTAAGTCTTGAAAAAGATTTACTGCAGTAGCGTCCCGCATAGTGGTGTAACCGTGGGTGGTCGGCCCGTTTGATATGGGTGCGGTCACCGTGTGATCCTTCGAGAAAGCTCTCTACTTCTGACTCGAAACGATTTGGAGGCACAACGATGACCGCTCCTCATATTATCGACCCTGCTGGCCTGCTTGGCGAGGCGTTATCCCAGGCGTCCCCAGATTTGATGCGTTCCCTGCTCCAGCACGTGATCAACGCGTTGCTCTCAGCGGACGCTGACACCGTGTGCGGGGCCCAGTGGGGCCAACAAGACCCGCAGCGTCACACCCAGCGCAATGGGTATCGCTACCGGCCCCTGGATACCAGGGTCGGCACCATTGACGTGGCGATCCCCAAGCTACGCTCAGGCACCTACTTTCCAGAGTGGCTGTTGCAGCGCCGCAAACGCTCCGAAAACGCCTTGATCACAGTGGTTGCTGACTGCTACTTAGCGGGAGTATCCACACGCCGCATGGACAAGCTCGTCAAAACCCTGGGGATCACAGGACTATCGAAGTCCCAGGTCTCACGTATGGCAGCCGACCTGGACGAACACGTGGACGAGTTCCGCCATCGCCCCCTCGACGACGCTGGGCCTTTCACGTTCGTCGCCGCTGACGCACTGACCATGAAGGTGCGCGAAGGAGGACGCGTCGTCTCGTGCGCGGTCCTGGTTGCCACCGGAGTCAACAATGACGGACACCGAGAAGTACTGGGGGTGCGCGTATCCACCAGCGAGACCGGCCCGGCGTGGAACGAGTTCTTCGCCGACCTGGTCGCCCGAGGCCTCACCGGCGTGCGCCTGGTGACCAGTGACGCCCATCTGGGCCTGGTCGAAGCCATCGCAGCGAACCTACCCGGAGCCACCTGGCAACGATGCCGCACCCACTACGCCGCGAATCTCATGTCCATCACCCCCAAAGCGCTATGGCCCGCCGTCAAAGCGATGCTGCACTCGGTGTACGACCAACCCGACGCCGCCTCAGTCAACGCTCAATACGACCGACTCTTGGACTACGTGCACGACAAGCTCCCCGCTGTGTGTGATCACCTCGATCAAGCCAGGGCAGACGTCCTCGCCTTCGCGTCCTTCCCCACCGGGGTATGGACCCAGATCTGGTCCAACAACCCCAATGAGCGCCTCAACCGCGAAATCCGCCGACGCACCGACTCCGTGGGGATCTTCCCCAACCGCCAGGCCATCATCCGCCTGGTCGGAGCCGTCCTAGCCGAACAAAACGACGAATGGGCCGAAGGCAGACGCTACCTCAGCCTCGACATCCTCACCAAATCACGACTCACACCCCAACCCACCCAACAGGAGGAACCCCCACTCCAACTCAGCGCATAACCCACTCCGAAGGACACAAAACGATTACACCACTCCACAGGACTTGACCTTTACTGCTTTTTTTGTTGTCCGGCTCCGCTCCCGGCCATTTTGCCCCCTGCCGGTTGTAGTAGTAAGCGAGGAGGGAATTTTTCTGCCCTGGTGTTTGGCATTTGGAGCATTTACCCGTAGTAGAGGGCAAAGAGAAAGGATTTCTCCAACACCGGGTAGAAACCACTGCGTCCGGTGTCATTTTAGCGAAAGCGGGCAGGAATGCCCTTTACAGGATTAGTAGTAGCAGAAAAAGAGAAACAAACTTTTGTGGTTGCAGTTTTCCAAAAAAGTGGCGGACGGAAGTGAGAGAAAGTTTGCAGTCACGGAGAGCAAGATTCTACCGCAGTACCAAAATTCGCTTTTCGCTCATTTTGCCCCTGCGGGAATCTTGTTGGGGAGTGCCTTCCCCAAACCCTGCTTATGCGGCTTGCGCCGCTTAAAAATCCCTCAAAATATTTTTTCGGATTTTTCAAAAACAGTTCCGCTTCACACCCCGTTTTTCTCCTATTAGTGAGAGGACACCACGCACAGAAAGGAGGTTTTACCATGCGAAAACGATACAACACGCCGCACCGCAGCCGGGTAGTCAAGACACGCATGACCGAGGAAGAATACGCCGAGTTTGCGGAAAGGCTTTCTGCCTGCAACATGAGCCAAGCCGAGTTTATCCGGCAAGCCATAACCGGGGCAGCCATACGCCCCATCATAACCGTTTCCCCCGTCAACGACGAGCTGCTTGCCGCTGTCGGGAAGCTGACCGCCGAATACGGCAGGATCGGCGGCAACTTAAACCAGATAGCCCGGACGCTGAACGAGTGGCACAGCCCCTACCCGCAGCTTGCCGGGGAGGTACGGGCGGCGGTTTCCGACCTTGCTGCCCTAAAGTTTGAAGTCTTGCAGAAAGTGGGTGACGCTGTTGGCAACATTCAAACATATCAGCTCTAAAAATGCCGACTATGGTGCAGCGGAAGCCTACCTCACATTTGAGCATGACGAGTTTACCATGAAGCCCACCCTTGATGAAAACGGGCGGCTGATACCGAGGGAGGATTACCGCATTTCTTCCCTTAACTGCGGGGGCGAGGATTTCGCTGTTGCCTGTATGCGAGCCAATCTCCGCTATGAGAAAAACCAAAAACGGGAAGATGTGAAAAGCCACCACTATATCATCAGCTTTGACCCACGGGACGGGACAGACAACGGCTTGACCGTAGACCGGGCGCAAGCATTGGGCGAGGAATTTTGTGCCGAGCATTTCCCCGGACACCAAGCCCTTGTATGCACCCACCCGGACGGGCATAACCACAGCGGCAATATCCATGTGCATATCGTCCTCAACTCCCTGCGGATTTATGAAGTCCCGCTTCTGCCCTACATGGACAGACCAGCCGACACACGGGAGGGCTGCAAGCACCGCTGCACCAATGCCGCTATGGAATATTTCAAGAGTGAAGTCATGGAGATGTGCCACCGGGAGGGGCTTTACCAAATCGACCTTTTGAACGGCAGCAAGGAACGGATAACGGAACGGGAATACTGGGCGGCAAAGAAAGGGCAGCTTGCCCTTGATAAAGAGAACGCTGCCAGAGAAGCCGCAGGACAGCCGACCAAGCCCACCAAGTTTGAAACGGACAAGGCGAAGCTGCGCCGGACGATACGGCAGGCACTTTCCCAAGCTACCAGCTTTGACGAGTTTTCTTCCCTTTTGCTGCGGGAGGGCGTGACCGTCAAGGAGAGCCGGGGGCGGCTTTCCTACCTCACGCCGGACAGGACAAAGCCTATCACAGCCCGGAAGCTGGGGGACGATTTTGACAAGGCTGCTGTCCTTGCCCTGCTCACGCAGAACGCCCACAGAGCCGCCGAACAGACCACAGACATACCCGAATACCCACACACCCAAAAGGAACGCTTGCGGGAGGAAAAAGCCGCAAAAACCACCCCGGCAGACAACACCTTGCAGCGCATGGTTGACCGGGAAGCCAAGCGAGCCGAGGGCAAGGGCGTGGGCTATGACCGCTGGGCGGCAAAGCACAACCTAAAGCAAATGGCAGCTACCGTTACCGCCTATCAGCAGTATGGCTTTTCTTCCCCGGAGGAACTGGACGAAGCCTGTTCTGCCGCTTATGCCGCCATGCAGGAAAGCCTTACAGAGCTGAAGCAGGTGGAAAAGACGCTGAACGGGAAAAAGGAGCTGCAACGGCAGGTGCTTGCCTATTCCAAGACCCGCCCTGTCCGGGACGGGCTGAAACAGCAGAAAAACGCCAAAGCAAAAGCAGCCTACCGTCAGAAGCACGAAAGCGACTTTATCATAGCAGACGCAGCCGCCCGTTATTTCAGGGAGAACGGCATTTCCAAGCTGCCGAGCTATAAAGCCCTGCAAGCAGAGATTGAAAGCCTTATCCAAGAGAAAAACAGCGGCTACAACGATTACCGGGCAAAACGGGAGGAATACCGCCGCTTACAGACTGTCAAGGGCGATATCGACCAGATTTTACGCCGGGAACGCAAGCCTGTGAAAAGGCAGGAACAGGAGCGATAAAAACCACCCCAAAATGTACCCGAACCCATACAGAACAAGGGGGCTGCCCCGTACCCTATCCGCAATACCAAAGGATTTTTTAACGGGCTTACAGGGCAGAAAAACCCCGAAAATGATACCGAGATGATACAGAATTACCGCCGATACCGCCACACCAGCGGAAACGGCAGAAAGGAGCGCACCCATGCCAAGAATGAGCAAGAAACGGCGGCTGGAATGGTCTTTTTTCCTGCGGCAAGTAAAAGTCGGAAATACCACCTGCGACCGTATCACATACAACGACCTCTGCCGGGGCTGTACCCATAGCTGCAAGCAGAGCTTCCGGGCGGTTATCATACTCTGCCCCCGCTACTACTCCAAACGCCGGAAAAAGGAGGACAGGGACAATGGCAGATAACCGCAAGTATTACTACCTCAAGCTGAAAGAGAACTTTTTTGACAGCGACTCCATTGTGCTGCTGGAAGATATGAAAGACGGAATTTTATATTCCAATATCCTCTTGAAGCTGTACTTAAAATCGCTGAAAAACGGCGGGAAGTTGCAGCTTGACGAGCATATCCCCTACACAGCACAGATGATAGCGACACTGACCCGCCACCAGATAGGGACGGTTGAGAGGGCTTTAGAGATTTTCCGGCAGTTGGGGCTTGTGGAGCAGCTTGACAGCGGGGCTTTCTATATGACCGACATTGAACTGATGATAGGACAGTCCTCTACCGAAGCCGAAAGGAAACGGGCTGCAAGGCTGGAAAACAAGGCACTTTTACCGTCCCGGACAAAAGGCGGACATTTGTCCGACATTCGTCCACCAGAGATAGAGATAGAGTTAGAGAAAGAGATAAAGATAGAAAAAGAGAGAGAGGGAGAAACGGGACACCCCGCCCCCGCCGCTTATGGCAGATACAACAATGTGATACTGACCGATACAGAGCTTTCCGGGTTGAAAACAGAGCTGCCCGACAAGTGGGAGTATTATATTGACCGGCTTTCCTGCCATATCGCTTCCACCGGGAAGCAGTACCACAGCCATGCAGCCACCATTTACAAGTGGGCGCAGGAGGACGCTGCCAAAGGCAAGGCTGCCCCGAAACAGGGCATACCCGATTATTCATGCAAGGAGGGCGAGAGCTTATGAGAAACGGGATTGAAGCTATGATTACGGACATTACAGCCACTACCGCCGAAGCGGAGGACTACACAGGCGAGGACGGGCTTTTATACTGCGGCAAGTGCCATACGCCCAAAGAAGCCTATTTTTCAAAAGAAACCGCCCAATGGTTAGGGCATGACCGACACCCGACAGAGTGCGACTGCCAGCGGGCAGCCCGTGAAAAACGGGAAGCCGCTGAAAGCCGACAGAAGCACCTTGAAACAGTGGAGGACTTGAAACGCCGGGGCTTTACCGACCCTGCTATGCGGAACTGGACATTTGAGCATGACAACGGCAGAAACCCGCAGACCGCAACCGCCCGTTTTTATGTGGAGAGCTGGGAAACCATGCAGGCTGAAAATATCGGCTACCTGTTCTGGGGCGGCGTGGGGACAGGAAAAAGCTACCTTGCCGCCTGTATCGCCAACGCCCTTATGGAAAAAGAGGTTGCCGTCTGCATGACAAACTTTGCAACAATACTCAATGACCTTGCCGCCAGCTTTGAGGGCAGGAATGAGTATATTTCCCGCCTTTGCAGCTACCCCCTGCTGATACTTGATGATTTCGGTATGGAGCGAGGGACAGAATACGGGCTGGAACAGGTTTATAGCGTGATTGACAGCCGTTACCGAAGCGGCAAGCCGCTGATCGCCACGACCAACCTCACGCTGGAGGAATTGCAGCACCCGCAGGACACGCCCCACGCCCGTATCTATGACAGGCTGACTTCCATGTGCGCCCCCGTCCGCTTCACGGGTAGCAACTTCCGAAAGGAAACCGCACAGGAAAAGCTGGAACGATTAAAGCAACTGATGAAGCAGCGAAAGGAGAGCCTATGACAGAAACCAAACAGACAAGCACCACCAAAACAGACCGCCGCCCGGACTGTGTAACGGAAATCCGCATGGGCAACTCCGTCCTTACCGTTTCCGGCTTCTTCAAGCAGGGCGCAACCGACACCGCAGCCGACAAGATGATGAAAGTGCTGGAAGCGGAAGCTGCTGCCGGACATACGCCACCGTTCAGCGCATAAGTGATGACATGGAAAAGCGGTCATGCTTCCCGGCGTGACCGCTTTTCAACAAAGGATTATGAGGGTATGAATAATTCGTCAACAGTTATTTGTAATTCTTTGGCAAGACAAAAGGCTAAAGCAAGTGTTGGGTCATACTTGTTATTTTCTATTGCATTGACCGTTTGACGGGAAACGCCGCATTTTTTAGCTAATTCCTCTTGTGATAAGCCTAATTCTTTTCGTTTATTTCGGATTATATTTTCCATATCAACCACTATGCTTTCTCTTGTAATACATGAGGGAAACAAAATACATAATAGCGAAAACTTCCAACTGTACAAAAGGATTTTGAGTAAGAGGTTGTGCAGTTACAAACTTTTCAATGACAGTTAAAATATTTGCTCCAACCACGCCTAACAGAGTAAAGGAACTGGCTTTCCATACGATAATTTGATTGCGTTCATCTCCCGGTTTTAGAAGTGTTACCAACATAAAAATGTCTAAAACTGTAAACACAGCCAAAATAACTCCTAAAAAAATCATTGCACCTACTGGCATAATACTTCGCTCCTTTCAAGATTTGTTTAGAATCAAATGTCAAATACTTTTGACACTTTGATAATATCAGAACAGTTGCAAAATGTCAAGAGTTTTTGACATTTTGTTTTTTTGAAATATCATTGAGCGACAAACCTTAAAAGAAAAAATCGTCATTATTACAAGCTATAAAGAAGCGAAAACCCTATACAGACAGCCGCCCCATGTGGTACAATCAAGGTACGGAATAGTGGGGCTGGCTGTCGGAAACGGAGGATTTTATGTTAAGACAGACCAACCAACAACCAATTACCGCCCTTTACCCAAGACTTTCCCATGAGGACGAGCTGCAGGGCGAGAGCAATTCCATTTCCAATCAGAAGCGTATCCTTGAAACCTATGCAAAGCAGAACGGCTTTTCCAATCTGCGCTGGTACACGGACGACGGTTATTCTGGTGCGAACTTTCAAAGACCCGGTTTTCAAGCCATGCTTGCGGACATTGAAGCCGGAAAAGTCGGGACAGTTATCGTAAAGGATATGTCGAGGTTAGGGCGAAACTACCTGCAAGTGGGAATGTACACGGAAATGATTTTCCCACAGAAAGGTGTCCGCTTCATCGCTATCAATGACGGAGTGGACAGCGCACAGGGCGACAATGATTTTGCCCCGCTGCGGAATATCTTTAACGAATGGCTGGTGAGAGATACGAGCAAGAAAATCAAAGCAGTGAAACGCTCAAAAGGCATGAGTGGCAAGCCTATCACAAGCAAGCCTGTGTATGGCTACCTCATGGACGAGGACGAAAATTTCATCATTGACGAGGAAGCTGCACCCGTAGTCAAGCAGATATACAATTTCTGCCTTGCCGGGAATGGTCCGACCAAGATAGCCCGTATGCTCACAGAGCAGCAAATCCCCACGCCGGGAACGCTGGAATACCGCAGGACGGGCAGCACCCGCCGCTACCACCCCGGCTATGAGTGCAAGTGGGCGACCAATACCGTTGTGCATATCCTTGAAAACCGGGAATACACAGGCTGTCTGGTAAACTTCAAGACAGAAAAGCTCTCTTACAAAGTCAAGCACAGTGTAGAAAATCCCCTGGAAAAGCAAGTGATTTTCGAGAACCACCACGAGCCTATCATAGACACCCAGACATGGGAACGGGTGCAGGAACTTCGCAAGCAGCGCAAACGCCCCAACCGCTATGATGAAGTGGGCTTGTTCTCCGGCATACTGTTCTGTGCGGACTGCGGCAGTGTCATGTATCAGCAGCGATACCAGACGGACAAGCGCAAGCAGGACTGTTATATCTGCGGTAACTACAAGAAACGCACCCATGACTGTACGGCGCACTTTATCCGCACCGACCTCTTGACCGCTGGCGTACTCTCCAATCTGCGAAAAGTGACAAGCTATGCGGCAAAGCATGAAGCCCGGTTTATGAAGCTCTTGATTGAGCAGAACGAGGACGGGGGCAAGCGCAGGAACGCCGCCAAGAAAAAGGAACTGGAAGCCGCCGAGAAACGAATAGCCGAGTTATCCGCTATCTTCAAGCGGCTGTATGAGGACAGCGTGACCGGGCGCATATCAGACGAGCGTTTCACAGAGCTGTCGGCAGACTATGAAGCAGAGCAACGGGAACTGAAAGAAAGAGCCGCCGCTATCCAAGCGGAGCTTTCCAAAGCACAGGAAGCCACCGTGAACGCAGAAAAGTTTATGAATGTTGTCCGGCGGCATACCAGCTTTGAAGAACTTACCCCTACTCTGCTGCGGGAGTTTGTAGAGAAAATTGTTGTGCATGAGTGCAGCTATGACGAGAACAAGACCCGCAGACATGACATTGAGATTTATTATTCTTTTGTTGGCAAGGTGGACTTGCCCGAATAACCGCCCGACCTATCCGACACAATGCGCAAGTGCCGGATAGGAACGGCAAAATTTTTTACACTTCTATTGCTTCTTTATCACACATCAATAAAGGGTGCGGGGGAGAAGCTGCGCGCCAACGAGACCCGCTACCTTGGCGCGTACCGGATCGCCGGCGTGACGTATACGTACAACCCCGCCCAGGCGATCCGCCTGACGGCCAATAGTGCGGGTATCAACCTCAAGGGGAGTGCGGCCCATTCCACCGCGCTCTTCACGGCGTTCGGCGCGCAGCTCTACGTGCCTCCCGCGTACCTCCACCGCTACCTCGTGTGGGACGGGACCTCGCGCTACGGCTCCTCGCGGGCGAATTACCTGACGTCGGCCGCAAACGTCGGTCCGAGCAGGCGCACACTCTGAGCGCCGCACCCCGCGTACACCTCTACCCCGTGGATTCGTGGATGTGAGCCTCTCGTTCGCCCATAGCCGATCTCACGCCCGAGGTGGCACTCCATCGTTGAAGGGGGTGGGGGCGTGTGCGATAATGTCGTGTCGGCTTACCGGTTCACCGGCATGCCCCAGGCGCTTCTTGGCGCGCTGGAAGGTGAGTCCCCGCCAGATGCGGGGGACGCTGCATGTCCGGACCCGGGGCACCAAACGATCCAGGAGAAACTCCATGAAGAAGGGTATTCACCCCGAATACGTGGACACCGTCGTGACCTGCACGTGCGGCAACACGTTCCACACCCGTTCCACCATCACCTCCGGTGAGATGCGCGTGGACGTGTGCTCGGCCTGCCACCCGTTCTACACGGGCAAGCAGAAGATCCTCGACACCGGCGGCCGCGTCGCCAAGTTCGAGGCTCGCTACGGCAAGCGCGTGCGCCCCTCCAAGTGAGGGTGAGCGGCTAGCTCAACGGCGGTGTCGTTGGCCCTATGGCCGACGGCGCCGCCGCTTTGTCAACTGTATGGAACGAAGGAAGTGGTGAATCGTGGCCGCGACTGATGAACTCGGCGCCCTGGGCCCCCTGCTGCAGGAATATGAGCAGGTTGAGGCACAGATGGCGGATCCCCAGACACTGGCGGACCCGCAGCTGATGCGCCGAGTCGGTCGACGCTACGCCGAGCTTGGCCGCGTCAAGGCCGCCGCCGATCGGCTTGCCTCCGCCTCGGGAGACCTCGAGGCCGCCCGAGAGCTGGCCGCCGAAGACCGCTCCTTCGCTGACGAGATCCCCGCCCTCGAAGAAGAGGAAAATGCCGCCCACGAGGCACTCGTCAAGATCCTGGCCCCCCGCGACCCCGAGGATGCGATGGACGTCATCCTTGAGATCAAAGCCGGAGAAGGCGGCGAAGAATCCGCGCTGTTCGCCTCCGATTTGGCACGCATGTATGCCCGCTATGCGGAGGCGCACGGCTGGAGCGTCACCGAGATGAGCGCGACCCACACGGAGCTCGGTGGCTTCAAGGACATCACGCTCGCGATTCGCGCGAAGGGCACTCCCGCACCCGACGAGGGCGTGTGGGCGCACCTGAAGTACGAGGGCGGCGTGCACCGCGTCCAGCGCGTGCCCGTCACCGAGTCGCAGGGTCGTATCCACACGAGCGCCGCAGGCGTTTTCGTCATGCCGGAGATCGAGGACGACGAGGAGATCGTCATCGACCCGAACGACCTGCGCATCGACGTCTACCGGTCCAGTGGTCCCGGCGGCCAGTCGGTCAACACGACAGACTCCGCCGTGCGCATCACGCACATTCCCTCGGGCATCGTCGTGTCGATGCAGAATGAGAAGTCGCAGCTGCAGAACAAGGAGGCCGCGCTGCGCGTGCTGGCCTCGCGCCTCGCGGCGGAGGCTCGCGCGAAGAGGGAGGCCGAGGCCTCGGCCCAGCGCCTCTCGCAGGTGCGCACCGTGGACCGATCCGAGCGTATCCGCACGTATAACTTCCCGGAGAACCGCATCGCGGACCACCGCACGGGCTTCAAGGCCCACAACCTCGACGCTGTCCTGTCGGGCGCGCTCGACGCCGTCATCGCATCGTTGCAGGAGGCCGACGAGGCCGAACGCCTGGCCGCCGCGGCGATCGCATGAGCGAGCAGACGATGGGGACGTGGGAGGTCGCTGCGGCACGCGCATGGGCGCGCGCACGCCTGGCCGAGGCCGGGGTCGCCTCCCCGGATGCCGACGTGCGTGAGCTCCTCGAGTGGGCGTGCGACGCCTCCTCTCAGTGGGCACTGCCGACCCACCTCGATGAGGACCAGAAGGAGAAGTTCTGCGCCGGCGTGAGCGAGCGTGCCCTGCGCATCCCCCTCCAGCACGTCACCGGCCGGATGTATTTCCGGTCTCTCACCCTCCTATCGGTCCCCGGCGTCTTCGTCGTGCGCCCCGAAACGGAGGTCCTTGCCGGGCTCGCCATCGACGAGGCCGCGGCGGTTGTGGCTGCCAGGGGCGAGGCCCGCGTCGTCGACCTGTGCACCGGGTCGGGAGCCATCGCCCTCGCAGTCGCCACCGAGTCCGCCCACACCGAGGTCTGGGCCGTGGAAAAGGAACCCGAACCCTTCGCGCTTGCCTGCCTCAACCGCGACCGCATCGGCGCTTGCGGCCTCCACCTCGTGCGCGGCGATGCCACGCACCCCGCGACGCTGGGCTTCCTCGACGGCCTCGTCGACGTCGTCGTCACGAATCCCCCCTACGTGCCCGCCGACGAGATGCCCACCCAGCCCGAGGCGGCCGCCGACCCGCACACAGCCCTGTACGGCGGCAGCGCGGACGGAACCGAGATCCCCGTGCGGATCATGCGCCGCGCCCGCACGCTGCTGCGCCCCGGAGGCCTGCTGCTCATGGAACATTCGCCCACGCAGGAGCGGGTGATGCGCGAGCACGCGGCGCGCGTCGGCATGGATGAGATCGACACCGCGGCTGACCTGGCGGGCCGCAAGCGCTTCCTGCGTGCACGCGCGCCCAAGTCCGCGCATTCAAGCGCTTCCATGACACAATAAACGTGATGAGTAGTGAGACCATCCGACGCGTAACCACGTCCCTGAACGCCGACGACCTGGCCGATGCCCGGTCCGCTCTGGCCCAGGGACGACTGCTCGTCGTGCCTACCGATACCGTCTACGGCATCGGCTGCGACGCTGCCAACCCCGACGCTGTCGCCGCCGTCCTTGCCGCCAAGGGGAGGGGACGTCAGATGCCCCCTCCCGTTCTCGTCGCCTCCATCGACGCCATCGACTCCCTGTGCGTGGACGTGCCCGACTATGCTCGCGCGCTCGCCCGCGCCTTCTGGCCCGGTGGGCTCACCCTCATCCTGCGTGCGCGCCCCGACCTCGGCTGGGATCTGGGGGAGACGGGCGGCACGATCGGAGTGCGCATGCCCGACCAGGGCGCCCTCCTCGACCTCTTGGCCGACGTCGGCCCGATGGCGGTGACCTCGGCGAACCTGACCGGACAGCCTCCTGCCACCTCGGTCGACCAGGCCGTCTCCTCCTTCGGGGACTCCGTCTCCCTCTACCTCGACGCCGGGCCCACCGCCGGTTCCACGGCCTCGTCCATCGTCGACTGCGCCCACGGCGCCCCGCGCGTTCTCCGCATGGGAACCATCAGCCTCGCCGACCTGAGCGAGGCCGCCGGCGTCGCGATCGAAACGCCGGGGGAGGGGCGCGCGTGAAGGTCTATCTGCTGCTCGCCGCCATCGCGATGGCGCTCACCATCATCCTCACCCCAGCCGTGCGCTGGACGTGCCTACGCTTCAACATCTTGCCGCCCCTGCGCGGACGCGACCTGCAAAAGAAACCCATCCCGCGACTCGGCGGCGTCGCCATGACGCTTGCCCTGATCATCACGATGCTGCTGGCCTCGCGCATCCCCTACATGGCGCCCCTGTTCACCGGGACCATCCCGTGGGCCGTCATGTCCGGAGCCGGAGCCATGTGCGTGCTCGGAATCATCGACGACATCATCGAGCTGGACTGGATGGCCAAACTCGGAGGACAGGTGCTCATCGCCGGGGGCATGGCCTTCGGCGGCGTCCAGCTCGCGTCCTTCCCGATCTTCGGCCTGACGCTCGGGTCCTCTCGCCTGTGGCTCTTCGTCTCCGTCTTCTTCATCGTCGGAATCATGAACGCCGTCAACTTCATCGACGGTCTCGACGGCCTGGCATCGGGCATGATCGCGATCGGAGCCGGGTCCTTCTTCGTCTACTCCTATATCATCACCCGTCTGATGGGCGCGGCCTCCTACGCGACGACCGCCAGCCTCATCGTCATCGCGCTGCTCGGCGTGTGCACGGGCTTCCTCTGGTTCAACTTCCACCCCTCCTCGATCATGATGGGTGGGGGAGCGGAGACCATGGGCCTGGTCCTGGGAGCCGCCGGCATCATCGTGACGGGCAAGATCGACCCGACGCTTCTGGGCCGTCAACAGATGATCGTCTCCGCACTGCCCCTCATCCTGCCGCTATCCGTCATCTTCATGCCGGTCCTCGACCTGGTCGTCACCTCGATTCGGCGCATGAGGCGAGGCAAGAGCCCCTTCGTGGCGGACCGCTCCCACTTCCACGACCGCCTGCTCGTCGCCGGTCACTCCCACCGCGGGGTCGTCGCGATTCTGTGGATGTGGACTGCGATCGTGTGTGTTCCTGCCGTCGGCCTGCTCGTCTTCGACTGGTGGGTCGTCGCCCTGGTCGCGCTCATCGCGGCCTCCGTCGGTGTCGCCATCACCACCCGTGAATTCCCCAAGGAAGAATGCTCGCAAGAGGAGCCCGCCGCATGACCTACATCCTCGCCCTCGCCATGGTCGCCGTGATCTGCGGGGCGCAGTGGTTTTTCACATCCCGCGCGTTGCGCTCTCCCGCGCGATTCCTCGCGTGGGTCAGCGGCGGATACGTCGCCAAGATCGCTCTCCTCGCGGTGGGACTATACGTGCCGAAGACGCTCGGCATGAACGTGCGCCTCGCCGCAATCGCGACGATCGTCGCGATTATCGTGTCGTCGACCGTGGAGATGGTCGTCATGATGCGCAAGCGGACGATGAACGTCGACGTACCGAACGACACTGAGTAACCCTTGCGCGCGCCGGGGACTCCCATCTCTGTGTAGAATGGGTAAAGTTGCTATGACAGCAGAGACAAGCCAATGGAGTTGAGAAAAAGGAGGCACATTCAGTGTCTGATCACGCGCCTGCTCGCCGCACCGCGCCTAAGCCGCGCTGGTATTGGGTGAGCCTCGCGATCCTCCTCATCGTCATTGCCCTGACCGCCTACCCGGCGTTCACGCAGCACCCTCACCAGCCGGCTCTTGAGGACTTCTTCCCGACCGTGATCTTCGGTGAGGGAACATTCTTTGAATTCAACCGCCTGACGCTTGCCCGCGTCATTATGGGTCTGCTCGTGTGCGTGGTTCTCGTCCTCGTCGCGCGCAATTCCAAGCTGGTTCCGACCCGCGGACAGATGGCCGTCGAGGCCATCGCCGGCTACATCCGCGACAACGTCGCCCTCGACATGCTGGGTCCGAAGACGGGCCGCAAGTTCTCCGGCTTCATCGCTTTCCTCTTCTTCGGTGTCCTGTCCATGAACATCGCGGGCATCATCCCGGGCATCAACATCGCCGCCTCGTCGGTGGTCGCCGTTCCGATGTTCTTCGCTCTCATCACGTACGTCACCTTCATCGGTGCGGGCATCGGCAAGCAGGGAGTGGGCGGCTTCTTCGCATCCCAGCTCTTCCCGCCTGGGCTGCCCGTTCCGATGTACCTCCTGATCACGCCGATCGAGTTCCTGTCGAACTTCATTGTTCGCCCCGTCACGCTGACGCTGCGACTCCTGTGCAACATGATCTCCGGACACCTGCTGCTCGGCATGACCTACTTCGGGACGGCAATTCTGCTCCACGAACTCTCCGTCCTGTCTGCCGCCTCCGCGCTGACCGGTGCCGCCATGTTCGTGATGACCGGCTTCGAGGTCTTCGTGGCCTTCCTGCAGGCATACATCTTCACGATCCTGTCGACCGTGTACATCAAGCTTTCCGTCGAACATCACTGACCCCCAACGCCACCCGGCGTTACTAACAGAAGGAAACCACTATGGGAACCGCAGCATTCGCCTACATCGGCTACGGCCTCGCCACCCTGGGCCCCGGCCTCGGTATCGGCCTCATGGTCGGCAAGAACCAGGAAGCGACCGCCCGTCAGCCCGAGGTTGCTGGCCGTCTCTTCACCAACATGATTATCGGCGCCGGCATGGTTGAGGCCCTCGGCCTCATCGGCTTCGTTATGCCGCTCATCGTTAAGTGATCGCTATGCACCAGATTGTCGCCGCTGCGGACCAGGAGGTCGGCGGCCTCGCCGTCATCCTGCCGCCGCTGTATGAGATTTTCTGGTCGGCTGTCGTTCTGCTTATCGTCCTGCTCCTCGTCGGACGCTACGCGCTGCCTCGCATCTACCAGACGATGGACGAGCGTGCTGCAAAGATTGAGGAGGGCCTCGGCGCCGCCGAGCAAGCGAAGGCCGATCAGGCTGCCGCTGCGCGCGAGCGCGAGGAGATCATTCGTGAGGCGCACGCGCAGGCGCACACCATCCGTGAGCGCGCCAACGACGAAGCGAAGGCCATCGTGGCCGCCGCCCGTCACGAGGCAACCAGCGAAGCTAACCGTATCGTCGAGGCCTCGCAGCGTCAGATCCTCGCTGAAAAGCAGGCCGCGCAGATCTCCCTGCGCTCCGAGGTGGGCCTTCTCGCCTCTGAGCTGGCAGAGAAGATCATTGGTGAGCAGCTGACCGACACGGCGCTGACCTCCCGCGTGGTTGATCGCTTCCTTGACGAGCTCGAGGCCGACTCCGCGCTGGTTGAGGAGAAGCGATGACACAGATGCGCACGATCGAGTCCGTCCCCTTTGCGAAGGATCTGGCGGCGGCGCTTGCCGTACCCGGTACCGACGCGATGCGGGTCGCCGAAGACTTCTTCGGCCTGGCCGACCTGTTCAAGGAGAACGCCCGCCTCGGGCGTGCGCTGACCGACCCGGCGCGTTCGACCGCGGACAAGCGTTCCCTGGCCGCGCAGGCTTTCGCCTTGCACGTGACCGGCGCGACCATGACCGTCATCGATGCGCTCGTCGCGGAGCACTGGCGTCGACCCGCCGACGTCACGGATGCGCTCGAGGTTCTGGGTATCCTCGGCGTTCTCAACGCTGCGGGAGCGAAGAACGCGCTCGACCAGGTCCGCGAGGAGCTCTTCCAGGTGCGCTACTTCCTGGCGCACAACCGCGAGGTGCGCGTGCGCCTGTCTGATACCTCCAAGGGCAACCCCCACGAGCGCGGCGATGTCGCAACCAAGCTCTTCACAGAGCGCGTCAGCGTCTGGACGATGCGCCTGCTGCGCCGCGCCGTCGGACGATCGAACCACGGTCGCCTCCTGCACAACCTGCGCAGGTACGCGCAGTGGGCGGCGACCATGCAGGATCGCCTCTTCGTCACGGTGGCCACGGCCTCGCCGATGAGCCAGGCGCAGGTCGAGCGCCTGCGCGCGATCCTGACGAAGCGCTACGGTACGCCCATCGACCTGGCGATCTCGATCGACCCGGACATCGTCGGCGGCTTCCGCCTGCGCGCAGGCATGACCGCCATCGACGCTTCGCTGGCCAGCCGAATCAGTGCAGCACGCGACGCGATCGCCAGCTAGCACCTCTCGTACACACACTATTTTCTTTTACCTAGTTAGGAATCCTCATGGCTGACCTCAGCATCTCCCCGGAGGAAATCCGAGGAGCACTGGACTCCTTCATGGAGTCCTACCGTCCGGCGGACGTGGCCACCGAAGAGGTGGGTCACGTCATCGAAACGGCCGATGGTATCGCGCACGTCGAGGGCCTGCCCGGCACCATGGCGAACGAACTGCTGCGCTTCGAAGACGGGACGCTGGGCCTGGCCATGAACCTCGACCAGCGCGAGATCGGCGCCGTCGTTCTCGGTGACTTCGGCGGCATCGAAGAGGGCCAGGTCGTCCACCGCACCGGAGAGGTTCTCTCCGTGCCCGTCGGCGACGGCTACCTCGGTCGCACGGTCGACCCCCTCGGTCGCCCGATCGACGGCCTCGGCGAGATCACGAACCTCGAGGGGCGCCGCGCGCTCGAGCTGCAGGCCCCCGGCGTCATGATGCGTAAGAGCGTCCATGAGCCCCTCGCCACCGGACTGAAAGCCATCGACTCGATGATCCCTGTCGGCCGCGGACAGCGCCAGCTCATCATCGGTGACCGCAAGACCGGCAAGACGGCCATCGCCCTTGACACGATCCTCAACCAGCGCGACAACTGGAAGAGCGGCGACCCCAACAAGCAGGTGCGCTGCATCTACGTGGCGATCGGTCAGAAGGGCTCGACCATTGCCTCGGTGCGCTCCACCCTCGAGGACGCCGGCGCCATGGAGTACACGACCATCGTGGCCTCCCCGGCCTCGGACCCCGCCGGCTACAAGTACATGGCCCCCTACACCGGCTCGGCCATCGGCCAGCACTGGATGTACCAGGGCAAGCACGTCCTCATCGTCTTCGACGACCTGTCCAAGCAGGCCGAGGCCTACCGTGCGGTGTCGCTGCTGCTGCGTCGCCCGCCGGGGCGCGAGGCCTACCCGGGCGACGTCTTCTACCTGCACTCGCGCCTGCTGGAGCGTTGCGCGAAGCTGTCGGACGCCCTCGGCGGCGGCTCGATGACGGGCCTGCCGATCATCGAGACGAAGGCAAACGACGTGTCGGCCTACATTCCGACGAACGTCATTTCGATCACCGACGGCCAGATCTTCTTGCAGTCCGACCTGTTCAACGCGAACCAGCGTCCCGCCGTCGACGTGGGCATCTCGGTGTCCCGTGTCGGTGGCGCCGCGCAGCCGAAGGCCATGAAGAAGGTCGCCGGTACGCTCAAGCTCACCCTCGCGCAGTACCGCTCGATGGCCGCCTTCGCCATGTTCGCCTCCGACCTCGATGCGGCGACCCGCCGCCAGCTCACCCGCGGTGAGCGTCTCATGGAGCTGCTCAAGCAGCCCCAGTCGACGCCCTACGCCATGGAAGATCAGGTCGCCTCCATCTGGATGGGAACGAACGGCTACCTTGACGATATCGAGGTCTCCGACGTCCTGCGCTTTGAGCGCGGCCTGCTGGACCACCTTCACGCGAACTCCACCGTCCTGGACACCATCGCCGCAACCGGCGACCTGACCAAGGACACCGAAGAAGCCCTCAAGAACGCCGTCGAGGAGTTCCACCGCCAGTGGCTGAGCGCCGGGCGCGGCGCGAGCGACCTGGAAGAGGGCGAGGTCTCGGCGGAGCGCACCCGCGAGGAGATCTCGCGCGGCCGCACGAACGAGAAGGCCTAACCGATGGGCGGACAGCAGAGGATCTACAAGCAGCGCATCGCCTCGACGACGACGCTCGCGAAGGTCTTCCGCGCCATGGAGATGATCGCTGCGTCTCGCATTGGCGCGGCTAGGCGTGCTGCCACCGAGGCTGGGCCCTACGAGAAGGCCCTGACCCAGGCGGTTGCGGCGGTCGCGGTCCACACCGACCTCGATCACCCGCTGACGGAAGACCGCGAGGACACCCAGCGAGTCGCCATCCTGGTCGTGGCATCGGATCGTGGCATGGCGGGAGCCTACTCGGCGACCATTCTGCGTGAGTCGGAGAAGCTGATCGCCGACCTGGAGGCGGACGGCCGCGAGCCTGTGCTCTACACCTTCGGGCGCAGGGCGGCGGCGTACTTCCGCTTCCGCGGCGTCCCTATCGAGTGCGAGTGGGAGGGCGAATCGGATTCGCCGTCTCCCGACACTGCGCGCGACATCGCGCGCGTGCTCCTGGAACGATTCTTGGACCAGGACCCCGCGACTGGCGTTGGCGAGCTTCATCTCGTCTACACGCGCTTCAAGACGGTCATGAGCCAAGTTCCCGAGGTGCGCCAGATGCTGCCGCTGACGGTCGTGGACGCCCCCGAGTCCGACGAGGAGCGCACGGTCGAACGCGGCTACGCCGATGACCCGGCCTCGGCGCTGCCCGAGTACGAGTTCATTCCCTCGCCCGAGGCGGTCCTGGATACGCTGCTGCCTCTCTACGTCGAGGCGCGCATTCACAACGTCTTGCTTCAGTCGGCGGCGTCCGAACTGGCATCGCGCCAGCGCGCCATGCACACGGCGACGGACAACGCCCAGGAGCTGATCACGAAGTACACGCGTCTGGCGAACTCGGCCCGCCAGGCGGAAATTACCCAGGAAATCACCGAAATCGTGGGCGGGGCCGACGCTCTGGGCGCGAGCTGAGCCCTTCGAGACACGGAGTAAAATAATGACTGATACACCTGCAATCGCCGAGGGGCGCGTCGCCCGCGTCGTCGGCCCTGTCGTCGATGTCGAGTTTCCCCCGGACCGCATCCCGCCCCTGTACAACGCGCTGACCGTCGAGGTTAACCTCGCCGGCCAGGGTGAGGGCGAGTCGAGCTTCACGATGACCCTCGAGGTCGCCCAGCACCTCGGCGACAACCTCGTGCGTACGATCGCGCTCAAGCCCACGGACGGCCTCGTGCGCGGCGCCCCCGTCACCGACACGGGTGCCCCCATCTCCGTTCCCGTCGGTGACGTGACCAAGGGCCACGTCTTCAACGTGACCGGCGATGTGCTCAACCTCGAAGAGGGCGAGACCCTCGAGGTCACCGAGCGCTGGCCGATCCACCGCCAGCCCCCGGCCTTCGATCAGCTCGAGGCCCGCACCAAGATGTTCGAGACCGGCATCAAGGTCATCGACCTGTTGACCCCCTACGTCCAGGGCGGCAAGATCGGTCTCTTCGGCGGCGCGGGCGTCGGCAAGACTGTCCTCATCCAGGAGATGATCCAGCGCGTGGCACAGGACCACGGCGGCGTCTCCGTCTTCGCCGGCGTCGGCGAGCGTACCCGTGAGGGCAACGACCTGATCGGTGAAATGGAAGAGGCGGGCGTCTTCGACAAGACCGCCCTCGTGTTCGGCCAGATGGACGAGCCGCCGGGCACGCGTCTGCGCATCGCCCTGACCGGCCTGACGATGGCGGAGTACTTCCGCGATGTTCAGCACCAGGACGTGCTGCTGTTCATCGACAACATCTTCCGCTTCACCCAGGCGGGCTCCGAGGTCTCCACGCTGCTGGGCCGCATGCCCTCGGCCGTGGGTTACCAGCCCAACCTGGCTGACGAGATGGGCCAGCTCCAGGAGCGCATCACCTCCGCCGGTGGCCACTCGATCACCTCCCTGCAGGCGATTTACGTGCCCGCCGACGACTACACCGACCCGGCGCCGGCGACGACCTTCGCTCACCTGGATGCGACGACCGAGCTTTCCCGTGAGATCGCGGCCAAGGGCATTTACCCCGCCGTCGACCCGCTGGCTTCGTCCTCGCGCATCCTCGATCCGGCCCTGGTGGGTCGCGAGCACTACGACGTTGCCACGCACGTCAAGGCCATTTTGCAGAAGAACAAGGAACTGCAGGACATCATCGCCATCCTCGGCGTCGACGAGCTGAGCGAAGACGACAAGATCACGGTTGCGCGTGCGCGCCGCATCGAGCAGTTCCTCTCGCAGAACATGTACATGGCCGAGAAGTTCACGGGTGTTCCCGGCTCGACCGTGCCGCTGTCGGAGACCATCGAGGCGTTTAAGCGCATCGCCGAAGGTCACTATGACGATGTTCCGGAGCAGGCGTTCTACAACTGCGGTGGCATCGACGACCTGGAGCGCAACGCCCACGAACTGGCCAAGGAAGCCTGATGGCATCGGGCAAGTCCTTGCAGGTGGAGGTCGTCTCTCACGAGGGACGACTGTGGCACGGCGCGGCGCTGTCGGTGCAGATCCCGACCGTTGACGGCAGCCTGGGTATTCTCCCGGGCCGCCAGCCGCTGCTCGCCCAGCTGGGCGGCGGCACCGTGACGGTCACGTGTTCCGGCGAGGTCGTGTCTTTCGAGGTCAGTGGGGGATTCGCCTCAATTGACTCGGACTTTGTCACGCTCGTCGCCGATAGCGCTACAGTGACAACACAGTAGGTTGACGAGACGCGAGGAGGACCTCATGACCCTGATCCATGGTGCGATGTGGTGTGCGGTTCTCCTCGCGTGCGTTGGAGTGATCCTGTGGGCGTACATGAATGTTCGCGCCCGCAGGATCACGTCGCTTTTGGGGGCCTTCCGCTGCTGGTCGCGCCCCGACTATCACGCGGGATGGACCGCCGGTATCGGCGTGTACGGCGTCGAGGAACTGTCGTGGTATCGGCTCGTCGGCATGTCCTTTAAACTGGTCTACTCGATTCCTCGCCGCGGGATGGAAGTTTCTGCGCCGATCTCGCACACCGCCGATGGGGCGATGGTTGAGGTTCGCCTGGCGTACGGTGAGCATCGTTACGAGGTCGCCGTGGAACGCCTGACATATAACGGGTTAGTGTCCTGGGTGGAGTCGGGTCCTCCTCGCCGCCCGTGAGTGGGATTGGTAAGCTCACGGGGTGCGTATTGTTATTGCTTCTTGCACCGTTGATTATTCCGGTCGTCTGAGCGCCCACCTCGACCCCGCGAAGCGCGTCATCATGCTCAAGGGTGATGGCTCGGTTCTTATCCATTCCGAGGGCGGCTCCTACAAGCCTCTGAACTGGATGACGGCGCCGTGTACGGTCACCGTCGGGGAGCCTTCGAAGGACGAGGAGGGCGTGGAGGCCGTGTGGACGGTGCAGGCCGATAAGACGGACGACAAGCTGATCATTCGTATTCACGAGGTGTTCGCGGACGTCAGCGAGGACCTGGGTGTGGACCCCGGCCTCGTGAAGGACGGAGTGGAGGCGCACCTGCAGGAGCTGCTGGCCGAGCAGGTTCCGCAGATTTTCGGCAGGGGCTGGGAGCTGGTGCGCCGCGAGTTCCCCACGCCCGTGGGTCCCGTGGATCTCATGGTGCGCGACGCCGAAGGCAACCATGTCGCGATCGAGGTGAAGCGTCGCGGCGGCATTGACGGCGTCGAACAGCTGACGCGCTATCTGTCGTTGCTGGGACGCGACGCGCTCCTGGGTGACGTGACGGGTATTTTCGCCGCTCAGGAGATCACGAAGCAGGCGCGCACCCTTGCGGAGGATCGCGGGATTCGTTGCGTGGTCCTGGACTACGACGCGATGCGCGGGGTGGATGACCCCGAGTCGCGGCTGTTCTGATGGCGCTATCTGCGCGGGCCAGCCTGGGGCGTATTGTCGCCCAAGGACTCGTCTTGGCGACCGCTTCGCGCTCACCGCTGGATGCCGTTGAGAATCTGGCGGCGCTGCAAGGCCAGCAGGCCAGCGCGATCCCGTGGGCGATCGGCGTGCGCTGCCAAGGCGCGTCGCGCGCCGACATTGAGGATTCGTTCGCGCGTGGGGAGCTGGTTCGGTCCTGGCCGATGCGTGGCACCGTGCATGTGACGAGCGGGCGCGACCACCACTGGCTGCGTCGCTTGCTGCGCCATCGACGTGCGGCGTGGGAACGCCAGGCGGTTGCCCTGGGCCTCGATGATGCGTGTGTCGAGCGTGCTGCTCAGGTGGCGTGCGAGCTGCTGGGGGCGTCTCCGATGGGGGTGAGCCGCGGGGAGCTGGTTGAGGCGTGGGCGCGCAGCGGGATCGACACGGTGACGGCCTCTTCCTCCGGTGCGGGCCTGCGTCGTCGCCACCTCGTGATGCGCCTGCACGCGGACGGGCTGGTGACCTCGGGTCCCGTGCGAGGGGGAGAACACCTGATCGTCGACGCTCGCCCGCTGCCCGGAGCACCGGGAGTGGCGAAGGGAGAGTCGGGGCATGAGGAGGCCCTCGCGGTGCTGGCCGCGCGCTACGCCTGGGGGCACGGTCCCATCGACGAGGCCGACTTGGCCAGGTGGACCGGGTTGACCGTGACGGAGGCGCGTCGGGCGATGGCCGGCGCGCGCGAGGCGGGGGAGAGCATGGGCTTTCCCCTGGCGGAGTTCGACGGTGCTGTGGCGCGTGCCGATCTTAGTGATCTCGTGGAAGAGTGCCGCGCCGAGGCGGAGGCTATGCACGCTCTCCCTTCATTCGACGAGCTGCACGTGGGCTACAAGGACCGATCCTGCCTGACTGACGACGCCCTCGAGTCCCTGATCTGCCCGGCGAAGAACGGCATGTTTCGCCCGATCGCTGTCGAGGGTGGTCGGGTGGTGGCCGTGTTGGCCCCCGGGCGTCAGGTCGTGGTGGCCCCGGGATGGAAGTCCCGGGAAGAGTCGGCGCGGCGTGCGTTCGACGAATGGGAGAAATGGTTGTCTAAGACACAGCGATGAAGTGTCAGGTATGCCACAATGTTGGCATGACTGATTCTGTGTTGCGCGGCCGTCTTGTCCTGGAGGATTCCATCGTCGAGGATGGAATCATCGAGATCGACGGCTTGACCATTTCCCGTGTATGTCCCGCGTCCGACTACGAGGGCGAGGCGCCCGAGCCTACCGATTCGACATTCCTCCCCGGCCTCGTCGATGTGCATTGCCACGGCGGTGGCGGGGAGTCCTTCCCCAACGCCGAGACTGCCGAGGCGGCCCTCGTCGCCGTCAAGGAGCATCGCCGCCACGGGACGACAACCCTTGTCGCCTCCTGCGTGACGGCCTCGGCCGAGGTACTGCGAGCGCGTGCCAAGACCCTGGCGGAGCTGGCGCTCGCCGGAGAGATCGCGGGCATCCACTTCGAGGGCCCCTTCGTCTCCCACGAGCGCTGCGGCGCCCAGGACCCGACCTACATCATCGACCCGGACGCGCAGCTCACGCGCACGCTCATCGAAGACTGCCAGGGATACGCGCTGTCGATGACGCTGGCCCCCGAGAAGCCAGGCGCCTACGGCCCCGGATCGGTGGCCGAGGCCCTTATCGACGGGGGAGCGGTGCCCTCCTGGGGCCACACCGACTCGAATTCGACGAAGGCTCGCGAGGCCCTGGAATACTCGCGCGAGCGTTTTGCGCAGGTCGAGACGAAGCGCGGCCCACGCGCGACCATCACGCACCTGTTCAACGGCATGCGCCCACTTCACCACCGCGACACCGGTCCGATCGCCGAGTTCCTCTCCGATGCCGCGCGCGGCGGCGCTGTCGCCGAGCTGATCTGCGACTCCATTCACGTGTCCCCCTCGCTGGTGCGCGACGTGTACGAGATGGTGGGTCGCGAGCACGTCGTCTTCATCACGGATGCGATGGCGGCGGCAGGCATGGCCGACGGCGAATACACGCTCGGCCCCCAGGACGTCATCGTCAAGGACGGCGTCGCGCGCCTGACGCAGGGCAACGCCATTGCGGGCGGCACGGCGCATCTGATGGACTGTGTGCGCGTGGCCGTCACCTGCGGGGGCATTCCCCTGGTCGACGCGGTCTACATGGCTTCCGCTCAGGGAGCCGCGATCCTCGGCGATGACACCGTCGGCGCTCTCGCGCCCGGTAAGAAGGCCGACATTGTCGAGGTCAGCGAGGACCTGCACGTGCGCCGCGTCTGGCGACGTGGCACTGTGGTTGCGTGAGAGGTAAACGAAGCAAGAAACGACCGTGGGGCGAGGCGCGTCCGCTGCAGATGGACCGCCTCGCCTCCGTGCCGCGCACGGAACGTGGGCCGGATGGAGGCAACTATCAGGTGCGGCGCCTTCCCAGCGCCGCCAAGGAGTACACCTGCCCCGCCTGCCTGCGACCGATCCCAGTCGGAACCGCGCACGTCGTCGCGTGGCCGGAGGAAGCCCCCTTCGGTTTGCCGCAGGGGGTCGAGGGGCGCCGACACTGGCATTCGGAGTGCTGGCGACGGGGGCTGCGGCCCCTGTGACGAGAGATGTGATGCATCACTGCCCCGCGTGCACATGTGCCTGTTCACAGTGTTTGCACGTAAAGTGGGGTCTGAAGAATGCCCGCACTGTGGGCGTTGGACCTGAGGAGCAACCGTGGAACTCTTGAAGCGATACGTGGCGGCATCGTCGATGGGCGCTGTCGCACTCGTATGCGTCCTTGTCGGGCTGCTCGGCGTGACCGTCCTGCGGCCGCCGACGCAGCAGGTGTCGTCGGTGGATTCGGCGACCGACCTGATCATGACGCGTGACAACGTGTTGTCGATCGTCAAGGATGACGTCAAGGTCACCGCGACCTCGAAGTCGGGCGCGCCCGTGACGCTCGTGATCGGCACCTCGCAGGACGCGAAGGGGTGGATCGGCAACGCCGCCTACACCGAGGTCATCGGCATCGAGGCAGATCGCAACAAGCTCAAGGCCGAATCCCACGCAGCGAACGGAACGGGCCTGGTGAATCCGAACGTCAGCTCGCAGCCGGGCGCGCACAGCAACGCGCAGTCGGGCGTGCAGTCCGGCGCCGAGCCTATCGCCGACCCGACGTCCGCGCAGCTGACGGATCAGCTGGCGAAATCCCCGATGTGGTTTAAGCAGGAGAGCGGCGCGGGCTCCGTGTCCATCGACCTGGAGAACGTGCCCAGCGGCCGCTCTGCCGTTGCCGCCTCCGCGGGCGGCCCCGACGACCTGACGCTGACGCTGACCTGGAAGGTCGAACAGACCAACATGCTGGCGATCATCGCCTTCCTGGCGGCCTGCGTGTTTGCCCTCATCGCCCTCGCGCTTTTCCTCACCCGCTGGCAGCTCCTCCGCCTGCGCAAGATTCGCGCCCAGCGCATTGAGGAGCGCCGGAAGGCCGACTCTCTCGAGACCTCGTCGATCAACTCCGCCGAGGTGGCCGAGCGCATCGCGGCTGCCCGTGAGTCCGGCCCGGCTTCCGCGCCCGCTCCTGCCGTGGACGAGGCAGCGCAGACCGATAGCGCCAAGGAACAGGCTGAGGAACCCGTCGCGGAGAACCCCGCTGAGAACCCTGAGGATACGTCGCGTGACTCTGTGTGGGGTGCCGCCGCATTCGCCGCGACCCCGGACCAGGCACTCGCCTCCGCCCCCTCGACTGAAGACACCGCCATTCGCGAGGCCATCGTCGTCGAGCCGGATGTCGAGCCCGTGGTGCGCGAGTCAATCGTCGGCGTGCCCGCACCCGATTACAGCGAGCCCTCCGCGCCGCAGGAGTACGTGCCCGACCCGATGACCGACACTTTCGAGCGCCGCGGCCGCCATGGCCTCGACACTGGGCCCATCGATCAGGATCCGCCCGAGCGCGCGACGACCGACACCGGCGTCATCGACCTGTCCGGCATTCGCGGAGGCCGCACGCTCCCGTCCCGCCGCGCTCTGCGCGAGGCCCGTAACAAGGGCGAAGAGGTTGTCGTCATCGACGGTCAGGAATTCAACACCGGCCTGATCCCGATCACCCGCCCGCGCAGCGCCGAGGAGCAGGTCCCCGCACCAGCCCCCGCGCCCACGTCTGCTCCCGACGACGACGCGTCGGCGACCGGAGGCTGGACCTCGATCATGTCCGGCTGGCTCAAGGACCGTCAGGGAGGACAGCAGTGAAACGACGGACCCTCGCGGCGGCCAGCGCCGCCCTGTTGATGGCATCCGCGCTCGGCGTGAGCGCCTGCTCCAGCGAAATCGTCGCCCAGTCGGGCTCCGGCGCGCAGAGTACGGCGAATCTTGACCTTGAACGCATTTCGTCGGTGCTGGCGGACGTCGGCGGTGCCATGGCGACTGCAGACGCCTCCCTCAACGCCTCCGATCTCGGCGACAAGGTGACCAACGGCGCCCTCGAGACCCGCACCGCTCAGTACGCACTGGCCACCGCCACGGGTCAGGCGCCGTCGACCCTCGACTTCGAACCCAAGTCGCTGGCGATCACGAACTCAGACTCCTGGCCTCGCGCAATCTTCAACATTTCGGACGGCTCCTCCACGGCGCTGCCCGTGCTCCAGGTCTACGTGCAAGACTCGGCGCGTTCGGACTACAAGCTGACAAACTACGCGCGCCTGCTCGGCGGCACCCAGCTGACGCTGCCCCCCGTGGGCACAGGTTCCGCCTACGTGACGGGCGACTCCGAGGGCTTCACCGTGAGCCCCAATGCCGCGCTCACGCAGTACATCACGATGCTGAACTCAGGTACCCAGGACACCAGCCAGTTCGTCGCAGACGAGTTTACGAAGCAGACCCTCCAGCAAGTCACCGACCTGAATTCCTCGGTCAGCGCCGCTGGCTCCGTCACGATGGCGGCCACCGCCACGGACTACCCGATTTCTGGCCTGGTTCTGCAGGACGGCTCCGCGCTGGTCGCCGCGAACCTGAAGTACACGCTGACCTATCAGCGCACGGTCGCCGGCTCCACGATGAACCTGGGCGGCACGACCGCATCGCTCAGCAAGGACGGCACGACGGTCGAGGGCACGGCGACGGTCGACTACATCGAAACCGTCATCATGCGGATCCCCTCCCAGAAGGCGGGCGGCAACGTGCAGATCGTCGGTGGCGACCGATCCATCGTCAAGGTCGCCCTCGATTCTTCGTCCAGCCCGGGCTGATTTTCACCCATAGCGCACACGTCGTCCCCGCGCCCAGTGGCGTGGGGACGACGCATATCATCGTTGTGGATAACAACGCTTTCGCGGAAGGAACACTATGAACACGCCAGAGCCCCGCAGCGGCACCCCCGAGGCGGCCGTCACCCCCGCAGACTCACACGGGGCCATCGACCTGTCGGCCCGCGGCGCGGCCCCCGCTCCCGAGGAGAGCGCCGCGCCCGCGAGGGAGGGCCTGCACATTCCGCTCATCACCTCCACCGACGAGGCCAGCTTCCAGGACGTCATGTCGACGTCGCAGGCCGTTCCCGTCATCCTGGTCATGTGGTCGTCGCGCTCGCTCGAATCGAAGCCGACGCTGGCCATGCTGGAGGATGTCACGCGCGAGCACGCGGGTGCCTTCCAGCTCGTCGAGGTGGATATCGACAAGGCCCCCCAAATCGCCCAGGCGTTCCAGATCCAGGCGGTGCCCACTGTCGTCGCGCTCGTCGGCGGGCGCCCGGTTCCGCTCTTCCAGGGCAGCGCCGGCAAGGACCAGGTGGTCCCCGTCGTCTCCCAGATTCTCGAGGCCGCCGCCCAGATGGGGATCACGGCTCGCATCGCCGTGGCCGCCGAGGACACGGTTGCTCCGATCCCGCCCGAGCACGAGGCCCCCCTGGCCGCCGAGGAGGAGGGACGCCTCGACGAGGCGATCGCCCTGTGGGAGCGGGTCGTCGAGCTCAATCCTCGCGACGAGGACGCCAAGTCGCACCTGTCGCGCGTCCGTTTCGCCGCCCGCGCCTACGGTGACCACGATGCGAGCGACCCGGCAGCCCGCGCCGACGCGCTCTTCGCGGCCGGCGACGCCCAAGGTGCCTTCGACGTGCTCCTCGAGCTTCTCGCGGCGACAACGGACGCCGAGGAGCGTGACGCGCTGCGCCTGCGTCTCCTCGACCTCTTCCGCGTCGCGGGCTCGTCCCCCGAAGTCTCCACGGCGCGCACGCGCCTGGCGATGCTTCTCATGTGACAGTGTGCGCGACGCGGCTTCGAGCTGCGCCGCACACGCAACGACACGAGGCCGGAGCAGGAATCCCTGCCCCGGCCTCGTCGCACGAGCCTATGGCGTGTCAGCGCACCTGAGAGGCGGGCACCAGCCACACGGCGCCCAGCGGCGGCACGCGCAGCTGAGCGGAGACCGGGCGGCCGTTCCACGGGGTGTCCTCGGCGATGATCGGGCCGACGTTGACCACGCCGGAACCGCCGAACTCCTCGGCGTCCGTGTTCAGGATCTCGACCCACTCGCCGCCGAAGGGCAGGCCCACGCGGTAGCCCTCATGCGGGTTGCCCGCGAAGTTCGAGACGCACACGACGACCTCGCGGTTGCCCTCGGCGTCGGCCCCCTTACGCAGGTAGGAGATCAGGTTGTGATCGCCGTCGGAGGCGTCGATCCACTCGAAGCCCGTGTAGTCGTCATCCCACATGGCGGGGGAGGAGGTGTAGATCGCGTTGAGGCGCTCCACCAGGGCCGCGACGCCCGCGTGCCCCTCCTGGTCCAGCAGCCACCAGTCGAGAGAGTAGGACTCGTTCCACTCCTGCTCCTGGCCGATCTCCTGACCCATGAAGAGGAGCTGCTTGCCCGGGTGGCTCCACTGGTAGGCGTACAGGGAACGCAGGCCAGCCAGGCGCTGCCACTTGTCGCCGGGCATCTTGGAGATGATGGAGCCCTTGCCGTGAACGACCTCGTCGTGGGACAGAGGCAGCACGTAGTTCTCGGAGAAGGCGTACACGAGCGAGAAGGTGAGCTCGCCGTGGTGCCAGCGGCGGTTGACCGGATCCTCGCTCAGGTAGCGCAGGGTGTCGTTCATCCAGCCCATGTTCCACTTCATGCCGTAGCCGAGGCCGCCGCCCGAGGTCGGTGCGGTCACGCCCGGCCACGCCGTGGATTCCTCGGCGATCATGACGATGCCGGGGTGACGACGATACGCGGTCGCGTTCGCCTCCTGGATGAAGTCGATGGCCTCCAGGTTCTCGCGACCACCGTACTGGTTGGGACGCCACTGGCCGTCCTTACGCGAGTAATCCAGGTAGAGCATCGAGGCAACGGCGTCGACGCGCAGGCCGTCGATGTGGAAGTCCTCCAGCCAGTACAGGGCGTTGGCGACCAGGAAGTTGCGCACCTCGCGGCGGCCGAAGTTAAAGACGTAGGTGCCCCAGTCGGGGTGCTCGCCGCGCAGCGGGTCCGGATCCTCGTACAGCGGGGTGCCGTCGAAGCGGGCCAGGGCGAAGTCGTCCTTGGGGAAGTGGGCGGGGACCCAGTCCAGGATGACGCCGATACCCTCGCGGTGGAAGGCGTCCACCAGGTAGCGGAAGTCGTCCGGCGTGCCGTAGCGCGAGGTGGGGGCGTAGTAGGAGGTCACCTGGTAGCCCCAGGAGCCGCCGAAGGGGTGCTCGGCCAGCGGCATGAACTCCACGTGCGTGAAGCCCATCTGCTTGACGTAGGGCACCAGCTCGTCGGCCAGCTCGCGGTAGCCCAGGCCCTGACGCCAGGAGCCCGCGTGGACCTCGTAGATGGACATCGGGCCGGTGTGGGGGTTGCGATCCTTGCGTGTCGACATCCACTCGTCGTCCGTCCACTCGTGGAAGTAGTCGGTGACGACCGAGGCCGTGGCCGGGGGGATCTCGGTGGCGCGGGCCAGCGGGTCGGCCTTCTCGAACCAGTTGCCGCCGGGGCCCTGGATCTCGAACTTGTAGCGGGCACCCACGCCGACGTCGGGAACGAAGATCTCCCAGATGCCGGAGGAACCCAGCGACCGCATGGAGGTAGCCACGCCATCCCAGAAGTTGAACTCGCCGACGACGCGCACGGCGCGCGCGTTGGGCGCCCACACGGCGAAGGCCGTACCGGTGGTCTCGCCCATCTCATCGGTGTAGGTCTTCACATGGGCTCCGAGGACGCGCCACAAGTTCTCATGGCGGCCCTCAGAGATGAGGTAGGTGTCCATCTCGCCCAGGGTGGGCAGGTAGCGGTAGGGGTCGTCGCGCAGCGTCGTGTCCTCACCGTAGGTGACGGACACGCGGTAGGGGGGAATCTCCTTGCCGGGCAGAGCCGCAACCCAAATGCCGCCGCGCTCGTGGGTCGCCGCGTAGGCTCCGGATGGGGTAACCACGTCGACCGCGTCGGCGAGGCGCGCGATGACGCGGATCGTCACGCCCGTGTCGCTCAGGTGAGCGCCGAGCACGGAGTGCGGCGAGTAGTAGGAGCCTGAGGCAACGGCGTCGAGAATGTCGTCATTGACCGGGATCGGCGTTAGTTCGCAGCTCATGGATTGTCCTTACTCCAGATTGTGTGAACCTCTTAGTTCACTGTCGTGTTAGTAGTCTATCGGTTGACCGGCAAAATTGGCAGCCGGGTCTCATCGAGGTGGTTAATGTGTGCGTGGCGGTCCCGCGCGGCGCGCGCTGCTCCGAGCGGGACCACCACCGTCAGGCCTGCGACCAGGGCGAGGAGTGGGCGGGCTCGACCTTGAAGACGTGGCCGATGCGTGTCACGGGGGACAGGGACACCCAGTTGGATGAACCCCACACGTAGGAGTGCCCGTCGAGCTCGTCGACGACCGTGATGTTGCCGCCGGGGGTGGCCAGGCCCATCTCCGCCAGGTCCAGCTCGACCGAAGCATCCACGCCGTTGTGCGGATCGAGGGAAATCACGCAGATGACGGTGTCGGGGTTGCCGTCCTCGGTGAACTTTCCGGGCACCTGGCGCGAGAACGCGATGAGGCGATCCGAGGAGGTGGGGTGGATGCGGATCTGGTGGAGCTGGCGCAGCGCGGGGTGCTTGGCGCGCGCGGCGTTGAGCAGCGTGAAGAGCCGCGAGATGCCGATGGCGTCGGCGTCCTCCCACCGGCGCGGACGGTACTCGTACTTCTCGTTGTCGTTGGGCTCCTGGAAGGTGCCGCGCGGCTCGTTTTCGACGAACTCGTAGCCCGAGTAAATGCCCCACGTGGGGGCACCGAGCGCAGCGAGCATCGCGCGGATCGCGAAGATGGCAGTGCCGCCGTCCCACATCTGCGGGGTGAGGATGTCGTGCGTGGTCGGCCAGAAGGCGGGACGCATGAGGTGCGCCGTCTCCCGAGAAATCTGAAGAAGGTATTCCTCGATCTCCTGCTTGTACGTCCTCCACGCGAAGTAGGTGTAGGACTGGTCGAAGCCGATCGCGCCGAGGGTGCGCATCATGGCGGGGCGCGTGAAAGCCTCGGCCAGGAAGAGCGTGCCCGGGTACTGAGCCTTGATGTCGGCGAGCAGGCGCTCCCAGAACGGGATGGGCTTGGTGTGGGGGTTGTCGACGCGGAAGATCGTCACGCCGTGGTGGATCCACAGTTCGATGACGTCGCGGACGGCCTGGTAGATGCCCTCGGGATCATTGTCGAAGTTCAGGGGGTAGATGTCCTGATACTTCTTCGGGGGGTTTTCCGCGTAGGCGATGGTGCCGTCTGCGCGGGTCGTGAACCACTCGGGGTGGTCCTTGACCCACGGGTGGTCGGGGGAGCACTGGAGGGCCAGGTCGAGGGCGACCTCCATGCCCAGGCCTCGGGCGCGCTCGACAAAGCGGTCGAAATCGTTGAAGTCGCCCAGGTCCGGGTGGATGGCGTCGTGGCCGCCTTCGGGCGAGCCGATGCCGTAGGGGGATCCGGGGTCGCCGGGTGCCGCGGAGAGCGAGTTGTTCTTGCCCTTACGGAAGGTCGTGCCGATCGGGTGAATGGGGGTCAGGTAGACGACGTCGAAGCCCATGCCCGCGATGCGCGGCAGGTCGTCGGCGGCGCGCTCGAGGGTGCCCGAGACCCAGGTGCCGTCGGGCTTCTGGTAGGCACCTGCCGAACGCGGGAAGATTTCGTACCACGCGCCGGCCAGCGCCTTGGTGCGGGCCACGTCGAGTGGGTAGACGCGCGAGGAGTCGAGGAGGTCGCGCAGCGGGTGATCGCGGAAGACCAGGCGGATGCGCGAGGAGATGCCAGCGGAGAGACGCTGCTGGGGGGAGTGACTGGTGTCGCGCAGGCGGCGCGCAGCGTCGAAGAGCGCCTCGATGTCCGAGGCCGGGGGCTCTTCCTGGGTCGGGTTGTGCAAGGCGATGCCGGCGGCCGCGCGTTCCATGAGGCGGGCGCCCTCCTCGAGCATGAGCTCGACGTCGATGCCGGCTCCGACTTTGACGGCGGCGTCGTGGCGCCAGGTGGCGTAGGGGTCGGACCAGGAATCGATGCGGAAGGACCAGGCGCCGGGGGTGTCGGCGGCGACCCAGGCCTCGTAGCGGTCCAGGCCGGGGGCGATGTCCACCATGCGGGTACGGGAGTATTCACCTCCGTCCGGGCGCAGCAGGACGGCCTCGGCGGCGAATGCGTCGTGTCCTTCGCGGAACACGGTCGCACGAATGGGGAAAGGCTCGCCTTCGGTCGCCTTGGCGGGAAGTGTTCCGTCTTCGATGACGGGGAACACTTCGATGATCGGGATACGGGGCAACAGTTTCTCGCTCACATATCCAACCCTAACGTATGGGCCGACCAGCTGATAGGCGAAGATCACACCACGGAATGTGACCGATCTCCCATGGTGTGGTGGTGGGGCGTGTGGAGGAACGACAGAGCCCCTGGCTGGTGAGAAAGGGCGGGGCAGCACCCGAGTGATTCGGATGCCGCCCCGCTGGAAGACGTGAGATGAGACGTCAGTGACCGCTATTGAGTCCTGCGAAGATCGCCGCTCCAAAAAGAACGTAGAGGATGACCGTCACCACGAGAGCGATGATCTGCCAGGCGAAGACGGCGCGCGCGAAGTTACGCTTCGACGGCGCGGCGCCGGAGCCGAAGGCGAGCACCAGCAGGTAGATGAAGCCGATCACCGGGATGCCGCACACGAGGAGGGTGAGCATCCACGAGCCGACGGACTCGTCGGGACGTTCGGGGAATTGATTGTAGGCCATAGTTGTCTCCAATGACTCAGTGGGTGATGGGTTAGTAGACCATCTGCATGGCGGTGCGAACCTCGGACAGGGTCCGATCGGCCTGTTCGCCCGCGCGTTCGTTACCGGCATGCAGGATGGACAGCAGGTAATCCTCGTTCGCGATGAGCTCGGCGCGGCGAGACCGCAGGGGAGCGAGCATCTCGTTGAGGGACTCGGTGACGAGGGCCTTGAGGGTGCCCGCGCCCGCGTCGCCGATGCGGTCGGCGATCGCCTCGGGGGCCTCGCCCGTCGCCAGGGAAGCCAGCATGAGGAGGTTCGAGACCTCGGGACGCCCCTCCGGATCGAAGGTAATGCGGCGCTGCGCGTCCGTCTTCGCCTTCTTAAGGATCTTCGCGGTCTCGTCGGCGCTCATGCGCAGCTCGATCGTGTTGCCGCGCGACTTCGACATCTTCTGCCCGTCGGTGCCCAGCAGCAGGGGGACCTCGGACAGGAGGGCCTCGGGGCGGGGGAACACGGGGCGCTCAGGGGTGGCGCGGCCGTAGCGCTTATCGAAACGCTGGGCGATCAGGCGAGCCTGCTCCAGGTGGGGGAGCTGATCCTGGCCAACGGGCACGATGTTGGCCTTGCAGAAAAGGATGTCGGCGGCCTGGTGGACCGGGTAGGTGAGCATCAGGCCCGTCATCGCGCGGCCCTCCGTGGCCTCCAGCTCGGCCTTCACAGTCGGGTTGCGGTGCAGCTCGGATTCGGTGACGAGCGAGAGGAAGGGCAGCATCAGCTGGTTGAGGGCCGGCACCGCCGAGTGGTTGAAAATCGTGGAGCGCTCCGGATCGATGCCCGCGGCCAGGTAGTCGGCGACGAGGCCGAGGACGCGCTCACGGATCGGCCCCACGCCGTCGCGGTCGGTGATCACCTGGTAGTCGGCGACCAGGACCCAGGTCTCCACCCCGCGGTTCTGCAGGAGCACGCGGTTGCGCAGCGTGCCGAAGTAGTGGCCCAGGTGGAGGTGGCCCGTGGGGCGGTCACCCGTGAGGATGCGGAAACGCGAGGGGTCCTGGTCGATCGCCAGGTCGATCTCGGCGCTGCGGGCCTTCGAGCGGGCCAGCGAGGCATCGGAGGTTGCTGTTTCCAGGGCATCTTCACTGCGAGTCATGCATTGATCCTAACGGGTGTGTGGGAGGAAAGAAAAACGCGAGGTGCGTTAGTTTTCGGGCTGGAAGGCGATGTCGGAGAGGAGAATCGTCACGGACAGCGCCTCGATCGTGAGTGTGGAACGCGGGGTGACGTGCTCGACCTCAAGGGAGATATCGGAGGGATCAAGCGAGGAGCCGACCCCTCCGTCTCCGGGGGTCTCCCACACGGTGGAGTAGGCGATGAGCCAGTCCAGATCGTGGCCTTCCGGCAGGGTGACCTGCGCGTCGTCGAGGTTCGCGTTGATGATGATGAGGGCGTCGTGGTCGCCCCACTTGACGCCGGAACGCAGCATCTGGAAGGTGCGGTGACGCGAGTCCGTCCACCCGTAGTCCGGCATCGGCGTGCCCTGGGCGGTGTACCACGACAGGTCGGGGAGCGTATCGCCGCCGTAGGGCTGACCGGTTGCGAAGCTGTCGGGGCGCAGCACGGGGTGCGCCTTGCGCAGGGCGATCAGCCAGGAGACGGCGTCGATCTGCGCCTGCTGAGCCTCGGCGAGGTCCCAGTCGACCCATGAGATCGGGCCGTCTTGGCAGTAGGCGTTGTTGTTGCCGTTCTGGGTGCGCCCGAACTCGTCACCGCCCGTGAGCATCGGCGTGCCCGAGGAGACGAACATGGTGGCCAGGATGTTGCGCTGCGAGCGTGCCCGCAGGCGCGCGATCGGCATGTTAGCGAGGATCGCGTAGGGGGTGGCTGCGTCCGGGTGGGTGGCGCCCGAGGCCAGCGTGCCCTCGAGGCCGTGGTTCCACGAACGGTTGTCGTCCGAGCCGTCGCGGTTGTTCTCGAGATTGTCCTTGTTGTGCTTGCGGTCGTAGGCGGTCAGGTCCGCCAGGGTGAAGCCGTCGTGCGCGGTCACGAAGTTGATGGAGGCGCGCGGGCCCCTCAGGCGTCCAAGGCCGTGCTCGAACACGTCCTGGGAGCCGGACAGGCGGGTCGCCAGGTCGTTGGGGCCGGAGACGACGTGGCCCGAGGCCTGGGCGCGCACGTCCGCGAGCCAGAAGTTACGCAGGGCACCGCGGTAGTGATCGTTCCATTCGGAGAAAGGCACCGGGAAGTTGCCGGTCTGCCAGCCGCCCGGGCCCACGTCCCAGGGCTCGGCGATGAGCTTGGTGTTGGCCAGGATGTCGTCGGTGGCCATCGCGATGAGGAGCGGGTGCATCGGGCTGAAGCCGGTGGAGAAACGCCCGAGCGTGGCCGCCAGGTCGAAGCGGAATCCGTCCACGCCCATGTCGCGCGCCCAGTAGCGCAGCGAGTCCATCACCATCTGGATGGTCTTGGGGTGGTCCATGTTCATCGTGTTACCGGTGCCGGTCATGTCGATGGTTTGGACGGGGCGCGAGGAGGTGTGGCGGTAGTACATGTCGGAGTCCAGGCCTCGCCACGACAGGGAGGGGCCGGCGTCGCCGCCCTCGCACGTGTGGTTGTAGACGACGTCGAGGATGACCTCGATGCCGGCCTTGTGCAGGAGGGAGACCATGCCGCGGAACTCGTCGACGACGGCCTGGGCGCCGCCTGCGCGCGACTCGGCGGTCGCGTAGGAGGGTTCGGGGGCGAAGAAGGACAGCGTCGAGTAGCCCCAGTAGTTCGTCAGGCCGCGCTCGGTGAGGAAAGGTTCGTCGCACTTGGCGTGGATGGGCAGCAGCTCCACGGCGCTTACCCCCAGGTCCTTGAGGTAGGAGACCGAGGCCGGGTGCGCCAGGCCCGCGTAGGTGCCGCGCAGAGGCTCGGGAACGCCGGGCATGTTCTTGGTGAAGCCCTTGACGTGGATCTCGTAAATCACGGTCGTTTCCCACGGCGTCTGGGGCTTGGGGATGATCGGGAACGAGGGCTCGACCACGACCGAGCGCGGCATGTAGGGAGCGGAATCGATGGGGGAGCGATGCATCGGGTATTCCGACGGGTACAGATCCTCGTCCACGCAGTGCGCGTAGACGCCGGGCTTCATGTCGACGACGCCGTCGAGGCCTCGACCGTAGGGGTCGAGCAGGAGCTTGTGGGAGTTAAAGAACTTGCCGCCGTCGGGATCCCACGTGCCGTGTGCGCGGAAACCGTATCGCGTGCCCGCGCCGTAGCCCGGGATGTGGCCGTGCCACACGCCCGTCTTGGGGCCCATGAGGGCATAGCGCGTCTCAGCCCCGGCCTCGTCGAAGATGCACATGTCCACGCCGGAGGCGCCGCGGGCAATCACCGCCACGTCGAGGCCGTCGCC
The DNA here is from genome assembly GCF_030644365.1 of Schaalia sp. HMT-172. NCBI lineage: Bacteria > Bacillati > Actinomycetota > Actinomycetes > Actinomycetales > Actinomycetaceae > Schaalia > Schaalia sp. HMT-172. The sequence goes on from NZ_CP130058.1 coordinate 1,067,979, forward strand.
CGCAGGGTGGACACCCAGACGGGTGGGCAGCGGGTTGGGTTCGGTGACGCGCCTTGCGGGAGTGTGGGACGAGCCGGATCGCTCGGACATATTAGGGGTGCCTCTTCTTGCTGAATGACGGATAGAGTCATTGCCTCGCGGATAAAGCTAACTCCCATCATACGGGACCATGAACAGGCTGGTCGGATTGGTGGGATGAAAGACCTATGAGGAGACGCACGTGGGCGGCAGTTGATTCGTGCTCGAGTGTGGGTTGCACCTGTGGTGTGCGACGGTGAGGTGACACTCATATGGGCGAGCCGCGAGGAATGTGGCACGCTAGAAGCCATGAGAATTGTCGTGTGTGTGAAGCATGTCCCGGACATGCAGTCCGAACGCCGTTTTGAGGGCGGCCGCCTGGTGCGCGGTGAGGACGATGTGCTCAACGAGCTGGACGAAAACGCCATCGAGGCAGCCGTCCAGCTCAAGGAATCCGAAGAGGATGCGGGTCGCGAGGCCGAGGTTGTCGCCCTCACGATGGGCCCCGAGGACGCCGAGGACGCGCTCATGCGTGCCCTGCAGATGGGCGCGGACCGCGCCTACATCGTCTCCGACGAGTTCCTTGAGGGCTCCGACGTCATCACGACCGCCTCCGTGCTCTCCGTCGCGATCGCGAAGATCGCCGAGGAGTGCGGCCCCGTTGATCTCGTGATCACCGGCATGGCCTCGCTGGACGCGATGACCTCCATGCTGCCCTCTGCCCTGGCCGCCAAGGCCCACATGCCGCTGCTGGGCCTGGCTCGGTCCCTGAGCGTCGAGAACGGCACCGTGACCATTGAGCGCGCCGTCGACGGCTACACTGAGACCGTGCGTGCCGCGCTGCCCGCCGTCGTCTCCGTGACCGACCAGATCAACGAGCCGCGTTACCCGGCCTTCGCCGCCATGAAGGCCGCTCGCAAGAAGCCGCTGGACCAGTGGGGCATCGACGACCTCGTCGAGGTTCCCGGTGGTGAGGCTCTCGTCATGCGCCGTGCGCTGACCGCCGTTACCCACGGCGAGGAGAACGTGCGCGACGGTTCCGGCACGATCATTCAGGACGCCGGCGAGGGCGGGCGTGCGCTGGCCGACTACATCCTTTCGGTGGTGAAGTGACATGACACAGCAGATGAGTTCCCCGATCCTCGTTCTGGCCGACCAGGCAGGCGAGCACCTGACGCCCCTGGCCCGTCAGGCGGTCACGCTGGCCGCGTCCCTGACCTCCGCCGACGTCGTCGCCCTGTCCCTGGCCGCCACCCCCGACGTGGCTGCGCTGTCCGAGCTGGGCGCGACCCAGCTGCTGCACGCCGACCTGGGTGACGCGGCGCGTTCCTCGGTGGTTGCCTCCGACGTGCTTGTCTCCGCGCTGGCGACCGACAGCTTCGGCCTGGTGCTCCTGTGCTCGGACTACCGCGGTCGCGAAATCGCCGGCCGCGTCGGCGCCCTCACCGAGGCCGGTGTGGTCTCCGGCGCGTCCTCCGTCGGCTTCGACGGCGGCGTGCTCCAGGTCGGCAAGACCGCCCTGGGTGGCTCCTGGTCGATGCGCATCGTGCTCGAGGGCCAGACTCCGATCGTCGGCATCGCTTCCGGAATCATCGACGAGGCCCCGGTGGCCTCTCCCGCCGCCCTGACCCCGCAGGCCCTGGCCGTCGAGCTGAGCCCCGAGGCCAGCGCGGTCGAGGTGGTTTCCAGCGTGGCCGACGAAGAGGAGGGCGTGTCCCTGACCGACGCCTCGACCGTCGTGTGCGGTGGCCGCGGCGTGGACGGCGATTTTGGGCTGGTTCAGTCCCTCGCGGACGTCCTCGGCGGAGCCGTGGGTGCGACCCGCGTAGCCTGCGACGAGGGCTGGGCGCCCCGTAGCGAACAGATCGGCCAGACCGGCCTGACCGTCACCCCCAACCTCTACATCGGTCTGGGCGTGTCCGGCGCCATTCACCACACGGTGGGCATGCAGTCCGCCGCCCACATCGTTGCCGTGTGCGACGACCCGGATGCCCCGATCTTCGAGATCGCGGACTTTGGCGTGGTCGGTGACGTGAACGAGGTCGTCCCTGCCGCCCTGGCGATCATCGAGGAGGCGCGCTCCCAGGCGTGAGTGTCTACCTCGACCACGCGGCCACGACGCCGCTGCGCGAGTGCGCGCTTGACGCGTGGACTCGCGCCCAGCGTGACCTGGCCGCCACCCCCGGCAACCCCGCCGCCCTCCACTTCGGAGGGCGGCGGGCCCGTCGCATGCTCGACGACGCGCGCGAACAGGTCGCTGAGGCCTTGGGGGCCGACATTCACGAGGTCATCTTCACCTCCGGGGCCACCGAATCCGACGCGCTGGGGGTGATGGCTGCGGCCCGAGGCATGCGCGGCCGCGAGGAGTTCCGCGCCCTCATCGTCGTCTCGGGCGTCGAGCACGACGCGGTCGCCCATCAGCGCGAGGTTGCCTCACGCGAGGGCTTCTCCTGGGAGGTCCTGCCCGTCGATGCGGGCGGTGTGTCCATCCTGCCCGTGGTTGGTGGCCACGACGCACCGCCGTCGTGGGACGGTCGCCTCGCAGTCGGCTCCATGGCCCTTGTGCCCTCCGAGATTGGCACCATCCAGCCGGTCGCAGACTTCGTTGAGCTCGTACACGCCAGCGGAGGCCTCGCCCATTCCGATGCCGCCCAAGCCATCCCCACGCTGGATGTGTCCTTCGCCGGCCTCGGCCTCGACCTCATGAGCGTTGGCGGACACAAGATCGGTGCTCCAGCCGGCACCGGCGTTCTCCTCGCCCGGCGCGGCATCCCCATGACGACCGACCGACCCGGCGGCGGCCACGAGCGATCGATCCGATCGGGCACGCCCGACGTCGCGGGCGCGTGCGCCCTCGCCGCCGCGCTCACCGAGGTCGTCTCCGAGCGCGCCGCTTTCGCCGCCCACGCGGCCGACCTGCGTGCTCACCTGTTGGCCCACCTGCCCGACGGTGTGGTGCCCACGGCGGGGGAGTCGGCCTCGTGCCCGGCTATTATCCACCTGTCCCTGCCCACCGCCCGCCCTGAGGCCGTCCTCATGGCATTCGACATGGCCGGCATCGCGGTGTCCGCCGGGTCCGCGTGCCACGCGGGTGTCACCCGCCCCTCCGATATCGTCATGGCGATGGGGCGCACCGAAGAGCAGGCGCTCGGAGTCCTGCGTGTCTCCCTCGGACGCGAGACGACCCGCGACGATATCGACGCCTTCCTGTCCGCCCTGCCCACCGCGATGCGTGCGGGCGCAGCCCTGGACGGCGTCGCCCACGTGCGCAACGAACGAAACGAGGAGCGCTGAGCATGCGAGTCCTGGCAGCACTGTCCGGCGGCGTGGACTCCGCCGTCGCCGCCGCGAAAGCCGTCGAGGCCGGACACGAGGTGGTCGGGGTCCACATGGCCCTGTCCTCCCAGCCGCAGGAGTGCCGCATCGGCTCGCGCGGCTGCTGCTCCATCGAGGATGCCGGAGATGCTGCCCGCGCCGCCGAGATCATCGGCATCCCCTTTTACGTGTGGGACCTGGCCAGCGAATTCGAGCAAACTGTCATCACCGACTTCGTCGAGCAGTACCGGGCCGGGCGCACCCCCAACCCGTGCGTGCGCTGCAACGAGTTCGTCAAGTTCCGTGAGCTCGCCGCCCGCGCCCGCGCCCTCGGCTTCGACGCGGTGTGCACCGGCCACTACGCGGCCATCGTGGAAGGGGCGACCGGCCCCGAGTTGCACCGCGGCGCCGACAACCTCAAAGACCAGTCCTACGTGCTGGCCGTCATGGGACCCGAGGAACTGACCCGAGTCGTCCTGCCGCTCGGCGACGCGCCCAACAAGGCGTGGGTGCGCGCCGAGGCGGAGCGCCTGGGCCTGGGCGTGTCCAACAAGCCGGACTCCTACGACATCTGCTTCATCCCCGACGGGGACACGCAGGGCTTCCTGCGCGCCCACCTGGGTGCCTCCGAGGGCGACATCGTCACCCCCGACGGCGAGGTGCTCGGCCGCCACGAGGGCTACTGGAACTACACGGTGGGCCAGCGCAAGGGCTTGGGCATCGGCTCGCCAGCCCCCGATGGCCGCCCCCGTTACGTCCTCGAGACCAGGCCCGAGACTAACCAGGTCGTGGTCGGCGCTTCCGAGCTGCTGTCCATCTCTCGCATCACGGCGACGGACGCCGTGTGGTTGGCCCGCGACGACGACGGGTCGGAGGCGACCAACCTCTTCGTGCAGCTGCGCGCGCACGGCACCCCCATTCCCGTCGCATCGCTGTCGCGGGACCTGGACGCTGGCACCATCAGCGTCGTGCTCGAGGGGAGCGCGCGCGGGGTGGCCCGGGGCCAGTCGATGGTCGTTTACCGGGGGAGTCGAGTGCTCGGCGAGGGGACCATCAACGCGACCGCGCTGACGTGAGCCTGCGTCGGCCTCGTGCCCGCGCGCGTTCGGACGTGGCCGCGCCCATCCGCTAGACTTGGGTGCGCGCGCGAGTGGCGGAATTGGCAGACGCGCTGGATTTAGGTTCCAGTGTCTTTGACGTGTGGGTTCGAGTCCCATCTCGCGCACAATGTTCGAACCGGGTCGCCCGGGGACAGTGGCGGTCGATACACTGTGGTCATGAGCGCTTTGGAGATTGGCCACAAGGCCCCCGACTTTACTGCCCAAACCACCCAGGGGACCCTGTCCCTGTCGGATCTGCTCGCCGCTTCCTCGCGCGGCGTCGTCGTGTACTTCTACCCGAAAGCTTCGACGCCGGGTTGCACGAAGGAGGCCTGCGATTTTAGAGATTCGCTCGCGTCGCTGCAGGGAGCGGGCTACTCCGTCATCGGGGTGTCTGCTGATTCGATGGCCGCCCTCGAGCGCTTTACGGAGAAGCAGTCCCTGACCTTCCCGCTCGCCTCCGACCCGGATCATGAGATTCTCGAGGCCTGGGGCGCGTGGGGTGAGAAGAAGAACTACGGGCGCACCTATGTCGGTATCATCCGCTCGACCGTGGTCGTCAGCCCCGACGGCACGGTGGCTCTGGCCCAGTACAACGTCAAGGCGACCGGTCACGTCGCGCGCCTGCGCAAGGCTCTCGGGATTGACTAACCCTGTTGCTTCCTGAGTAATCGACAAGTATGCTTGTTCGACAAGTGCAAGTGTTTTGTTGATGGAGGGGCTATGAAGGCAACAACGCCGGACGCGTATCGAGTCGATGCAGGCGCGGACACTCGCGACTATCCCGGCGGCGTCGCCACGCGACTGAGCGAACAACCCGCCCTGCCGGGACGCTACTCGGGTCCGGCGGCCCCTACCTCGGTCGATACCGCCCCGACGCCCGTCATCCGTCGCACACGCACGTACGCTCCCACCCCCAAACCTGCAACCGTGGTGGAAGGCCCGCGGGCGGGCGCCATCGCCCCAGCGGTCGAGCGCACCGTCATCGCCGTCGTCCCGCCCCGCGGTCAGGCTGCGTCAGCTCCCGCGCCCGCCCAGGACGCGGCGCCGCGCACGATCAGCGCGCCCGAGCCTCGCCATCCCGCGCCCGCCCAGGATGCGTCGCCGCGCACGACCAGCGCGCCCGAGCCTCGCCATCCCGCGCCCGCTGCTGCCCGTCCTGCCGCCGAGTCCGCCGCCGTGCGCAGTGTCGAACCCGCCGTCGCGGAGAGTGTTGAACCCGCTGCTGCGCGTAGCGTCGAGTCTGCCGCCGCGCCGAGGCCTGCCGACGCGGACGCAGCGCCAGCTGCTCCGGCCAGCCGATTCGCCCCCGACGCCGATCTCACGGCCGACCAGCGCAGCTTTGCCCCGCGCCCGCAGGCCGCCCCCGCGCGGGAATACGCCCACTTCGACGAGCCGGTCGTCTCCGGCTTCGACCGTCCCCAGGATGAAGAGAGCGACTTCTCTGTCCGTGAGGGGGGCCCGGGGGTCCCTTCCCGCGCAGACGTCGCGCTCAGTCGACGAGCCGCTCACGCGCACAGGCTCGTCTCTGCCGACCAGGCGTACACGCGCGCCTCCGAGCCCCAGGGACGAGGTCGGGGCGATGCTCTCGCCTCCGGCAGTGACAATGAGAGTGTCGATCGCCTGCCCCTGCGCCGCGACCTTCCTCGTCGCAAGAAGCGCTCGCACCGAGGCCTGGTCATGTTCCTCCTCGGCTTCCTCGTTGCCATCGTCCTGGTTCTTGGCGCTGCCGTCGCCCTGTACTACCTACGCTTCGCGGGGGCGCAGAACTTTTCCTCAGCCCTCGACACGTGCCACGCGAGCGGCAGTTACGTGCGGCTGGCGGCGGACAAATCCTCGCTCACGCTGCAGGCGGAGAACGAGAGCGGGCGAGGCTTATCGGCTCCGCTCTTCGTGCGTTCTTGACGAGCTCGACGCCCCCGCCTCCATGCGCCAACGTATGCTCCTGACACGCGCCATTGACGGTACCCAGGAGGAACAGTGGGGCCTGTACCGCGCGACCTGGACGTACCACCCCGACCAGGGGCTTAACGTTGTCATCAGTACTCAATAGGAACTCTTGCGCCGCTGGTCGCCCGGTCGCGTCCTGAGACTGAGTCCGCAAGCGTCACAATGCCGCCGTAGAATCGGCGCGTATTTCAACGCGTGAAGGAGTCTCTCGTGTCCGATTCGCAGCCTGCGGCCCTCGCCGAACCCGTCGGGGACGATACCGCACTGGCCATCCGAGGCCTCGTCAAGATTTATGGCAACCTCATCGCCGTCGCGGACCTCTCGCTCGACATTCCCACCGGGTCTTTCTACGGGATCGTCGGCCCCAACGGCGCCGGAAAAACCACGACGCTGACAATGGCCACCGGCCTGCTCACCCCCGATCGCGGCACCGCCTACGTGCACGGTGTCGACGTGTGGGGCGACACCCAGCGGGCGCGCGGCCTGCTCGGCGTCATGCCCGACGGCATGCGCCTGCTCGACCGACTCTCCGGCCCCGACTTCCTCGTCCACGTCGCCATGCTGCACGGGCTGGACGCTTCAACGGCCCGCGAGCGTGCTCAGGAACTGCTGGACGCCCTTGATCTGGCCGAGGCCGGCAAGAAGCTGATCGGCGACTATTCGGCGGGTATGACCAAGAAGATCGCGCTGGCTGCAGCCCTCATTCATTCTCCGCGTCTCCTCGTCCTGGATGAACCCTTCGAGGCTGTCGACCCCGTTTCCGCGACCAACATCCGCCAGATCCTCACGGACTACACGCGCCGGGGTGGCACCGTCATCCTGTCCTCGCACGTGATGGCGACCGTCCAGCAGCTGTGCACGCATGTGGCCATCATCGACAAGGGGCGTGTGCTCGTCGCCGGCACCACCGACGAGGTCGCCCAGGGTGGTGACCTGGGGGAGCGCTTCACCTCCCTGGTCGGCGGCGTTCACTCCGAGGAAGGCCTGTCGTGGTTGGGCAACTGATTCGCCTCAAGCTCCGTATCATCTGGAACACGGTTCGCCGCCAGACTGCCGTGCTGGTGCTGGCCGCCCTCGGCACCCTGTACTTCAGTGGGATCTATGCGTCCGTGCTCGTGGGGGCAGCGTTCCTCGCCCGATCCGACGAGGCCGACCTGGCAACGCCGTTCCTTCCCATCGTGGGTCCCGTTGTCGTCGTCCTGTGGCTGATCCTGCCCATTGCGTTTGCCTCGATGGACAACTCACTCGATCCCGTGCGTCTGTCGCCCTACGTGGGGCCGAGCAAGCGGCTGGGGGTGGCACTGGTCGCCGCGACCGCTGTGGGGCCCGGCGGCGTCATGTCTGCCATGGCGCTTCTCGTTCCCGTGTGGTTTGCGTTGTGGCGGGCCCAATGGGTGGCGGCCCTCGGCTGGCTGGTCGCGGGCATCGTCACCCTTCCTCTTGCGGTGCTGTGGGCGCGTGCGGTCGGCACCTGGTTCGCGGTGCGTATCGATAGCTCGGGCAAGAAGGACGCCGTCACGATGGTCGGCTTCATCGCCTTTTTCGTGGTGCTGACCCCGCTGGGTTACTGGATGAAGCTCCTGTCGGATAACTTCTCGCTGGAGCTGTTCCAAGCCGGGCTGAACGTCGCGCTGTGGTCGCCCGTCGGCGCTCCCTTCGGCGTTGTTGTCTCCCTGCTCGAGGGGGCGTGGGGTGCCGCTGGCATCCGCGCCCTCGTCACGCTGGCCACGGCTGTTGTCGGCTGGCGTGTCTGGCTGGCCGTCCTGCGTCCCGTCATGAGCGGCTACGCGGGTGAGATCAGTGCCGACGCGCAGCTGGCCATCAACGAGGGACGTTATCTCATCGACGAGTCCGCCGAGCAGGAAGCGCGAGGCCAACGGACCGCGGCGTCGCGTTCGGCCGGCCTGCGCAGCGTCGATACCTTCACACGCCTCGGTATCGGCGTGCGCTCGGCGTCTTTGGCGGCGCGCACGCTGCGCTACTGGATCGTGGATCCGCGCCTCAACATGAACATGGTGTTCGCTATTCTCTTCCCGATCATCGGGGTGCTCTTGGGGCGCGTGGCGGTCGATGGGCAGCAGGTGCTCTTCACGGGGATCTTCCTCTACCTCGTGCCCGTGACCATGGGCCTGAGCGTGGGAGCGCTCATGCAATACGACTCGACGGGTGCCTGGATCGTCATCTCCTCGGGGATGAGCGGCCGGGAGGAACGCCGCGGACGCCTCGTTGGTTCCCTCGTCGTCCTCGTGCCGCAGGCGCTCGGATACCTCATCCATGACGCCATCACGAGGGCTGGTGCGTCCGACTTCGTCTTCCACCAAGTGATGGGCGTCGTCCTCTTCTCGGGCGCGGCCGCAACGACCCTCGTCGTGAATGCGCGCTGGGTGTACCCGGTACAGCCGCCGGGTGTCTCGCCGTTGGCGACGAAGGGGACCGGCTCGTTCCTGTTGACGATGCTGATGCAGCTCGCGGGATTCGCGGGCACCGCAGTCTTGCAGATCCCGTCTTACGTGCTGATCGCGCTGGCCTCCTTCGGCCTGGTTCCGTTCTGGGTTGCTTACGTGGTTGCCCTGCCCTGGTCGGTGATCATCCTGGAGGGGGCAGTGCGTGTCGGCGGGCGCGTGTGGGACCGGTACTCGGTTGCCGCGCTGACGACGATTCGCAGCTGGCCGGGGCACTGATTTCACCTCACCTGGATGTACGAGGCCGGGGTTGCCCGCGTGGGTGCCCTGGCCTCGTTCTCAGTGCTCTACGCGTGGGGCGAAGCGCCTGGCGGCGTGTGTGGGTGCTGCCGGTGGGGGAGAGGTGGGCGACTCTGACCAGTGATGCGCCGTGCGGAGGCGTAATAGATCGGCGCGATTCGAGCCTCGAATAGAAGACAGGAATGTGGATACCCGGTAAGGTGGTGGGTGTTACCTGACCATGAAAGGACAACGTCCATGCATGCCCCATCGATCATGCGCGTCGGCGCTGCCGTGGCCATCTTCGGCCTCGCCGCGATCCCCAGTGTCCTGCAGGTCCCAGCCTACGCGGCAGACGTCGCGGGACCGGCAACCTGCTACCTTGCCGATGACAACGGCACCATCATCGAACCCCGCCAGGAGTACACTCCACGCGAAGGCGCCGGTGGGCTCCCCATGCTTCCCAGTCCCGTCGTCGCCGGCCAGTACACGCTGGAAGTGAGCGCTCCCGCAGTGAACTTCGATCCGGATCAGCCCGACTTGCACTTTGCATGCGAGGTCTTCTACTCATCCCTCGGTAAGGTTCGTCTCGTTGATGCCGACGGCACCGTGCACGCGGCACAGTCCTATGCCAACGATCAGAATGACCCGTCGCGCGCCGCCGCGACGGCTATCCCGGCGTTGCCCGAGGGGTACGAGATTGTCCCCGGCCAAAACGTCTTCGGCCTTGATGCCGGTGCTGGGACGGTCGACCCCAATAACCCCGCCGACGCGCGCGCCGTGGGTGCGAACACCGACATCGTGATCCGCAAGGTGGCGAATAATCCGACACCCGAGCCGAGCTCCACGCCTTCGACGCCTGTGCCTTCGACGCCCGCCCCCATGCCCTCGGTGACTGCGACGCCCGCGCCTTCTACACCCGCGACGCCTGTCCCCACGCCCTCGGTGACTGCGACGCCCGTGCCTTCCACGCCCGCGACACCCGCCCCCGCGCCCTCGGTGACTTCGACGCCCGTGCCTTCGGCTCCCGTCCCCACTCCCTCGGTGACTGCGACGCCCGTGCCTTCCACGCCCGCGACGCCTGCGAAGCAGACGCCTGCTCCGAAGCTCGCACGCACGGGCACGGTCGCGGGAGGCTTCGCCGGTGCGGCGGCCCTCCTAGGCCTCATCGGCGCTGGGGTGATCGCCCTGCGCAGGTACCGCGCCTGATAGCAGGGGCCAGTTGAGGCAGTTTGGATAGGTTTTCGCCTGACGCGATGCGAACGTGGCTCGGGCGTATCGAGTGAGGCCGAGGCCGGGGTTACCCACGAGGTGCCCCGGCCTCGTCGTCTACGACGCACCCACATACCACCACGATGAAACACCCGCCTTCAACACTGACTGTGGCCTACTACCAAGCTGAATAGTCACCACAAAGCCAACACGTTTTGTCCGTCCGCCCACATAAGGCGGGGGTGCCGGTGAATGACCGGCACCCCCGCCTCTGGCTATGAAACGCGAATTACGAGCGCTTCCTCCGCATTGTCGCGGCGCCGATAGCGCCTGTCACGGCAGCGAGCAACAGCACCTCGCCGGTGAAAGCACCGGTCTTGGCAAGCTGCGTAGCGGGCGTGGGAGGAGCCGAGGGCGAAACCGTCGTCGGTGTAGGCGTGGGAGGAGCCGAGGGCGTGACCGTCGTCGGTGTAGGTGTCGGACCCGGCTTGAAGGACAGTCGTGTCACGTAGGGATGCGACTCGCTCGTCGTGTACTTCAGGGGGTGCTTCATGAGCGGAGCTTCATCCCATCCGGCAGAAGGACCGGTCATGGGGAACGTCCATGCGGCGGAAGAAGGGGGGATTGTAGGGGGGCATGCGGGCGATGGAGGATCAAATACTGTTCCAACAACAGGACGAGGCTCGGCCGGTTCGACAGTGTCATCGCCCATCGTTGGAGGGCATGCGGGTGACGGCCACCCGGGCTTGACTGTGACACCGAGTTGTTTCTCAACATCAACCGAGATAACGCCCTGTGTGAGGTGATCGATCTGGTAATCCGTATCGGCAGTCGCGGATTCGGTGAAGGCTATCTTCTTAATAGTGATCACCGCATCACCGTGAAGCGCACCCATCGCGTTCTTGAGGGCTGCGATGGTGGTGATCTCATTGGGGTTATCGAAGTCCACGGTAACCGTTGCGGTCTGTCCGTTAACTGCCACTGTCTTCGCTGAGAAGCCCTGGGGAAGCCCGGTCACCGAGATAGCCGAGGGATCAGAAAACTTCAGCTGCGCAGGAAGAGTGATCTGGGTTGTGAAGCCCAAGTGAGCATTGTTCAGTGCAATATCGTCGAAAGCGCGGGGCGTCTCGTCGTATTTCTTGAGGAGATCCGCAATGCGCCCACCTCGAAGGTCGTCCAAGTGGACGACGTTCTCGATGGTCAGAAGCGAGTTCTTATTCTCGGCGCGGATCTCTTTCTTTTGAGTTGGTGGGTTCTCATCGGTACCGATCTTAAAATCGGTGTCGATTGCCGGGTCATCACCGTTGACCGGAAGGGAGCCGAAAACCTTCTTGTACTTGTAAATTCCGGTCAAGCGATCCGCCGACAACTCCCAAGTGGAGAATTCGTAGTCGGGAATTCCTGCGGCTTGGAAGAAGTTCGGTCCGGTCTTCGGGGGCTGCAAGTCGTGGCCGTCATCTTCATCAACCCAGCGCGTTGTCCTGGTCGGTGCGGACGCGAAGCAATCACTAGGCGACTGTGCGACTGCCAGGGTCTTTGTGTCGAAGCTAAAGACCTGAGCGGGAGTGGTCGGAGATGCGAAGAAGTTGAACTTACCTGTCACGGTAACCTGTTCGCTGGCCAGTTGAGTCGCTTCTGTGGGGTCAGTTGTGCCAACGGCATAGGGGACCTGGACCTTGATCGTGTGCTGGCCGGGGTTGGCTTTCTCTGCATCGTAGATATCGAGCAGCTGCTGCCAGCTCAGATCCTTGAGCTGGATGTTCGCAGTGACCTGTGTGTTGTCATCGTTTGGGGAGAACGACGTGTAGGCGATCAGTGACGAGGTAGATTTCGCGCGAGACGTCCCCAACGTGACCGCCTCAGGGACACTCACGGTCAGTGCGATATCGGCGTTGTCGTTGCTGCCGGAGTCATGAGGGGAGAGTCCCTGTGCAGCCGCAGCGCGGATTTCGGCTTCGTGGCCTGCCAGAAGCGTAGTGACCGGAATGTCCAGCACGACGGTACCGTGATAGGTCGTGATCACCGGGTTGGTATTGCACACAGTCGTGCTTGTCGACGAGACGTATTGTGAGAGGGTGAAGGGCGCGGCATCGGCTTGTGCGCTGCGAGGCACAAAGATTGTGACGGTACCTGCAGCGACTAGAGCCAAACCGGCACCCGTAGCCAGAACTCTCCGGCTTTTCCTCATGATGTTCCCCATTCGCTGGCGTGCGTATGATTCATGGTTTTCCAGTATACACAGTGTCGATAAGAAGTACATCGGGCGGTGTCGATGGGTGGTAGCAATCAGTTCGTTGAATGCTTGGATGGGGGTGGGGTAGCCGAGGGGGCTCTGGGGCAGTTGCCCGGGATTTTCCGATCAGAAATGTCGGGGCGCTTCAATCGATCAGCCGCATCCCAGTGCTTGTTGCCTGGAATCGTGGCGCGCTGACGCGGAAGCGCTTTCCCAGCACGTTAGCCCGATGACATGCGCGTGGGCCCGTTAATGTGAGCGTGGGCAGCCCCGCCCAGACACGGAATAGCGGGTTTGCGTGCGATAGTGCGGGTCAGCGCTCGCAATAGCGGGTTCGCGTGCGAGCGACACGCGCGGCCAGGCGCCGTTGTGCCCGTATCGCAGACCACCTCGCCCACGACACCCCATTGTTGGCGTTTGTCGCCGAGGTGGTCTGCACTTTGGGCGCCACGCCGCCCCGAACCGCGATCTCACCGCCAGCAAACGGGGGGAATTGCACCATTAGAGGTGCGACACGCCGGCGACACGCCGTGGCGAGGCTTCTAATGCTGCAAAACCCCCCACCATTACCCGAACAGAGTCAGGTTGCGGCACCCATGAGCGCAAGCGCCAGGCCGTGGCACCCTCTCACCCGATCACGCGGCAGCCACACAGGCCCGTGATGCAGTATTCGCAGGAACGAGGCGCACACCGCCAACTAAAACACCGACTTTCCCGCATCAATAAGCCAAAAAGTCACCCTTCCAGCAACACGCACTGTCCTATAACTCAACTTCAATACCGACTTTCCCGCACTAACAAGGCAAAAAGTCGCTACAAAACCAACACGATTTGTCCATCCTCATAGTTGGTCCCAACCACCTAAAATACCGACTTTCCCGCACCAGAAAGCCAAAAAGTTACCCTTCCAGCAACATGCAGTGTCCTATAACCCCCATAACCCCCGTCGACGGCAGGCTGATGTTGCGCCTATCTCGGGCGCCTGGCCGCGTGGGGTGGCATAGCCTTTGGGCGTGCGGCCTGTCGGCGCCCCTGGGCGGTGGGCGCCGAGCACACGAAAAACCGGCGATCCGAAGACCGCCGGTTATCTGTGCGTCATGGGGGACTTGAACCCTCAACCCGCTGATTAAGAGTCAGCTGCTCTGCCAATTGAGCTAATGACGCGGAACTTTCTCCAGCCGAAGCCGGGAAAGCTGTGCGTCATGGGGGACTTGAACCCTCAACCCGCTGATTAAGAGTCAGCTGCTCTGCCAATTGAGCTAATGACGCGGGGGTTTTGCAACCGAGAAGTAAATATACATGCCCCGCCTGGCGGGTGCAAGTCAGTGGTGGCTCTCGTGTCCTATGTCGCATCTTCGCTGGCGTGAATGGCGGGCAACCGCTGCGGGCGTGTCGGCTCGCTGTGGGCGCATACTGCGTGGGCCCGGAGGCCGGGCTGCGCTCCCGATGAGCGAGGCGGCGGTTCGAGCGCTTGTTGCGCGGGCGCACAGGTCGGCCTTGCCTACAATGGGACCTCGAGCGAAAGGGGAAGCCATGTCGGAGGCGTCGAGCGAATACTCAACAGTCGTCGAGGACATCCTCAAGCTCGTGTGGAGCGCCGAGGAGGCCGGCCGTGACGGCGTCAAGCCTAAAGACATTGGCGAACACATGGGCGTGGTCCCCTCGACGACGACGGAGAACGTGCAGCGCCTCGCCCGGCAAGGCCTCGTGACGCACGAGCGCTACGGGCGCGTGCGCCTGACGGAGGAGGGGCGCGCCGTCGCCCTGGGCATGGTGCGCCGCCATCGCCTGCTTGAGACTTACCTGCATGAGGCTCTCGGATTCTCCTGGGACGAGGTGCACGAAGAAGCCGAGATCCTCGAACACGCCGTCTCCGAGCGCCTGCTTGATCGCCTCGACAAGGTGCTCGGATATCCGACGCGCGACCCTCACGGCGACCCTATCCCGCGCGCGGACGGCTCCAGCGACGAGGTCCCGGGCGCGCCCCTGGATAGCCTGGCCGTGGGGGACGGTGGCCTGGTCGAGCGGCTGCCCGACCGTGACCCGCAAGCCCTGCGAGCCTGGGAGGAGATCGGCCTCGTGCCCGGCGCTGGCGTGGTCCTCGTCGGTCGCACCCCGGGCGCGCTCACCGTCGCCCTCGATGATGGGCAGATGGTACAGCTGGAGGAGGCCCTGGCCTCGGGCATCATCGTGCGCTCCTAGCGTGAGCCGCGTGAATGAGGCCGTGGCGCCGCCCTCGGACCCGCTCGCTGCGGTGAGGCGATGCTGCGGCCAGACGCCAGGGCAAGGCCCTCAGCTCAGTGCCGCGCTCCCCATCGACGGGGGAACGTGGGCCTTGTGGCCGGCGACGAGAAGGGCCTCGCGCAGGGACGTCATGGCGGCGTCGAGCTCCTCGTCGGAAGCCGGGGCGGCCTTCGACAGGAGAATGTCGGTCTCGTCGCGCAGAGGGATGACGTGCAGGTGCGTGTGAGGCACCTCGAAGCCCGCGATCGCCATGCCCGCGCGCGGCACCCCGAATGCGGCCTTCTGGGCCAGGCCGATCGCCCGCGCCACCTTCATCAGGTGCGCGGCCACGTCCGAAGGGGCGTCGGTCCACGCCTCGTAGGGGCAGCGCGGGACGACGAGGACGTGCCCGGGGGAAGTGGGCTCGATCGTGGCGAAGGCGACGCACAGGTCGTCGGCCCACACGAAGCGTCCGGGCCACACGCCCGAGATGATGTTTTCAAAGACAGTGCTCATGCGACTATTGTCACCTATTTGCGCTCGCTTCGGTAGGTGGGCGCGTCCGGCGGGGCGGGCGGGGGTGAACTACCCTGGTGGGGAGTATTGTTACGCGACCCATCGTTAAGCGAGGAACGCACAGATGAGCGAAAATCCGCAAGGTGCCCCGGCCCAGCGCTACACCGCGCAGCTCGCCGGACAGATCGAGACGAAGTGGCAGGACCGGTGGGAGGAGCTGGGCACGTTCTACGCGGACAATCCGACCGGTGCCCTGGCGGGCCCGCTGGCGTCCCGCAACCCCTACTTCATTCTCGACATGTTCCCCTACCCCTCGGGGAAGGGCCTGCACGTGGGGCACCCGCTCGGCTACATCGCGACGGACACGCTCGCGCGCTACCGCCGCATGAAGGGCGACAACGTCCTGTACACGATGGGCTACGACGCTTTCGGCCTGCCCGCCGAGCAGTACGCCGTCCAGACCGGCCAGCACCCGGCCATCACCACGAACCAGAACATCGCGAACATGCGCCGCCAGCTGCGCCGCATGGGCCTGTCCCACGACTCGCGCCGCTCTTTTGCGACCACCGACATCGAGTACGTGCACTGGACGCAGTGGATCTTCCTGCAGGTTTTCAATTCCTGGTTCGATCCCGAGGCGACGGCCCCCGATGGCTCGCAGGGCGCGGCCCGCCCGATCAGTGAGCTGATCGCCAAGCTCGAGTCCGGCCAGATCCGACCCGAGGACGGCTCCGACTACGGCTCGCTGGACCGCGCCGCACAGGCCAAGGTCATCGACTCCTACCGCCTCGCCTACGTCTCCGAGGCCCCCGTCAACTGGTGCCCCGGCCTCGGCACGGTGCTGGCCAACGAAGAGGTCACCGCGGACGGCCGCTCAGAGCGCGGCAACTTCCCGGTCTTCAAGCGCAACCTGCGCCAGTGGATGATGCGCATCACCGCTTACGGCAAGCGCCTCGCCGACGACCTCGACACCATCAACTGGCCCGAGAAGGTGCGCACCATGCAGCGCAACTGGATCGGCCGCTCCGAGGGTGCCACCGTCCGCTTCGATGTGCCCGGCGCGCGCGAGGCCGGAGCCTGCCTCGACTCCCTTGACGTCTACACGACGCGCCCCGACACGCTTTTTGGCGCGACCTTCATGGTCGTCGCCCCTGAGCACCCGATCCTCGGCGGAACCGCCGGCGGCGACGCCGGCGACGAGGCAGCCCTCACCCTGCCCGCGTCCTGGCCCGAGGGCACGAAGGACGCGTGGACGGGCGGCGCCGCCACCCCCGCGGCGGCCGTGAGCGCCTACCGCGCCCAGGCCTCGGCCAAGTCCGAAGCCGAACGCGCCGACGAGGAGCGCACCAAGACCGGCGTCTTCACCGGCCTGTTCGGCATCGACCCCGTCAACGGCCGCGAGGTCCCGATCTTCGTCGCCGACTACGTCCTGTGGGGCTACGGCACGGGCGCCATCATGGCCGTGCCCGCCCACGACGACCGCGACTGGGCGTTCGCCCGCGCCTACGACCTCGACGTCGTGCGCACCATCGGCCCCGCGGACGACCCCTATGGCCCCGACCTCGAGGTCGGCGCCTACACGGGCGACGGCGTGGCCGTCGACTCCGCGAACGACGAGATCGACCTCAACGGCCTGGCCAAGGACGAGGCGAAGGCCGCCATGATCGAGTGGCTGGTCGCCAAGGGCCTGGGCCACGCCACCGTCACCTACCGCCTGCGCGACTGGCTCTTCAGCCGCCAGCGCTACTGGGGAGAGCCCTTCCCGATCGTGTGGGACGATGACGGTGTCGCGCACGCCCTGCCCGAGCAGATGCTGCCCGTCGAGCTGCCCGAGGTCAGCGACTACAGTCCGCGCACCTTTGACGCGGACGACGCTGACTCCTCGCCGGAGGCCCCGCTGGGCCGCGCCGAGGAGTGGGTGAACGTCACCCTCGACCTGGGCGACGGACCCAAGCACTACCGCCGCGAGACCAACACGATGCCCCAGTGGGCGGGCTCGTGCTGGTACGAGATGCGCTACACCGACCCGACGAACTCCGAGCGCTTCGCCGGCGAGGAGAACCTGGCCTACTGGATGGGCCCGCGCGAAGGCAAGGTCAGCGGCGGCACCGACATGTACGTCGGCGGCGTCGAGCACGCGGTCCTGCACCTGCTCTACGCCCGCTTCTGGCAGAAGGTCCTCTTCGACCTGGGCCACGTGCCGGACTCCGAGCCCTACCACACGCTCTTCAACCAGGGATACGTCCAGGCCTACGCTTACACGGATTCGCGTGGCCAGTACGTGCCCGCCGACGAGGTCGAGGGCGACGAGACCAGCGGCTTCACCTACAAGGGCGAGACCGTGAGCCGCGAGTACGGCAAGATGGGCAAGTCCCTGAAGAACATCGTCACGCCCGACGAGATGTACGACGCCTACGGCGCCGACGTCTTCCGCGTGTACGAGATGAGCATGGGGCCTCTCGACCTGTCGCGCCCGTGGGAGACCCGCGCGGTCGTCGGCTCTCAGCGTTTCCTGCAGCGCCTGTGGCGCAACGCCGTCGACGAGGAGACCGGCGAGGTCACCGTGTCTGAGGCACCCTCGGACGACAAGACACGCCGCCTCGTGGCCCGCACGATCGCCGAGGTCACCGAAGAATACGAGAACCTGCGCATCAACACCGCGATCTCCAAGCTCATCGTCCTCAACAACCACCTGACCAGCCTGGACGCCGTCCCGCGCGACGCGATCGAGCCCCTGATCCTCATGCTCGCCCCCGTCGCCCCGCACGTGTGCGAGGAGCTGTGGAGCCGCCTGGGACACGAGGCGTCGCTCGCCCGCGAGCCCTTCCCGGTCGTCGAGGACGCCTCGCTGTTGGTCGAAGACACGGTGACGGCCATCGTCCAGGTCAACGGCAAGGTGAAGGCCCGCATCGAGGTCGCTCCCTCCATTGCCGAGGAGGATCTCATCGCGGCAGCGCTGGCCGAGGCCCCGATCGTGAAGGCCCTCGGTGGGGGGCAGCCGCTCAAGGTGATCGCCCGCGCTCCGAAGCTGGTCAACGTCGTCGTCAAGAAGTGAGGTCGCATGCCTGAAGGCGATGCAGTCCGTCGCCTAGCCGGTACCCTCGACGAGCTTTTCGTCGGGGGTACCGTCTCGGCATCGTCCCCGCAGGGGCGCTTCGCGTCCTCGGCCGCCCTCCTGGACGGGTGGGTGATGCAGCGGGTGCGCGTGCACGGCAAACACATGTTCATCGGTTTCGTCCCGCCCGCCCCGGGTGAGACGTACGAGGCCGGGGTGTCCCTCCTCGAGGGCGCCGCGGCCGGCAGTGGGGAACCCCTCCTCGGTGAGGATGCGCCCTGGCCGGACCGGTGGGTGCACATCCACCTGGGCTTGTACGGCTGGTGGCGCTTCAACGGCGACGAGACCGTCGTCGACGAGGGACACGGCGTCGCCCACCGTATCCCCAACGTCGCGAAGGGGGAGTGGAACGGCCACTCCGAGACCCGCTGGGGCGAGGGCTTCGGCGAAGCCAAAGCGGGGGAGTGGGAGCCTCCGGAGCCGGTCGGTGCCGTGCGCCTGCGCCTGTTCAACGATCACGCCGTCGCCGACCTGGTGGGCCCTAACCGCTGCGATCTGATTACGGATGAGGAGCGCATCAAGGCGGAGGCGAAGCTGGGGCCCGACCCCCTGGACGCCGGGGCTCGCTCCGACGCCGAGGCCATGGAGCGTTTCGCTCAGGTCGCCCACTCGAAGAAGCGCGCCATCGGCGAGATCGTCATGGACCAGTCGATCGTCGCGGGCGTGGGTAACATCTACCGCGCCGACGCCCTGTTCCTCGCCGGCATCTCTCCGCACCGTAAGGGCGCCAACATCTCCCTCAAGCGCCTGCGGGAGCTGTGGGTCCTCATCTGTGACCTCATGAACCGCGGCCTGGCCGCCGGACGCCTGGACACGATGGACCCTGACGAGGCCCCGAACCCGCCGATCGAGGGGGACGAAGAGGCCTCGCGCTGGTACGCCTACCACCGCACAGGCCGTCCATGCCTGCGCTGCGGGACGCCGATCCGCGAAGCGCTCATGCAGAACCGACGCCTGTTCTGGTGTCCGTCCTGCCAGCGCTGAGCGCGCGAACAATCGACGGGGAGCGCGGGCGCTGGCTCGCACTCCTCGTCGTTTGTCAGGCGATCTCCTCGAAACCGAGCATCGAGTAGAGCTCGCGGGCGCCTCCGTGGCGCGCATCCAGACGCAGGGCCAGGGTGTCGAAACCCCAGTGCGTGCACCTGGACGCCACCTCCGAGACGAGCGCGGTTGCGATGCCTCGCCTGCGGTAGTCCGGCGCGACAATCAAGTCGACGACGAAGGGCCCGTCCGGTGCGTCGTCCCACGGGGATTCGCGCACGACGAGGATCGCGCCGACCAAGGTTCCTCCGTCCCAGGCCCCCACGAAGGAGTCTTCGGTGGTGTCACCGAAAGCGCCCTCGAAGGTGAGGCGGAGTTCCTCGGATGTTTCCATGAGCGCCTCGGGCGTGACAGCTTCGTCGTAGGCCTCGAGGGTGAGCACCGCGAGCGCGGGGATGTCGAATGTCGTGAGTGTGGCGATCTCAATACCCTGGGGGCGATTCGCCGCTGACAACGCGTCCAGTGGGGCATGTAGAGTTCGAGCTTCCATAAACCAACTATAGGTGAGGGTGCTCACTTTGTCACGGGTCTCGGCAAGAATGCCCCGGACCGGTGCTGACGAGGGAAGACGCCGCCTCAGATGTAGAGCGCCGGCTCGTCGAAGAAATAGTTCGGATCGACGATCAGATCGCGGTCGCGCGTGTCCTTCTCCGGCTTGGGCAGCAGGCGCGCGGGCACGCCGATCGCCACGTTGCCGCACGGCACGTCCTTGACCACGACGGCGTTCGCGCCGATCTTGACACCCGCGCCCACGGTGATGGGGCCCAGGACCTTCGCGCCCGCGCCAATCATGACGTGATCGCCGACGGTTGGGTGGCGCTTGCCCGGCGTCATCGCGACGCCTCCCAGGGTGACACCGTGGAAGATGACGACGTCGTTGCCGACCTCGGCGGTCTGGCCGATGACGACGCCCGTCGCGTGGTCGATGAAGACGCGCCGCCCGATGGTGGCCTCGGGATGAATGTCCACGCCGGTAACGGCGCGGGCCATGGAGGAGAGAACGCGCGCGGGAGTGTGGGCGCCGTGGGACCACAGCGCGTGGGAGACGCGGTGGGTCCACAGGGCGTGCACGCCCGGGTATGTCAGGGCGATCTCCAGGGCGGAAGTGGCTGCGGGGTCGCGGCGCTGCGCCGTCACGAGGTCCTCGCGGAAGAGCCCGAGCGCCTTGGTGGGCAGGGCGCGCGACAGGGTCTTCGACAGGGCGCGTACGGTGAGCTTCACGGTTCCTCCTGGATGGTTGACTCAGACGGAAACGCACAGGTGACCCCGGATATTCCATCCGGGGCCACCTTAGCGCGTCAAGCGGGGAAGATCAGTCCTCGAGGCCCGCGAACAGCGCGGTCGAGAGGTAACGCTCACCCGTGTCGGGCAGCAGCGTGACAATCTTCTTGCCGGCAAGCTCGGGGCGGGCCGCGACGACCGCGGCGCCCGCCAAAGCGGCGCCCGACGAGATGCCCACGAGGAGGCCCTCCTCGGCGGCGGCGCGGCGCGCGAACTCGAGCGCGGTGGCGGTCTCGACGGACACGACCTCGTCGACGACGTCGGCGTCGAAGGTGTCGGGCACGAAGTTAGGCATCAGGCCCTGAATGCCGTGCGGGCCGGGCGTGCCGCCGGTGAGCAGCGGGGACTCGGCGGGCTGCACGGCGACGATGCGCACGTTCGGGTTCTTGTCCTTCAGGACGCGCGCGACGCCCGAGATGGTGCCGCCCGTGCCCACGCCGGCGACGAACACGTCAACCTGGCCGTCGGTGTCCGCCCAGATCTCCTCACCGGTGTGCGCGATGTGCGCGGCGGGGTTCGCGGGGTTCGTGAACTGGGAGGCGATGATCGCTCCGGGGCGCTCGGCCGCGATGCGCTCAGCCTCGGCGACGGCGGCGGAGACGCCGCCCTTCGGGTCGGTGAGGACCAGCTCGGCGCCGAAGGCGCGCACGATCGCGCGGCGCTCGACGGACATCGAGGCGGGCATGACGATGACGACCTTGTAGCCGCGCGCGGCGCCCACCATCGACAGGGCGATGCCCGTGTTGCCGGAGGTGGCCTCGACGATCGTGCCGCCGGGGGCCAGGGCGCCCGAGGCCTCGGCCGCGTCGATGATCGAGCGGGCGATGCGATCCTTCACAGACGAAGCCGGGTTGAAGGCCTCGACCTTCGCGACGACGTCCACGCCGTCACCGGCGACGTGGTTAATGCGGACGAGGGGGGTGCCGCCGATCAGGTCGGCGACGGTGGAGGCGATACGTGCCATGAGGGGTCCTTCCAAGAAAGTGGTACCCCCGAATTGTTATCCCCCGCTCGGAGCCTCGTCTAGTTCAACCCGGCGCGTTTCCACGTATCGAAACTTTGCAACACCCGACGAGGCCTGGGCCAGGCACGCGTCGAAGGAGTCCCGCTGCGCCGGATCAATCCCGATCGTGAGCGTCACCTCCGCGGCCCACTGCGTGTCGAGGATCGTGGCGCCACGCGCGCGCAGCTCAGACTCGATGCGGCCTGCGTCAGCCGGGCTCAAACGGGTCGAAAGGACGTCGCGTCCGACCAGGAAGGCGATCGGGGCGCGGCGGGCGGCCTCGGACACGGACGTCGAATAAGCGCGCACGAGGCCGCCCCCGCCCAGGAGGATGCCACCAAAATAGCGGGTGACCACGGCGGTTGCGTTCCACGTGTCGGAGGCGCGCAGAGCCTCCAGCATCGGGGTACCTGCCGTTCCCGAGGGCTCCCCGTCGTCGGAGGAATGCTGGAGGGGGGCCGCGTCGGGCGGGTCGATAAGATAGGCGGAGCAGTTGTGGCGCGCCTGCGGGTGCTCCGACTTGACCGCGTCGATGAGCGCGCGGGCCTCTTCGGGCGTATCCGTCCTGGCCAGCGTCGTGATGAAGCGGGAGCGCTTAATCTCGATCTCATGCGTGAGGAGCGTGCCGGCGGCGAGAGTGCGAAGAACGGACATGAGCCCAGTCTAGGCGAGCTGGCGCCCCTCGGTCTGTAACCAGGATCGCAGGCGTACCCGCCCGCGCGATATGCCACATGCTCGGGGTCCGTGGTAGTCTAGTCGGGTTGTCGCCGTGCGCCCGCGTGGCGCACCGATCAGAATAGTCGTCGAGAAAGAAGAGGAGCGGTAAGACATGGCAGTTCCCAAGCGTAAGATGTCCCGTGCGAACACCCGCACCCGCCGGTCTACCTGGAAGGCTGATCTTACCGAGCTGAACACCGTCAAGGTCGCCGGCCGTGAGATCCGCGTGCCCCGCCGCCTGGCCAAGGCATACAAGAACGGCCTCCTGGACGTCGAGGGCTGACCTCGCATCCGCGCACGGGCCCGGGACAGTTGTCCCGGGCCTTTGTCATGCCCACGATCCGCTACCGTGCACCCCGTCGTGAGCGTTCGAGCCTCACACCGAGCAAGGAAGACATATGAACCTGACGACCGCGATCCTCACCGCGAGCGGGGGAGCGAGCCACGGCCTCGTCGCCGCCTCCTCCACCACCGACACGGAGGGCTCCATCATCTCCCTCTTCATCATCGCCGCCGCGGCAGCCGTTGCGCCCCTGCTCTCGTCGCTCACCCACAAGCGCGTGCCTGACGTCGTCTGGCTCCTCATCCTCGGCGTCATCGTCGGCCCGAACGGCCTGGGATTGGCGGCCTCAACCGAGCCGATTGCCGTATTCCGCGAGGTCGGCATGGGCATGCTCTTCCTCATCGCAGGAACCGAGATCGACGTGGAGGAAGTGCACGGCCGGGCGGGCAGGCGCTCGCTGCTCACGTGGCTGGCATGCTTTGGAATCGGGCTGGCCGTGTCCTGGGCGGCGGTGGCCGCGTCGGGCACGACCGGGGTCGCCGCCGCGACATACATCGCGCTTGCGATCGCGCTGACTTCGACGGCGCTCGGCACCCTGCTTCCCATCCTCATGGAAGCCGGCGTCATGGGGACGACGATCGGCAAGGCCGTCCTCGTGCACGGGGCCGTCGGCGAGCTCGCTCCCATCATCGCTATGTCGCTGCTGCTGTCCGCCCGCAGCCCGTGGGCCTCGGCGATTATTCTGCTCGTTTTCGCGGTAGCGTCGGTCGTCGCCGTCGCCATTCCGACGCGATTTATCCTCAAACACCCGGCGATCGGTCGGACGATCCTGCACGGGGCGCAGACGTCCCAAAAGACGCTCATGCGTGTCGTTATGGTCGTGCTCACCGGCCTGATGGCGCTGTCCGCCGTCATGGAGCTGGACATGGTGCTCGGCGCCTTCGCGGCCGGCATCATCGTGCGCGCACTGGCGCCCGGCAACTTCACGATGGTCGAGGGCGAGCTGCGTACCCTCGGCTTCTCCTTCCTGATCCCGTTGTTCTTCGTCACCTCGGGCATGAACGTCTCGCTGAGCGCGGTCGCGGGCTACCCGTTCCTGCTCGTCGCCTTCGTCGGCGCGATCCTCGTGGTGCGCGGCGCGCCCATCGTCCTCATGGAACACTTCCACGGCTCGATCGAACGCGTCGGCTGGACGGACGCGACGCGCATCGGCCTGTACGGCGCGACTGGCCTGCCCATCATCGTCGCCGTCACCGGACTGGGCGTCTCGACGGGCGTCCTGCCCGCGTGGCTGGCATCCCTGCTCGTCGTCGCCGGCGCGATGTCGGTGCTGGTCTTCCCGCTCGTCGCTTTCCTGATGGGCCGCGCCGTTGGAAAGCACGCCTAAGGTCCGCTAGTCTTACAAGCGGCGCACCCGCGCCATGCCTCCGTAGCTCAATGGATAGAGCAAGGGCCTTCTAATCCCGAGGTTGCAGGTTCGAGTCCTGTCGGAGGCGCCAGCTTGTGATGCGGGTGCTCGCCACGAATCGTCGTTGTTGGTCGTTATGCGGCCGCCCGAACCGGGGAAGCGTGGCATAATGGGGGGAGCCGAACAGTTGCAGCTGTTCGACGCCCCGGTTTCCGGGATGGTCTTAGCTACCCATCAGGGTGCTCAGCAGGAATGCAATTGCCCAGATCAGCTGCGGCAGTGTCGTGATCACTGCTACGGCGATCTGGGCTTTCTGCTTCCTGTCAAGGCCTCGCCGCCGTCGAGGCTGACGATGGTCTTTAGCCATTGCCCAGTCACCTCCTCTCAACGCAACCGCTCCCCAGCAGGAATACAGGTGTCCCGGGGTGGCGCCGTGGAGGCATCCCTATCGTCCCACTGGGCACAGTCATTTCCGGTGGAGATGTGAGGTCGCGCGATAGAGACATATGCGTGCAACGGGGATAGTGCACACAACGATGGTGACTGCTATTCGACTACGTCAATCGACGCTGTCCGAGCGCATGAGGGGCGCATCGTGTTGCTGAGGCAGCGAGTCGCCGTTGTGACGGATGTGCTTGGCGGGGCTGACTTGCGCATGCGGATAGGTTATGACGATGTGGATAGGTTAATAAGCTATCCGGATGCGAATAACCTATCCGGATGCTCATAACCTATCCGTGAATGTGCTGAACGAAGTGTTCGGCGGGGTACAGACAGAACTCAGGGCTGGAACCCGTGCAGATCTGCGCGTGGGGAATGCAACGCGACCCGCGAGGTACGGATAGGGGGTGAGACTGCGGCGCCGGAGCCTGTCAATTTTTCTGTGTATGGGGGTTAGAGGTAGGGGGTGATTCGGTCGGGGTAGGCGGTGGTGAGTTGGGCGAGGGCTTGTTTCCAGTTGGTGGTGGTGTGTCCTTCGATGAGGCGGGTGTGTCCTGTTCGTTTGTTGGGGGGTTTGCCAGCGTCTGCGAGGCGCTGGGCGGCTCGTTTGTCTTCGATGTCGCAGATGGCGAGCCACAAGAGTTTGACGGCGGCTTCTTCGCTGGGGAAATGCCCGCGGTTCTTGGTGATTTTGCGTAGCTGGTAGTTCAAGGACTCGATAGCGTTGGTGGTGTACACGACGCGGCGCAGCATGGGCGGGAACGCCAAGAACGGCGTGAAGCGCTGCCAGGCGCGCTGCCAGGTGGCAACCGTTTGGGGGTAGCGCGCTCCCAGGTCGCTGGCCGCGAAGTCCTCCAGCGCCCCTCGGGCGGTTTCCTCGTTGGGCGCGCTGTACACGGCCTTGAGAGCCGCGGCGACGCTCTTGCGGTCCTTGTAGGACACGAAACGCATGGAGGCGCGGATTAAGTGAACGACGCAGGTTTGGACCATGGACTGGGGCCAGGTCGCTTCGATGGCTTCAGGCAGGCCAGTAAGTCCGTCGCAGCACACGATCAGGACATCGCGTAGGCCTCGGTTGGCCAGCTCGGCGCACACGTGGGCCCAAAAGGAGGCGCCTTCATCGGCTTGGACCCAGATGCCCAGCACATGCTTGACCCCCTCCATGTCCACTCCGACCGCCAGGTGAGCGGCCCGGTTCTCCACCCTGTGATCGCATCGGACTTTGATGCGGATCGCATCCAGGTAGATCACCGGGTAGAACGCTTCTAAGGGGCGGTGCTGCCACTCCAAGACGGCCTCGCACACCGCGTCAGTGATCGTAGAAATCGTCCCAGCGCCCACCTCCACGCCCAGGGTGGAGGCCAGGTGATGGCGGATATCGCGTACCGTCATCCCCCCGGCATACAAGCTGATAATCATCGAATCCAAACCATCAAGGCGCCGCTGTCCTTTACGCACCAGGCGCGGGGTGAACGAGCCCGCCCGGTCCCGGGGAACCTCGATCTCGAAGGCTCCCACCTCCGACATCACGGTCTTCTTCGTCGTGCCGTTCCTCGTGTTCGAGCGCGCCTGCCCACTGGCCTGGCCCTTCTCATACCCCAAGTGCTCGGTCAGCTCCGCGGCCAACCCGCGCTCCAACGCCTCCTTAAGCAACGCCGGCAACAAGCCCTCGCTACCCGTCATCTCCACCTCGCCAGCATCAAGACGCTCAAACAACGCATCCAACGCCCCCGAGCGACGAAGCTCCTCCACCGTCTCACGCCCACTAGCGCGAGCCACAACAACATCATCATCATTCATCATGCATCAATCCTTTCAAACAAAAGACGGATACACAGACAATTAAACACGCCTCGGCGCCGAGCGCAGCTTGTCGGATGGACACCAGAAAGCGGACAGGCCTGCGGCAATGTGAATTCTCGTGGGGCATCGACGACACGAAGTGCCCTTGAACCTCATCTCCGGCACGGATGTGAGACGGGCGCTGTCACAAACTCCCGTTACGTGGACCGCCCCTGCGTGACCTGCGTGAAGGTGGAGATACTGGGGTCATGAACGCACGAACGAACATCGCCCGTCGCATGTGCGGGTCCATTCGTGCCCGAATGTGCAGCTGACGCCGACGTCCACCATTCCCCAGGCTTCCACCCGCCACCACACCGGCAGCCAACGCGCGCCCAGGCGGGTCAGTGCCCCAACACGAGAGTCCCAACGTGCCCTTCTCTGACGACGACTACGCCTGTCCCTGCACCCACGATCACGAGCCCACGCTCCTGTCCTTCGAGGTCATGCCCCCGCGCAAGCCCTCCCTCGAGGCCCCCTTCTGGGACACGGTCGACCGTCTCCTCCAGGTCCGCCCCGACTTCATGTCCGTCACCTACGGCGCCGGCGGCAAGGACCGCCACAACGCCCGCTCAACGGTCCAGCGCCTCGTGCGCGACACGCCGATCCAGCCGATCGCGCACCTGACCTGCGTCGGTAACTCGACCTCAGAGGTCGTCTCCACCGTCTACGACTACCTCGACTCGGGCGTGCGCACCTTCCTCGCTCTGCGCGGTGACCCGCCCGTCGGGCAAGAAGACTGGACCCCCGGACCCGGTGGCGTCGCCAGCGCTACGGAACTCATCCACCTCATTCGCACCGTCGAAAAGCGCCGCTGCGACGCCCACCCGGGCGAGGCCCTACGCTCCGCCTTCAAGCCTCTGACGATCGCGGTCGCCGCATTCCCCGCCGGTAACCCCGCCGCCGGGACGACCCAGCAGCAGGAGGTCGAGCGCCTCCTCGTTAAGCAGGCAGCGGGCGCTTCCTTCGCGATCACACAGCTCTTCTGGGAGGCCGACGTCTACGCGTCCTTCGTCGAGCTAGCGCGCCGCGCCGGCGTCACCATCCCGATCGTCCCGGGCCTGCTGCCCGCGACCGACCCGGCCCGCCTGCGCCGCGTCCAGGACCTGACCGGCATTGAGGTCCCCGAATACCTTCTGACGACGCTGGCCGACTACCCCCACCAGGATGCGCGCGACGAGTTCGGCGCTGTCTTCGGCTCGCGCCTCGTCCACTCTGTCCTGGACGCGGGCGCCCCCGGCGTGCACCTCTACACCTTCAACAAGGCCAAGCCCGTCCTCGACATCCTTGCCCTCATGGGCGTGACGCCGGACCCGCAGTGGTCCCCGACCTCACACCCCTTCACGCGCAACTGAGCGCACCCCTTCAATCCACCCCGCGGCCGGGTGCGGGCCACGCCCGCGTGCGCCGCACGAGTAGCACACCCAAGGAGAACACCATGTCCGCTGCCCCCGCGCAGTTCCCCACCGCCACGATCCTGGCCTATCCCCGTATCGGCCGCGGCCGCGAGCTCAAGCGCGCCCTCGAGGCCCGCTGGGCCGGGCGCATCACCGAGGCCGAGCTGATCCAGGCCGCCAACGATCTGCGCAAGGAGAACCTCGCGCGCCTCGTCGAGCTCGGCCTGAACCCCTCCGACGCGTCCCTGGCCGACGCGCCCTCCCTGTACGACCACGTCCTGGACGCCACGATCCTCCTGGGTGCCATCCCGCCGCGCTTCGCCGGCCGGGCGGGCCTCGACCTCTACTTTGCGCTCGCCCGCGGCGACGACAAGGTCGGCCCCGAAGAGATGACGAAGTGGTTCGACACGAACTACCACTACCTCGTTCCCGAGATCGGCCCCGACACGCCCCTGCGCTTCGCCGACGACACGATCACCCGCCGCTTCACCGACGCCCGCGAGTGGGGCTACGTGACCCGCCCCGTCCTGGTCGGCCCCGTCACCTACCTGGCCCTGGCCAAGGCCGACCCGGCCACCCCCGACTTCGACCCGCTCACCCGCATCGACGAGGCCGTGGACGCCTACGCGCAGGCCCTGGCCTCCCTGCACGCCGCGGGCGCCCCCTGGGTGCAGCTCGACGAGCCGGCCCTCACCTCCGACAACCTCTCGCGCAGCCGCGCCGAGCTGGGGGAGCTTGCGGCCCGCGTCTACACGCGCCTCGCCGCCGCGACCGAACGCCCCCAGATCCTGCTCACCACCCCCTACGGCGACGCCTCCCGCGCGGCGGGCGCCCTCGCCAAGACCGGCGTCGAGGCCCTCCACGTCGACACGCTGCGCGGCTCGCTACCCGAGGGCGCGGACCTGTCCGGCGTCACCCTCGTCGTCGGCGCCGTCGACGGCCGCTACATCTGGCGCGCCGACCTGGCCCAGCTGCGCGAGACCCTCAAGGCGGCGCAGGCCCTGGGCGCCGCACGCGTCACCGTCGCCACCTCCAACTCCCTCCAGCACGTGCCTCACGACACGGCGCTGGAGACCTGGGATGACGCGACGCTCAATGAGAACCTGCATGCCTGGCTGGCCTTCGCCGACCAGAAGGTCGCAGAGGTCGTCACCCTGGCCCGCGGCCTGGACGAGGGCTGGGAGGCCATCGACCCCGAGGTCGCCGAGGCAACCCGCGTCCTCACGCAGCGCGCAGCCGCCCCCGGCGTCGTGCGCCCCGAGGTCCGCGCCCGCACCGCCGCCCTGACCGAGGCCGACCGCACCCGCGAGCCCTACCTGGAGCGCGAGGCCGCCCAGACCGAGCGCCTGCACCTGCCCCCGCTGCCCACGACGACGATCGGCTCCTTCCCGCAGACCACCGAGATCCGCAAGGCCCGCGCCGCCAACGCGCGCGGCGAACTCTCCGACGCGGACTACGAGGCACGCATGCGAGAAGAGATCGCCTCCGTCATCAAGCTGCAGGAGGAGCTGGGCCTAGACGTCCTGGTCCACGGCGAGGCCGAGCGTAACGACATGGTGCAGTACTTCGCTGAGCTGCTCGACGGCTTCGCGGCCACACGCAACGGCTGGGTCCAGTCCTACGGCTCGCGCTGCACGCGCCCGTCCATCCTGTGGGGCGACGTCTCCCGTCCCGCCCCCATGACCGTGGGGTGGACCACTTACGCTCAGTCGCTGTCCGACAAGCCCGTCAAGGGCATGCTCACCGGCCCCGTCACCATCATCGCGTGGTCCTTCCCGCGCAACGACCTGCCGCTCGGCGAGATTGCCGACCAGATCGGCCTGGCCCTGCGCGACGAGGTCGCCGACCTCGAGGCCGCCGGTATCGCCGCCATCCAGGTCGACGAGCCCGCCCTGCGTGAGCTCCTGCCCCTGGACGCCGACCGCCACGCCGACTACCTGAACTGGTCCGTGGGATCCTTCCGCCTGGCCACCTCCTGCGTGCGTCCCGACACCCAGATCCACACCCACCTGTGCTACTCCGAGTTCGGCCAGATCATCGACGCCATCAAGGGCCTGGACGCCGACGTCACCTCGATCGAGGCGGCGCGCTCCAAGATGGAGGTCGTCCCCGAGCTCGCCGAGGCTGGCTTCGACCACGGCATCGGCCCCGGCGTGTGGGACATCCACGCCCCCCGCGTGCCCAGCACCGAAGAGCTCGCCGAGCTCATCGGACTGGCCGCTGACGCCGTGCCGGTCTCGCGCCTGTGGGTCAACCCCGACTGCGGCCTCAAGACCCGCGGCTACGAGGAAACGAAGGCGTCGCTGGACAACCTTGTCTCCGCTACTCGACAAGTGCGTGCCCAGCGCGGCCTGGAGAGCTGAGGCTTCTTCTAGGCGATAGGTGAGGGGCGGGACCCGTTGGTCCCGCCCCTTTCCGTCTGCCCACCTCACGGACGCCACTGTTACACAGTCTCATTGTACGGACGCCGTGTTGCCCGGATGGAAACCGTCCGACAGACTAGAGCCATGACGACCTTCGCGAACCCCATGTGCTGCCCCTGCGGTGGCATGATGTCGCGAATGTGTATGTGATTGACGCCCCAGATACCCCTGTCAATCACCGCCGCAGTGATATACCCACGCCGATAGTGGGAGTGCGGCCCCGAAGAATCGGATACACCCATGACCCTCGTCAACACCCCCGCCTCCTCCGTCCGCGCCGCCGACGACCGCCCCACCTCCTACGAGGACTTCCTTGACGTCCTCGCCGGCCTGCGCCTGAGCTCCTCTCGCATCGACATCGACATCGACCGCGGCCAGGTCACCCTCGACGGCAGCGACGCCGGGCTCTCTGCCAAGGAACACGACCTCCTGGCCCATCTGGCATCCAACGCCGACCGCGCCGTCACCCGCGACGAGCTCTTCGCGTCCGTGTGGGCCGACTCTGAACTCGGAGCCGACTCGCGCACCGTCGACGCCCACATCCGACGCCTGCGCAAGAAGCTCTCCATCCTGCCCGACCTCATCTCGACGGTGCGCGGCCAAGGCTACCGCTTCAACTCCACGCCTGCGGTGCGCGTGCGCGTCACCCGCCCCGTCGCCCTCGCCGCCTGATCCCCTCCGCGCCGCGGCCCCGCCGCCGCACCCCACCCGGCCACCGCCCGCACGGCCCATGCTTCAATCCGGGGCGGCTCCCATCCCGGACACGCGCCCGCGGACAGCAACAAAAGAGAGGGGCCACGGCCTCGTCCATCGAAGCCGCGCCCCTCTGCGACGCTGAGCCCTCTCTTAGATCACGAGCCGCGTGATCTCAGAATCCAACGGCAGCTCCTCCACGTGCAGGGGAGAGGCCTCCATCCGATGACGCAACCCGTTGATATCATCCGGGTTCGTCAGATCAATACCCACCAGGGCCGGCCCCAGCTCGCGGTTATTCTTCTTCGTGTACTCGAAGTGCACGATATCGTCCGCGGGACCCAGCACATCCTCCAGGAACATGCGCAGCATGCCCGGCTGCTGCGGGAACGTCACGAGGAAGTAGTGACGCAGCCCCTCGTGGCGCAGAGAACGCTCCATGACCTCCGCGTAGCGCGTCAGGTCGTTGTTGCCGCCCGACACGACGCACACGATCGCGCCGTCGGAGCGGCCCAGCAGGGCCTTGCGATCCGCCGGATCCGTCAGGTACACGTGAGCGGCCGTCGAAGCGAGGGCGCCTGCGGGCTCGGCGATGACGCCGTCGGATTGGTACAGCTCCAGCATTTCCGTGCACACCGCGCCCTCGGGCACAACCAGCACACAGTCGACGAACTGCGAGGCGATATGGAAAGGCAGCGCGCCCGCCCGGCCCACCGCCGTACCGTCCACGAAGGGATCGACCTTCGCCAGCGACATCGGCTGACCCGCCTCCAGAGCAGCATGCATGGACGCCGCACCCGTGGGCTCCACGCCGATGATTCGCACCTCCGGGCGGTTCGCGCGCAGCCACGTCGCGATGCCCGCCACGAGGCCGCCGCCACCCACGGGGACCAGCACGGCGGCAGTGTTCTCGGGCATCTGCTCCTCAAGCTCCACGCCGATCGTGCCCTGCCCGGCAATGGTGTAGGGATCGTCGTAAGGGTGAACGTAGGTGCGGCCCGTCGCGCGCGCCGCCTCCTGCGCCAGCGCGTTGGCACGGTCGAAGGTGCCGTCCACAATCACCTGCTCGACCCACGTCCCACCGATCGTCGCGATGCGGCGGCGCTTCTGGCGGGGCGTATTCGAGGGCAGATAAATTGTTCCGCGCACGCCCAGGTGCGCGCACGCGTAGGCCAGGCCCTGAGCGTGGTTACCGGCCGACGCACACACGACGCCGCGCTCGCGCTCGGCGGGGGACAGGAGCGACATGCGGGCGTAGGCGCCGCGCACCTTGAAGGAACGGCACTTTTGCTGGTCCTCACGTTTGAGCAGAATATCGACGCCGGCCTCGGAGGAGAGACGCTCGGAGCGCTCCAGGTTCGTGCGCACGGCCACCCCGTCGAGGGCGGCCGCGGCCTGCTGGATATCCTTGGGCGTGGTCACGTGAGAACTAGCGGGCATGAAAACTCCTTCCAATACCCCTCCAGTGTAGTAGTCGCCACCGCCGGTGCGACCCACCCAACCGTATGACGAGTCGCGCACTACCATGGGGAGCGTGAAAACTCTGAAAGATCCCCTGGTCTGGATCGACTGTGAAATGACTGGCCTGGACGTCGAGCGCGACGCCCTTATCGAGGTGGCGGTTGTGGTCACCGACGGCGACCTGCGGATCGTCGACCCCGGCATGGACGTCCTTATTACGCCCCCCGAAGCCGCCCTGGAGAACATGAACGACTTCGTGCGCGCCATGCACACCTCCTCCGGGCTGCTCGAGGACCTCAAGACCGACGCCGTGTCGATGGAGGAAGCGACCGAGCAGGTCCTGTCCTACATCAAGCGTTTCGTGCCTCAGGAGGGCAAGGCGCTCCTGGCGGGCAACTCGGTGGGCACCGACAAGATGTTCCTCGAGGCGAACATGCCTTCCGTCATCAACCACCTGCACTACCGTCTCGTGGACGTGTCCTCCATTAAGGAGCTTGCTAAGCGCTGGTACCGTGCGGCTTTCGCCGAGTCGCCGGATAAGCACGGCGGCCACCGTGCCTTGGCCGACATCCTCGAGTCCATCCAGGAGCTGGAGTACTACCGTCGCGTTCTCTTCCCGGCTGAGCCGGTGACGACGGAGCGCGCACGTGAGGTGGCTCGCGAGGTCGTCGCTCTCGGCATTCCCACCATGGGCGAGGCGGCCGAGGCCTGATTCCTCGTCCTATTCGCGTGAGGCGGCATCCCGGTGCGGGGTGCCGCCTTTTCGCATGCGTGCACGGGGTTCGCGCGTCCACAGGCACCGATGGGTGTCGGGGATTATCCACAGGGGCCGCGTCGGTGCGTCGGCTATCCACAGGCGCTCTGCGTTCGCTTGCTGGGAGGGCAGGCACGGGGGTTTCCTGGACGCATCCGGCACTCGCCGGGGACAAGCGGAAAGGGAAGCAATGATGCAGGATATTTCGACGACCCTGAAGGGGCGTATCGGCTCGGTCCCGACGATGAAACACATCAAGGGAGACACGTGTGTGACGACGTTTCGCCTGGCGATTCCCCGCTGGCGTTTTACGGTCGATGCGCGCACGGGCAACGCCTCCTACGTGGAGGACGGGGCCTACTGGTACACGATTGAGACGTGGGACAAGCTGGCCGACAACGTGGTTCGCTGCTGCTGCAAGGGCGATCCGGTGATCGTGGTGGCCCGACCTGTCCCGAACGCGTGGGTGGACGCGAACGGGCAGATTCGCTCCTCCATCGTCTTCCGGGCGAGCGCGGTCGGGCACGACATGGCGAAGGGCACGTCGCGGTACACGAAGAACGGGGCTCATTCGACGCAGGAGCCGACTGCCGGCAGCCCGGACGATCCTTTTTCGACGAGGCAGGGGCAGGCCCTGCCCGATGAGCGAGGGAACGGGGCGGCGGGGTTCGCCCCCGCGGAGCTGGGGGAGCCCCACGGTGAGGGCACGACCGACGCGCGGGGAGCGGAGCCCAAAGGAGCGGGTGAGCCAGCCTGTGTGTCCGTCGATGCACCAAGCGCTGCGCCCGGTGACGATCGGGGAGTGCCGTCCCTTGCGGTCCAGCCCGACGTTGAGGCTCACGCGAATGACGGGCGCGGGCCCGCTGAGCGCTCTGGCCCCCTCCTTCACATGCACGACGGGTCCGAGGAGCAGTCCTCGGACCCGTGTATGAGCGCGGTGTCGCGCTTTGATTATTCGGCTGTGGAGCACACCCCGGAGCCACCCGATGAACAGGAGGGGGATGTGCTGGGCGACTGTTAGGCGGGCGCGTGAGCGATGATCACCTGCGCGATGGCGCTAGGGCCGTCGTGGCTGATGGAGACGAAGACGCGCCAGGTGGAGGCCGCCCCCAGCGATTCCTCGCACGCGGCCCCGACGCGGCCGTGCAGGGCGATCGCGGGGCGA
This sequence comes from Schaalia sp. HMT-172, assembly GCF_030644365.1. NCBI lineage: Bacteria > Bacillati > Actinomycetota > Actinomycetes > Actinomycetales > Actinomycetaceae > Schaalia > Schaalia sp. HMT-172. The sequence goes on from NZ_CP130058.1 coordinate 1,102,251, forward strand.
TCCCACTCGTCGTGGACCACCTCAATCTCGCGCCAGTCCACGTCGTCGGTGCCGATGAGGGGAGGGCGGCCATAGAGGGCGCAGGACCACGCCTTGACGAAGGCCTCCTTCGCGGCCCACAGGCCGCCCGCGTGACGGGCCACTGCCTCCTCGAAGCGGGCGGAACCGGGCTGTGCGCCCGAGGTGGCGGCGGCGCGGGCGCGGACCCGGCGGGCCTCCCGGGGCGTCAGCACGCCCGCTAGGAAGGCCGAGCCCGGCTCCCTCACCTGAGCGGCAAACTCAGGGAGGGACACCAGGTCAACGCCGAGCCCGCGCATCGCTCACTTGCCTTCCGGCAGGTGGTAGAAGCCGTCCTCGCCGAGGCGTGCGTTCGGATCCAGCAGGATCGCGGCCTCGACCTCGTGCGCGTCACCCGCGACGCCGGAGGCCGGGTCGTCGGGCAGGCGGCGGCCCTCCACCGAGGTGAACAGCGGGGCGTGGCCCAGCATGCCCATCTCGATGTGACGCTGGCCGTTGCGCAGGCGACGGTCGGAGGCGGCGCGCCATGCGTGAAGCGCCTCGCGTCCGGCCTCACGCTCCACGATGGCCTCGAAGGCCGCCGGGTTGACCAGGGCCAGGAAGCCAGAGACGTGGCCGAAGCCGAGCGACGTCGCGAACGCAGCGCGCACCGGACCACGCGAGTTCAGGTTCAGCGGGGAACGCAGCCACACGAGCGGACTGTACTGCTCCATCGCGTCGTCGACGCAATCCAGCGCGACGTTGGCGGGGATCAGGCCCGTGCGGAACACGTCGATGATGCCGCCGACCTGGAACACGCAGGCGCCACCCTTCGCGTGACCCGTCAGGGTCTTCTGCGAGATGACGAGCAGCGGGTTGCCGGGGGTGCGGCCCAGCGCCTTGCCGACGCGGGTGTGCAGGTCCGACTCGTTGGGGTCGTTGGCGTTCGTGGACGTGTCGTGCTTGGACACGAAGGCCACGTCGTCGATACCCACGCCGAGCTCGCCGAGGTTACGGGCGATAGCCGAGTCGGCTCCGCCGCGCGCCACAGCGAGGGCACCCAGGCCGGGGGCCGGAATCGAGGTGTGCGCGCCGTCGCTGAAGGTCTGCGCGTGCGCGACGACCGCCAGGACCGGCAGGCCCATCTCGAGGGCCACCGAGCCGCGGGTCAGCAGCACGGTGCCGCCTCCCTGCGCCTCGACGAAGCCGCCGCGGCGGCGGTCGTTGGCGCGCGAGACGAAGCGCGAGGAGATGCCGCGGGCGAGCAGCTCATTCGAGTTCGCCGTCGCGTTCATCGCGCCGAAGCCCACGATGGACTCGACCTGAATGTCGTCGATGGCGCCGGCCACGACGAAGTCAGCCTTGCCGGCCTTGATCTTGTCGAGGCCTTCCTCGATGGACACCGCAGCGGTCGCGCAGGCGCCGACCGGGTTGATCATCGAGCCGTAGCCGCCCACGTAGGACTGCATCGTGTGGGCCGCGACCACGTTGGGCAGAGTCTCCTGCAGGATGTCCTGCGGGTAATCCTCACCCAGGAAGCGATCGACGAACAGCTTATGCATCGAGCGCATGCCGCCGAAGCCGGTGCCCTGCGTGGAGGCCACGGTCGCCGGGTGGACGACGCGCAGCAGCTCGGCGGGGCTGAAGCCGGCGGACACGAAAGCGTCCACGGCCGAGACCAAGTTCCACACGGCGATCGGGTCGATGGAGTCCAGCATCGAGGCCGGGATGCCCCAGCGAGCCGGATCGAAGTCCGTGGGGAACAGGCCGCCGATGCGGCGGTTGAGGGTCGCGCGGCGAGGCACGCGCACCTGGGCGCCGGACTTGCGGGTCACCTGCCACTCACCGAACGCGGTCTGCTCGACCACGGTGAACTGCGGGTCGGCCTCCGCGTAGGAGCGGGCCTCGGCCTCGTCCTCGACCGTGAAGGTGATGTCGCGGTCCAGGAAGACCATCGCGGACTCGGGCGTGTAGCCGTCGTGCAGCGGGCCGTCGTCGTGGAAGAAACGCACGCCGGAACGGGCCACGACCTCGTCGCGGTAGCGGACGAAGATCTCCGACTCGGGGACCAGCTGGTCGTCCTTGTCGTACCAGCCACCCACCGGGGTGTCCGACCAAGTCAGCAGGCCGGTCATCCACGCCAGCTCGAGCACGCCCGCGGGGGTCAGCTCGACGCTGCCGTCGGTGTGGATGCCGAGCTCGGCCTGGACGCGGGTACGAGCGCTGCCCCACGGGCCAACCTCGCCGTGACCGACGATGACGACCGTGTCGGCCAGCAACGCAGTGGTGGTGCCCCACTGCGAGGGATCGACGTGGGGGACGGCGACCTGGGAGGGCGAGGGCAGCGCGGAGACGGTCGCGACCGGCTCGGCGGCGTCGGCCTCGGGGGCTCCGACCTCGACCTGGGCGCGCAGGGCACGCAGGTCGATGGAGGAGTCCAGGCCTCCGGTCAGGTCGGCGTCCACCGGGGCGGTGGCCGCCTGGGCGCGAACCTCGGGGCTCGACAGCTTGAGCAGCTGCTCAGCCATTTCCTCGGTCGACCAGGTGCGAACGCCCGCGGCCTCAACGGCGGCGACCATCGGGTCGTTGCCGCCCATCAGGCCGGTGCCGCGCACCCAACCGATACGCGGGTGCGCAATCGACACGCGCGAACCCCAGATCGGCTCGGCGGCCCAGCGTGTCGCGATCGCGTCGAAGGAGGCCTTGGCCTCGGCGTAGGCGCCGTCACCACCGAAGATGCCTCGGTTCGGGGAACCGGGCAGCACGACGTGCAGGCGGTGGTCGGCGTGCGTGTCGGAGCCGATCGCGCACAGGCCAGCGATGGAACGCTCGACGCTCCACAGCAGCAGGCGCAGCTGGTTCTCCGACGCCGGGCCGGCGTCGGCCAGCGTGCCGGAGACCCGCGGGGCCGCGAAGGGATAGAACAGCGTCGGGACCAGGGCTTCCTTGGTCACCTTCACGTCGGCGCCCACGGACTTGGTCTGCTCGGTGCCGATCCACTCCACGAGCGCGTCCACGTCGCGGTAGGAGGCCAGGTTCGCGGGAACCAGCCACAGCTTCGCGCCGCCCGCGGCATGCGTGCGGTAGAGCTCCTTAGCGAAGGCCAGGCGCGAGGCAGAGATCGACGAGGAGGTCGCGATGACGGTTGCGCCACCGGCGAGCAGACCGCCCACGACCGCGCCGCCGATGGAGGCGGGGGTCATGCCGGTGACCACGGCGACGTCACCGGCGTAGGGCAGCTCCTCAGAGGAGGACAAAGCGTCGGCCGCGATCTGGTCGAGGCGAGCGGCGCGATCGGCGTCGCCCTCGGCGCGCAGGCGGTTCGCCCAGTACGAGGCCTGCTCAGCCACAGCGCGGCCGGTTCCCACGAAGGACGCGCCCTCGGCGAGGGTGCCTTCGGCCACGAAGCGGGCGACGTCCTCACGGGCGGAGGCCCAGCGGTCGTCGAGGAGGACGGCGCGTGCGGCGTCGAAGCGAGGCTCGACCAGGTCGACCCAGCCCGACCCCAGCTCGGCGGCGACGGCGTCGATGACGCGCGCGTCGTCGGAGGAGTCCTCGCCCGTGGGGGTGGGGGCGTTCAGGCCCAGTTCGGACAGGATCGTGCGAGCGGCCTTGGCCAGGACGCCGTCCTCACCCGTGACGGACGCCGCGTAGGCGTCTAGGGCGGCGGAGTCGACCACGCCGCCGCCAGCGGAACCGCCGGCGCTCGGCAGGGAGACGGCGATGCCTTCGCGGGCCGCGACGGCGGCTACGGCAGCGTCGATGAGGGCATCGACGCCGGCGGCGTTCGTCGGGGCGTCCAGCGGCAGGGTCGCCAGGTCGCCGTCGCGGGTCGAGGCGCCCTCACGGGTGCCCAGGACGATCTCGGCGGTCACGTGCTGGGCCCAGCCGGCGCCCAGCTGCCACGTGCCCGTGACCCGCTCGGAGATGCGGCCAGCCTTGACGCCGGCGGCGCCGAACAGCTTGCGCGTGCGCTCCTTGACGGCCTCGGCCAGGACCGGGCCGAAGGGCTTGTAGCCCTTAGCGGCCTTGTCGACCGTGGCGGACAGCGTGGCCACGTCGGCCTCGCCGGCGCCGTCGATGGAGTTCAGGCCCAGCTCGGAGGACATGTCCATGAGGAGCTGGTTGCGGCGCGAGGACACGCCGTTGGTGAGCGACTCGGTCGTGTCGCTGGCGCCGACCTCGTCGAGGCGGATCTTCGCGGACAGGGCCAGCAGGGCACGAATCGCGGAGGACGCCGTGAAGGGCAGGTCCGCGACGTCGGCGCCAGACGGGCCGCCGGTGGGCGCTGCGGGGGCGGGGGCCGGAGCGGCCTCGGCGACGGGAGCCGCGGGGGCAGCAGGAGCGGCGGGAGCGGCCGACGCCTCGGGGGTAGCCGGGGCGATCTCCTCCTCGTCCTCGTCCTCGATCACGGCGACATCGGTTGCGTAGACGCGGGGCTCGTCGCGCTGGACGTTGAAGACATCGACGCGCGAGAGCGCGAACTCGGGGGCCAGCAGGGTACGCGAGGCCAGGTTGGCCAGGGTCGGGGCGGCGCCGAGGCCCACCTCGATGACCTGATCGACACCCAGGCCGGCAACGCCAGGGGCGGCCTCTTGCGTCGAGAGCAGCACGCGCTGCGTCTCGATCCAGCGCACCGGGGAGGCGAACTGCCAGCACAGCAGCTCGATGAGCAGCGTGCGGGTCAGGGCACCCGGGTTGGCCAGGGCCGCGTCCCACGCTCCGGGAGCCTCGAGCAGCTCGCGCACCGTGTCGGAGGGGACCACGTCGAGGATGGACTGGGCGAACTCGCGGGTGAGCTCGAAGGGACGCGCCACCAGGTTGGGGATGTAGCGGCCCACGAGCTTCGCGGGATCGATCTCGGCGGGAATACGCTCGTCAAGCTTCGTGCGGAAGTCCGCCACGCCGCTGCGCAGGACAGTGGAGTGGAAGGGCACGTCGATGCCGGGAACATACATGAAGGGACGCTTGCCGCCGCGCTCGGCGGCGCGCTTGGATGCGTCCTCCTCGAGGGCCTTCAGGCCCGCGACCGTACCGGCGACCGCGTACTGCTGGTCGGCCAGGTTGAAGTTGACGATCTGGAGGAACTCGCCCGAGGCCTGAGCGATCGACTCAACGTACTCCACGACGTGAGCGTCGTCCACGCCGAACTGGTTCGGGCGCAGGGCGCCCATACGGTAGTTCGAACGGCCCTTCTCGTCGCGAGGCACGAGTGAGTGCATCGTGGAGCCGCGCTGGAAGACCAAGTCGAGGACCGTCTCGAGCGGGAAGACCTCGGCGTAGGCGGCCAGCGCGTCGTACTCGCCCAGCGAGTGGCCAGCGAAGGCCGCGCCGGGGACCAGGACGCCCTCTTCACGCAGGCGAGCAGTCTGGCCGATCGCCAGCGTCGCGAGCGCGACCTGTGTGAACTGGGTGAGGTTCAGGACGCCCTCGGGGTGACGGTAGGTCACGCCGCGCGCCACGATTTCGGTCGGGTTATCGCGCACGATCGCCAGGATGGAGAAGCCCATCGCCGAGCGGGTGTGCGCGTCCGCACGGCGCCAGACCTCGTCCACGGCCTTGGACTTGGTGCGCTCATCCAGGCCCATGCCGGCGCTCTGAATGCCCTGGCCGGGGTAGACGTAGGCGACCTTCGGGGCGAAGGTGTAAGCCGACGCGCGAGACACGACCTGCTTGTCGATGCGGCAGGTGACCTCGAGGGACAGGCCGCCGCCGACGACGCGCCCCACGCGCTCGACGGTGATCTCAACCTCGTCGTTCAGGTCGACAGTGCCGTACATGTAGTACGTCCAGCCGGCGATCTGAGCGCCGCCCTGATCGGCGACGACGGCCTCGGCCGCGTGCTGGGCGGTGGCCGACAGCCACATGCCGTGCACGAGAGGCGCATCCATGCCAGCGACCTTGGCGGCCGCGTAGGACGTGTGGATCGGGTTGTAGTCGCCCGACACGATCGCGAAGGGCGTCATGTCGTCGGGAGCCTTGACGCTCACGCGGCGCAAGACCGAGCGGGGCGTGTCCACGACCTCGACGTGCGCGCCGCCGAAGGGAGCGGCCTCGGAGGGAGCGCGGTTGCCGGTGGCGCGGCCGCGGATCGCGAAGCGCTCCTGCGTGGAGCCGACGTGCTCGCCGTTGGCCTTCAGGTCCAAGGCGACCGTGACGATACGGCCGGAGGAGGACTCGTCGACGGCGGCCACGTGGCTGGTCACGTCGATCGTCGTGATGCCGCGCGCGAGCATCTGCTCGGGCGTGTACTCCAGCGTGATCGAGTGATCGAGGTGGACGGCGTTGAGCAGACCCTCAATGACCGGGTAGTCGTTGTGGATGGCCGACCCCAGGGCTGCGTAGATCGCGGGCCAGGCGGGGCCGAGCAGGGCGTCGGGCGCCCAGGCAGCGAGCTCGTAGGAGGCGGGCAGGGCCGCTCCCGTGGCCTCCGCGTGGTCGAAGCCCAGGGTGGGGGCCAGGGTGAAGGAGTAGTGGGCCTCGCCGAACACGGACTTGGTCGAGGGCACCATCACAGGCAGTGCGTCCACGGTGTCGCCGGCGACGGACACGGAGGTCACGCCGGCGGTGGCCGCGAGCATCGCGTACATGTGCTGGGGCAGCTTGGCCTCGTCGATGACGGGCACCGCGCCGTCTTCGCCGGACAGGACGAGCGGGAAGATCAGCTCGCGCACCGCGTGCTTCTCGGCGCCGCGCGGGTCGTTATCCCAGGCGGTGTCCAGGTGGATGACCATGTCCACGCCGGTGTCGGTCGCCTTCAGGGAGACGCGCTCCTCGTCGAGGATGGAGGCCGGGTTGGCCATGAGGTGACCGGTCCACGAAATGAAGGGGACCTTGCGCAGCCATTCCTCGCGGGTGGCGGCGGGCTTGCCGTTGCCCAGACGCGAGGCGACGGGCGTCGCGACGGTGCCCGAGGCGGCGAGGCGCTGCGCTGCAGCGGCCTCGAAGCGGCCCAGCAGGGAGGCGACGGGCTCGTCGACGCGGTCGATGCCGGCCACGGACACCGGGCCGGGGATGATGCGGACCTGGTCGGCGCTGTAGCGCTCGTCCTGGGCCTGCCACAGGCAGTCCTGGCCCCACCAGCGGATGAGGTCGTCGTCCAGGATCGGGACGAAGGGCATCGGCTTGGGGTAGGAGCGGCACAGGGCCGGGAACCAGGCGGCGTCGTTGGGGGTGACGTGCGTGGTCGCCGCGTTCGGGTAGGCCGCCATCAGGCGGTCGGCGGCGGCGTGGGCGTCGGCGACGTCCTCGACGGTCGGGAACAGGGTCTCAACCTCGCCGTGGTCCACGGGGGCCAGGCGCGCCTCGACGCGCTGGAGGAGGTCGTGGTAGCGGATCTGCCACGTGGGGTCGACCCACGGGTAGGACAGGTCGGCGAAGCGGCGCACCCAGGCCTCGTAGGTCATCTCTTCGAGATCGCCGAAGTAGGGCTTGGCCGTGTGGGAGAGGATCTCGACGATCTCGTCCTTGCGGGCGCGCACCTGGGCGCCGTCGGAGCCGATCTCGGCGATGATGCGCGCGGCGGCGGCCGCCGCGTTAGAAACCTCGTGCATGTCGGCGCGCAGGTGGGACAGGCCCGACGTCATGCCGCCACGTGTGACGCCCTCGCCGACCCAGCCGCCGAAATCGTCGTTGTCGGGCACGCCCGGGGTAGCGACGAGGAGCTCCTTGACGGCCTTGGTGGTGTGCGCTTCCTTCGTGGTCATCGCGGCGGTACCCACGAGGACGCCGTCCACGGGCATGGGCGGGCGGCCGTAGCGGGCCGACCAGTCGCCGGTCAGGAAGTCGGCGGCGCGCTCGGGGGTACCGATGCCGCCGCCCACGGTCAGGACGATGTTGGACTGGGCGCGCAGCTGCGCGTAGGTGGCCAGCAGCAGGTCGGACAGGTCCTCCCAGGAGTGGTGGCCGCCGGAGTGGCCGTCCTCGACCTGGACAATGACCTTGATCGGGTCGGCCTCGCGGGCGATCGCGATGACCTTGCGGATCTGGTCGACCGTGCCAGGCTTGAAGGCCACGTAGGGGAAGCCGTCGGCGCGCAGCTGTTCAATGAGGGCCAGTGCCTCGTCCTGCTCGGGGATGCCGGCGGAGACTACGACGCCATCGATGGGGGCGCCGGACGCGCGCGAACGCGACACGATGCGGGCCTGGCCGAACTGAAGGTTCCACAGGTAGCGGTCCAGGAACATGGAGTTGAACTCGGCGGTGTGGCCGGGGCGCAGCTGGGCGCGCAGGCCCGCCAGGTTCTCGTTGTAGACCTCTTCGGTGACCTGGCCGCCGCCCGCCATCTCAGCCCAGAAGCCGGCGTTCGCGGCTGCGGCAACGATCTCGGGGTCTACGGTCGTGGGGGTCATGCCGGCCAGCAGAACGGGGGAGCGGCCGGTCAGACGCGAGAAGGCGGTGTCCACGACGGTCTTGCCGTCAGGCAGGGTCACGAGGCCGGGGCGCAGGTGCGACCAATCGGTGCCGGGCTCGGGGGCCCAGCCGGGGGTCGCAGCCTTGTCGCGATCCTCAGCGGTTCCGGCGGCGACGACACCAACGCCGGTGCCCTCCACGAGGGCGCGGGTCATGCGCACCGTGGTCGCGCCCGGGCCCATGTCGACGATCCAGGTGGCACCCGAGTCGGCGGCGGCGCGGATCTGCGCCGGCCAATCAACGGGGGTTGTCAGGACGGCGGCGGCCAGGCGGTGAGCCAGCTCGGCGTCAATGCCGCACTCGGAGGCCCACTCGTCCACGAGGGCGAGGGCGTCGACGAGCATGGGGGAGTGGAAGGGAACGTAGACCGGCAGGTACTCGCACACGGGGGTCAGCGGGCGACCGCCGCGCTCGTGCGCGTCGTGCGCGGCCTTGTCCTGGGCGGCGGCGCGCTCGATGGCTGCCACCAGAGATGCCAGGTCGTTCGGGGCGCCCGACACGACGTGCGTGTCCGTGTCGTTACGCAGAGCGATCGACAGCGGATGGGACGTCGAGGGCAGGGACTCCACGATGCGGGTCAGCAGCGCGTCGGACACGCCGCGCACCGACACCATGTAGGTCGCGTCCCCGGCGTGCGGGGCGCGCGCACGGCGCGTCACGCGGGCGGCGGCCGCACCGATCAGGCGAGCGATCGCGAACACGGTCGCAGCCCGGGCCTCGTCCCCGTTGATCCAGGCGCGAGCGATTTCCACGCCGAGAACACCCTGCGAGTGGCCCTCGAACGCGGTGGGCTGGTTCGCCACGATATTGAGGCCCGCGCGCGTCAGGTCGATGAGCGCGCCCAGCTGGGCGGCCACGATACCCGGAACCGACAGCGCAGCTTCATCCGGACCAGCAACCTCGCGGGTCACGGCCACCTCACCGTCGGGGGCGGGCAGGGCGAAGGGAAGAACCGACACGGACTGAGTGGCCAGCGAGCGGCGCACGGGGGAGAGCACCTTGTCCGATGCCTCGATGACCCCCGCGACGATCGCGGAAATCTCGGGGTCGTGGGCAATCTCGTCGAGCGCAGAGCGCCACGGGGTCGCCTGACCGGCGAAGGTCAGCGCGTAGGGGGTCTCATTCAGAGAGGACACAAACGACATGTTCATTCTTTCAATCGGGGACAATACTTCTCAAACGACACCGGTCACAGGGGGCCGTTGTCGTGACGCTTCACATGGGGGGCGCGCTGGTCCTTCGTGGCCAGCAGATGCAGGGAATCGATGATGGTCTGGCGAGTGTCGGCCGGGGCGATGATGCCGTCGAGCTGACCCGAGGCCACGGACACCTCCGGGTTAACCGTCTCGTCCTCATAACGGGCCACAAGCTCAGCCTTCGTCTCCTCGAAGGTCCCGTTCTCGCGGGCCGCCGCCAACTCGCGGCGATACATGATCGAGGCCGCACCCTCAGCGCCCATGACCGCGATCTGGGCGTCCGGCCACGCGAACGCCAGATCCGCGCCAATCGACTTCGACCCCATCACGATGTAGGCACCGCCGTAGGCCTTGCGCAGAATCACGGTCACCATCGGGACGGTCGCGTTCGCGTAGGCAACAATCACCTTCGCGCCGCGACGGATGATGCCCGCCTGCTCCTGCTCGGTACCCGGGCGATAGCCGGGAACATCCACCAAGGTCACGACCGGCAGGCCAAATGCATCGCAGAAACGCACGAAACGCGCCGCCTTCTCCGACGCATCTACGTCCAGCGTGCCCGCGTCGCTCATCGGCTGATTCGCCACGATGCCCACCGACTGGCCATCCACGCACGCAAAACCGATTGTCACGTTGGGAGCAAAGAGATCCTGAATCTCCACGTACTCGCCGTGATCGACCAGCGCGCGCACGACGTCGCGCACATCGTAGGGCTGACGAACCGACGTCGGTACCAGGTCTGCGACCGCGCGGGCAGCGGCCTCATCCTCGGGGTTGGCAACGTATTCGTACTTCGGGGGCGCGACCTCGCACGAAGACGGCAGGTAATCCAGGAGCGAACGCACGTAGTCGATCGCCTCGTCTTCTGTGTCCGCCATGTGGTGGGCGACGCCGGACTGGAAGTTGTGGATCGCAGCACCGCCGAGCTGATCGAGCGTGACCTTCTCACCCGTCGTTGCGGCCACAACGTCCGGGCCGGTGACGAACATGTGCGAGTTCTCGCGCGTCATGACGATGAAGTCGGTCAGGGCTGGCTGATAGACGGCACCGCCCGCGCAGGGGCCCAGGATGATCGAAATCTGGGGAACCAGGCCCGAGGCTTCGCACGTCTTCTTGAAGATGCGACCGTACTGGGCCAGGGCGACGACACCCTCCTGGATGCGGGCACCACCCGAGTCCTGAATGCCGACGATTGGGATGCGCATGCGAATACCCATGTCGATGAGGTCCACAATCTTGTCGCCCTCAACCTTGCCCAGGGTCCCGCCCAGCACCGAGAAGTCTTGCGCGTAGGCGGCGACCATGCGCCCCTGCACGCGGCCGTACCCGGCGGCGACGGCCGAACCCACGCGACCGGCGCGCACCGACCCGCCGATGAACTGGCCGACCTCGTGCCACACGCCGTCGTCAAAGAACAGGGCGAGGCGCTCGCGCGCGGTGAGCTTCTGTTTGGCGTGCTGGCGCTGGGCGGCCTTCTCCTCGGCCGCCTGGGCGATCGCTTCCTGGGCCTGAATGAACCCTTCGCGCGTGAACCGGTTGGGGGTGGTCATTGCGCCTCCTTGTCAGTGGCGATGTGTGCGATGCGAGTTCCGGCCGTGACGGTGTCGCCCTGCTTGATGGACAGGGAGGTGACGGTGCCCGCGCGGGGAGCCAGCAGCGGCTTTTCCATCTTCATGGCCTCGAGGACGGCCACGAGTTGGCCTTCCTCCACCTGGTCGCCCTCGGACACGGCCAGGGCGACGACGATGGCCTGCATGGGCGCGACGATGTCGCCGGGGGCGCCCTGGTGGGGCCCGGCCTGGTGCGTGGAGGTCGCGGAGCGCCGCGGGGTCGAGCGCAGCGGCTGCGGCGGGCGGGGAGCGGGGGCCGAGGGGGCGTTGAACATGCCGGCGGGCAGGGTCAGAGAGACGCGGCGGCCGTCGAGCTCGATGATGTAGGTCTGGCGGGGCAGGTCCGCGGTGGACGAGGCCTCGGCGGGGGTCGCCAGATCCGAGTAGTCGTGCTGGGGCATGAACGTGGTCTCGAACCAGCGGGTGGAGATGTTGAAGCCGCCGACGCCGCAGAAGTCGGGATCGTTGATGATGTCCTGGTAGACGGGGACGGGGGTGGCGACGCCCTGGACGGAGAATTCGGCCAGCGCGCGGCGGGAACGGGCCAGGGCTTGCTCGCGGTCGGCGCCCGTGACGATGACCTTGGCGATCATGGAGTCGAAGGCGGTCTGGACGGAGTCGCCCTGGTCGATGCCGAGTTCGAGGCGGATGCCGGGGCCGAGCGGCCAGTGCACCTCGTCGAGGCGGCCCGCGGTGGGGGTCAGGTCCTTGGAGGGGTCTTCGGAGGTGATGCGGAACTCGAAGGAGTGGCCGCGCGGCTCGGGGGGAGTGGTGAGTGCCAGGCCCTGGGCGATGCGGATCTGCTCGCGCACCAGGTCGATGCCGGTGACCTCTTCGGAGACGGGGTGCTCGACCTGGAGGCGCGGGTTGACTTCGAGGAACCAGATGTTGCCGTCCGGTTCGAGCAGGAATTCGACGGTGCCGACGCCGACGTAGTCGACGTGCTCGAAGAGCGCGCGGGAGGCTTCGACGAGCTTGTCGTGGGCGCCGTCGGGCAGGAAGGGCGCGGGGGCTTCTTCCACGAGCTTCTGGTTGCGGCGCTGGACCGAGCAGTCGCGCGTGGAGATGACGTGGAAGTTGCCCAGCGAGTCGCGCGCGGACTGGGTTTCGACGTGGCGGGCGACCTCGACGAAGCGCTCGACGAAGTGGGCGCCGAGGTCGGCGGCGTCGGTGTGGCGCGCGAAGAACAGGTCCAGGTCGGCTGCCGTGCGGATGATGCTGATGCCGCGTCCGCCGCCGCCGTCGGCGCGCTTGAGCACCACGGGGTAACCGGCGGAGGCGATGAAGGCCTCGACCTCGTCGCGCGAGGTCACGGGCTCGGAGACGCCGGGTACGGGGGCGACGCCGCACGCCTGGGCGATGCGGCGGGCGTTGATCTTATCGCCCAGGGCGTCGATGACAGAGGAGGAGGGGCCGAGCCACGCGATGCCGGCGTCCTCGACGGCACGCGCAAATTCGGAGTTTTCGGACAGGAAGCCGTATCCGGGGTGGATGGCGTCGGCTCCCGTTTCGAGGGCGATGGCCAGGATCTTGTCGCCGTTGAGGTAGGTGGACGCGGCGTCGTCTCCGCCCAGGGAGAGCGCCTCGTCGGCTTCGCGCGTGTGGGGCGCGGCCATGTCTTGGTCGGCGTAGACGGCGATCGTGGCGATACCCATGTCGGTGGCGGTACGGCACACGCGCAGGGCGATTTCGCCGCGGTTGGCGACGAGGATTCGGTTAATTGTTCGCACGCTTCTCCTTGGTGTCGTGAACGGGGGTCAGGGGGGTGCCGGTCGTCAGGACGTCTCCGGCGTCGATCTGGTGGGTGCACCCGTCGTCGGTGCGCAGCAGCAGCGCTCCGCTGGGGGCGAGTCCGGTTGCGAGTCCTTCGAGCGCCGGAGTTCCGTGCGCGTCGGTGGGGCTGGCGAGAACGATGCGGGTGCCGATGAGGGGCAGGGCGGCCTCGGCCTCGGCGTGAAGGCCGCTAGAGACGGCGTCGCCGTGGGCGATGAGGGCGCGGATACGCGCGTCGAGCCCGGCCAGGATCGCGGCGAGGAGCTGGTGGGAGACTCCGGTGGGGTCCTCCCCGGCGTGGGTGTCACCTTGCGCGAACAGGGAGGTGGCCTGGGCGGTGGGCATGGTCCCGGCCGGTTGGGCGATGTTGATGCCGTAGCCGAGGATGACGCAGGTCGTGAAGGGGGACGAGGCAGGGGCGAGTTGGGCGAGCATGCCGCAGATTTTGCGTTGACCGTCCACGAGGACGTCGTTGGGCCACTTGAGGGTGATCGCGTGGCCGAGGGGTGTCAGCCGCTCGGAGAGGGCGTCACGCACGGCCAGCGCGCAGGCATGAAGGAGCCATCCCAGCGCCTCGGTGGGCAGGGATGCGGGCAGGGAGACGATTGTGGAGGCGAGGAGGGCCTGGCCGGGTGGGGTGACCCAGGAGCGTCCGAGTCGCCCGCGTCCCGCGCTTTGACTATCGGCGATGATGGTCGTCAGGTGGGGGGTGGGCGTGGCGGTGTCCGCGAGGAGGTGGGCGGCCACGTCGAGCGTCGAGGAGGCACTGGGAACGTGATAGACGGGGGCGTGCGCCGTGTCGATGGAGATGCGCGTGGGGGCTCTCATGTGCTCTCCTTCCCGTGGGTGGCCGTGTTTGACAGAGGCGCACATGCGCCCCGGTACTTAAAAGTTTGTCTTAAAAGTTGGCGACATGCACGTACTTTTTAAAAAATTGCAATAGTTTTTGGCAAATCACTACGGAGGCGTAACCAAGCACGATGCGCGGCACTGCGCGGAAGGCGCGAAACCCGCGCAATTTGGCCCTGAGATGAGGATCACCGACGCCTGCCTCGCCCCGGGCTATGACCCCGCGCGCACTGGGTCGCTACGATAGGGGGGAACCCGCGCGCGCGTGCGCGCCCCGAACCACCCGAACGGAGTAACGTGGCGGAGTTTATTTATCAGATGATCAAGGCTCGCAAGGCCATCGGTGACAAGGTCATCCTCGACGATGTCACCATGGCCTTCTTTCCGGGCGCCAAGATCGGCATGGTCGGCCCCAACGGTGCCGGCAAGTCCTCGATCCTGAAGATCATGGCCGGCTTGGACGAGCCCAGCAACGGTGAAGCTCGCCTGACCCCCGGCTACTCGGTCGGCATCCTCATGCAGGAGCCTGTCCTGGACGAGACGAAGACCGTCATCGAAAACGTGCGCCTGGGCGCGGCCGACATCTTCGCCAAGCTTGCCCGCTTCAATGAGATCTCCGAAGAGATGGCCAACCCGGACGCCGACTTCGATGCCCTCATGGACGAGATGGGTAAGCTGCAGACGCAGATCGATGCGGCCAATGCATGGGACATCGACTCCCAGCTCGATCAGGCGATGGACGCGCTGCGTTGCCCGCCGCCGGATCAGCCTGTCTCCGTCCTGTCGGGTGGTGAGCGCCGCCGCGTCGCGCTGTGCAAGCTCCTCATCGAGGCGCCCGACCTGCTGCTCCTCGACGAGCCGACCAACCACCTGGACGCCGAGTCCGTCCTCTGGCTGGAGAAGCACCTCGCATCCTACCCGGGCGCGGTCATCGCCGTTACCCACGACCGTTACTTCCTCGACCACGTCGCCGGCTGGATCGCCGAGGTCGACCGCGGTCACCTCTACCCCTACGAGGGCAACTACTCGACTTACCTGGAGACCAAGGAGAAGCGTCTGCAGGTTCAGGGGCAGAAGGATGCCAAGCTGGCCAAGCGCCTGAAGGAAGAGCTCGAGTGGGTCCGCTCGAATGCCAAGGGTCGCCAGGCAAAGTCGAAGGCCCGTCTGGCCCGCTATGAGGAAATGGCCGCCGAGGCTGAGCGCACTCGCAAGCTCGACTTCGAGGAAATCCAGATCCCGCCGGGCCCGCGCCTGGGTAACGTGGTCATCGAGGCCAAGGATCTCCAGAAGGGCTTTGGTGATCGCTCGCTCATCTCCGGCCTGTCCTTCTCTCTGCCGCGCAACGGCATTGTGGGCGTCATCGGCCCCAACGGTGTCGGCAAGACCACGCTGTTTAAGACGATCGTCGGTCTGGAGCCCCTCGACGGTGGTGAGCTGACGATCGGCGAGACCGTCAAGATTAGCTATGTCGACCAGACTCGCGCCGGCATCGACCCCGACAAGACCCTGTGGCAGGTTGTCTCCGACGGCCTCGACTTCATTCAGGTCGGCAACGTCGAGATGCCCTCTCGCGCCTACGTCTCGGCGTTCGGCTTCAAGGGCCCGGACCAGCAAAAGCCTGCGGGCGTCCTCTCCGGTGGTGAGCGTAACCGCCTGAACCTGGCCCTGACCCTTAAGCAGGGCGGCAACCTCCTCCTGCTGGACGAGCCGACCAACGACCTGGATGTCGAAACCCTCGGCTCGCTGGAGAACGCCCTCCTGGCTTTCCCCGGTTGCGCCGTCGTTGTCACGCACGACCGTTGGTTCCTGGATCGCGTCGCCACCCACATCCTCGCGTGGGAGGGGACCGAGGAGCATCCCGACAAGTGGTACTGGTTCGAGGGCAACTTCGAGGCCTACGAAAAGAACAAGGTGGAGCGCCTCGGTGAGGCCGCTGCCAATCCGCACCGCGTGACGCACCGCAAGCTGACGCGCGACTGACACTTGTCGCCGGGGCGGGGGAGGGCTGTATGGCCTTCCCCCGCTCGTCGTTGTCGCGGCCTCGGTGGCGTGCTCGTTTGTCGTCGGGCGGCTGCTCCGGCGTCATTTTCAAGGAGGCTTGACAGTATCAATAGTCGGTGCTGCATGTCATCGAAACGAGCACTCTCCAGGGGGTATGGTCGGCTTGACAAGTCGCGTGCCCATGTTGCGGACCCCACTTGCCTTTTGCGCAGGTCACATCTACTATGTGACTCGAATCGCAAAATTTCGACAGCGTGAAAGGGGCTCCGATGGCGATCGAACAGACGCTTATCGACGCGCTGGGTGGACACCTCAATATCGTTGAGGTCGAACCTTGCACAATGCGCATCCGTGTTCAAGTAAAGACTCAGCGGGCGGTCGATGAAGCTGCACTGCGCGTCGACGGCGTGTTGGCCGTCGTGCGTTCGGGTGATGTTGTTCAGATCGTGTGCGGGGCAAACTCTGACGATATTGCGACCGCGATGATCGCGTCGATTCAATCCGTGGCCCATGACACGCCTGTGGAGGCTCTGTCACAGCGGGCCCACGCATAATATTAAGATGTTCCCAGCCCACAACGTAGAGAGCTAGTTTCCGTGGATATCCATTCCCCCGCATCAGACAATATCGACCAGCTGCGACGTATCGCCGATGCTAACGGCATCGCGACCGGCTTTTGGGACTGGTATGGGAATTGGGTGGGCGTCAGCGCCCCAACCCTTCTCAAGGTTCTCGGCGCCCTCGGTCTTCCCCTCAACGAATCGTCCACGGTGGGAGACGTCGACCATGCGATGCAGCTGACCGAGGAGCGCGAGTGGCGTCGGACCTTGCCTCCGACGATCGTGGCCCGCGAGGGCGGCGGCTACCTCTTCCCCGTGCACGTGCCCGACGGCTCGTGGGTCAACGTGCAGTGGGTTCTCGAAGACGGGCGCAAGGGGATGTGCGAGCAGATCGATCGCTACGTGCCCCCGCGCATGATTGACGGTGAGCTCGTGGGTCGCGCGACCTTCGATGTCCCTCACTGGCTGCCGCTGGGATGGCACCGCCTCGTCGCCACCGTCGAAGGTGGGCACGTCGAATCTGCGACCCTCATCATCGTTCCGCATACGCTCTCGCTGCCCATCCTGGAGTCCTCCCGCCGCGTGTGGGGCGTTAACGCCCAGCTCTACTCGACGCGCTCGGCATCCTCCTGGGGTATCGGCGATGCGACAGACCTGGCCGATCTGGCCGCCGTCTGCGCGGACAAGGGCGCGGACTTCCTGCTCATCAATCCGGTGCACGCCTCGCAGCCCGTTTCTCCGCTGGAGACGTCCCCGTACCTGCCGGTGTCGCGGCGGTGGCTCAACCAGATCTACATTCGCCCCGAGTCCATCGAGGAATACGCGGCGCTGCCGCAGTCCGCGCGCGAGACCATCGAGCAGCTGCGCGACGAGACGCGCCAGTTCGCAAGCCGCGAGGATCTCATCGACCGTGATCGTGCGTGGGAGGCCAAGCGCAAGGCGCTTGAGATCATCTTCGCCGTGCCGCGCTCTTACCACCGCCAGTCCCAGTTCGATCATTTCGTCGAAGACGGCGGAACCGAGCTGTCGAACTATGCGCTGTGGTGTGCTCTCGTGGAGCGCGAGGGGACGATCGAGCTGCCCGAGGATCTTGAGCGTTCGTCCTCGCCGCGCGTCGAACTTGAGCGCCTCGAATTGGCTGACCGCGTGAACTTCTACGAGTGGTGCCAGTGGATCGCCTCTGAGCAGCTCGCTCACGCCCAGCAGGTGGCGCGTGAGGTCGGCATGGAGATCGGCATCATGGCCGACCTGGCCGTGGGCGTGCACGGTCATGGCTCCGAGAAGTGGAGCCGTCCCGAGCTCTTCGCCACGGGCATGACCGTGGGCGCCCCGCCGGACGTCTACTCCCAGCAGGGCCAGAACTGGTCCCAGCCGCCGTGGTCGCCGCGTTCCCTCGCGGAGAGTGGCTACACGCCGCTGCGCGACATGGTTCGTGCCGCCCTGGCCAACGCGGGTGCCGTGCGTATCGACCACATCCTGGGCATGTTCCGCCTGTGGTGGATCCCGGAGGGCTGCGCCGCCACCGAGGGCACCTACGTGTACTACGACCACGAGGCCATGATGGGAGTCATCCTGCTCGAGGCCCAGCGTGCCGGTGCGGTCGTCATCGGCGAGGATCTGGGCGTCGTCGAGCCGTGGGTGCGCGATTACCTGCGTGATCGCGGTGTTCTGGGCACCTCGGTCGTGTGGTTCGAAAAGGACGGCGGCGGCTGGCCGCTGCGTCCCGAGCACTACCGCGAACGCGCGCTGGCTGCGGTCAATATCCACGACCTGCCCCCGACCCTCGGCTACATCCGCGGCATCCAGACAACGCTGCGCAGCGAGCTCGGCCTGCTGACCGACGATATCGAGACCGTGCGCGCGGGCGACCGCCTGGAGTTGGAGCGGATTGCGGCGCGCCTGCACGAGTATGGGTGCATCGACGGCGCGGAGCCGTCCGAACGTGAGATGGTTGAGGGCCTGTACCGCTACGTCGGGAAGGTTCCTTCCAAGCTTATTGTCGCTTCACTGGTCGACGCGGTGGGTGACGTGCGCCCGCAGAACATGCCCGGTACCGGAGCGGACCAGTACCCCAACTGGTGCGTGCCCCTGTGCGACTCTGACGGCGAGGAGGTCTTCATCGAGGAGCTGCCCACCAACGAGCGCCTCACCTCGCTTTTCGCCCTGCTGACCGGATCGGTGCGCTGACACTGACCTCGGGACATCAAGCAGTAACCCCGCAGCCCTCAGAGGCTGCGGGGTTACTCGTTCGTCGTGTGTCGTGGGCTGCCTCGCGTGCCGCGTCCCCTTACGCAGGATCCTCGATGGAGAAAACCGGGTCGAGGATGGAGACCTGGCTGCCTCGCACGTGCGACGTTGCCGCGAGACCGGGTGGGCTCACGACGATGATAGGGACGCAGGGGGAAAGAGTCGCGTCGCGAACCGGGGCGAGATCCCAGTGGATGAGCGGGTCGCCGGTCGCCACGACATCGCCCTCCTCGAGCAGGAGGGCGAAGCCCTTGCCGTTCAGGATCACCGTGTCGATGCCCAGGTGGACGAGGATCGAGACGCCGCGTGTGGAGGTCACGATGGCCGCGTGCGGCTTGAGCTTCGTGACGACGCCGTTGATGGGGGAATGCACGGTGACGCAGTCCTCGGCGGCGGTAGGCACAAGGGCGCAGCCGTCACCGACGACGCCGCTGGCGAAGACTGGATCGGGTACTTCGCTCAGTGGTACGACGTGCGCGGAGAAGGGCGCTCGGACCGAGAGCGTCACCGACTGGCGAGCATCTCGTCGACGAGGTCCTCGGAGTCGGGGCCCATGACGACCTGGACCGCGTCCGCGACGATGACGACGTCGAAGGCGCCGGCGGCGCGCAGCTTGGCCTCGTCGATGAGGTCGGTGTTCGCCGCGTCCAGGCGAATGCGCGTGATGCAGGCTTCCAGGTTGGAGATGTTGTCCCAACCGCCCAGGGCCTCGACGATGGTCGTTGCGGTGCTCATGGTGTCCTCCTTGGCGTATGCGGTTTGCCTCACACTTATGGTATCGCGCTCGGGCGGGTGGGTGCGCGGAAAATTCCCGGACGCGCGTCACATTATGAGACCTCGGCGGCGCTCGCCCCTCGAATACGAGCCGCAGGGGTGAAGCCCATGGCGATGCCCGCCGCGATTGAGATCGCTGTGAAGATATACATGGTCGCCTCGACGCCTGCCCATGACGCGACGACACCCGATGCGAGGGATCCGAGCGGCATGACGCCCCAGACTGCGAAGCGGAAGATCGCGTTCATGCGCCCAAGCATGTCGGGCGGGCAGATTTCCTGACGCAGGCTCATCTGGGTGACGTTATAGATGGTGATGAAATACGACGAGATGACGCCGGAGCAAGCGATGACCCATGTGGCGGCGCCCGGGACGTGGACGGATGCGGGTTGGGCAAGGAGGACCGAGACACCGATGATGTTCGTTGCGACGATGCAGCGTCCGATTCCAAGGCGCGTGATCCACGCCGGTCTCGTGAGCGCCCCGAAGATTCCGCCGAGCGCGCCCGCGCACAGCAAAAGCCCCAGCTGCGTGGCGCTCATGCCGAGGGTTCGCAGGACCAGGATGGGCAGGAGAACCTGTATTCCCGCTGCGGCGAACGCTGCGCACGCAATGCAGGAAAACAGGGGAAAGAGGAGGCGTTGCCCACGAACGAAAGAGAGCCCCTCAACAATCTGAGAACGAAGCGACGCCTCGGAGTGAGCGGGGCGTGGCTCTGGGGTGCGGATGCGCCAGATCGCCCAGGTCGAGCACACGTACGTCGATGCCGTCAGCAGGTATGCCAGGGGAGGGGCGACTACCCCGAGGAGCCAGCCGCCCAGCCCTGGACCCCCGGCAAGGCCGACCTGGTACGAGGCCTCGAGGCGCCCGTTGGCCGCGCCGATGTACCGCTTGGAGGCGATCAGCGGGACGTAGGACTGGTAGGCGACGTCGAAGAAGACGGTGGATAGGCCGAGGATGGTGGCGACGACCATGAGGTGTACGAGGGTCAGTGACGAGAGGATGTAGGCCAGGGGGATAGACGTCAGGGCCGTGATGCGCGTGAGGTTCGCGGCGATCATGACGTGGCGCTTGCGCCACCGGTCCACCCAGGCGCCGGCGGGCAAGCCGACGAGCAAAAATGCGAGGGTCTGCAGGGCGGAAAGCAGTCCGATCTGGGTTTCGCTGGCGTGCAGGAGGCTGATCGCGATCGCCGAGGTCGCCAGGGCTCCCACCTGGAAGCCGATCTCTGCGGCGGTTTGTCCCGCCCACAGGTGCATGAAAGCAACGTTATGGGTGAGTGGGTGGTGGAGCCAGGATCTGACGGAGAGAACCATCTGTCATCACCGAGGCCTAGGCCGGTGTGGGTGCTTCGTCGATGAGTCCGGCGGCTGCCAGCGCCCAGGCAAGGCCGCCCTGGCCGACTGCGGGGGCAACGATGTCGGCGACCGCAACCAGGTCATCGCAGCCACCGCCAATGCTGATGCCGACGGCAGCGCGCGCCACGGCCTCGACGTCGTTATTGGAGTCGCCGATCGCCACGGTGTCAGACAGGGCAATACCGACGTGCTTGCAGACGGCCTGGATACCCACCGCCTTGGACAGGTGATCCGGAATGATCTCGAAGGGGACATACCCGGCCGCTCCCACCGAGCCGATGATGGCCCGGTAGCCTTCCGGGAGGGCGGCGCTCACGCGCTCCAGGGAGGCCTTGTCCGGTGGCACGTAGGCCGTCACCTTCGTGAAAGCCCCACCGTCGATGTCGACGATAAAGGGCGAAATTGACTGAGCGTATTCGATCCAGTCCTCAGGATGTTTGCCGGCGCGGGGGACAAAGAAGTCGAGGTAGCCCTCGGAGGGACCCATCTGGTCGGGGCCCTGCCAGATGAAGAAAGCGTCAAGGTCCTCCCACAGGGCAGTCAACACATCGACGTGCTCGCGAGGCATTCGCTCGTCGAGCAGCACCTTGTTACCAACGGCGGCGTATCCTCCGGCCCCGCCGACCACCCCCTCGAAGCCCAGGTCGATGAAGCGCGGGTAAATCTCGGGCACGGACCGTCCCGTGCACACGAACAGGCGGTGACCTCTCTCCCGCACCCGACTCAGCGCTCGAACCGCCGAATCGGGGACACGCTGACGTGAATCGCACAGCGTCCCGTCGATGTCAACGAAGACCGCGCGGGGAGAATCGGCCTCGTTTCGAGCCTGCGCAGGAGCATCGGTGTCTCTCATACAACCATCCTATCTCAGTGACAAAAGGCCACGGACGTGCAGAACAGGCCCCGCAAACGACAAATCATGCGCACGGTCGGTCGAGCGGAGCGACAACGGTCCACACTGGAACCATCGACAATACCCGCGATGGAGCACGAAAGGCAGTTCACGACGATGGAACACGCAGCACTGACGGACGCTAGTGACCTCACCCTCCTGCAAGCGGCAGCGCTTCTGTCCGGTTCCAGCGCCTGGGACTCCCGTGCGATCCGGGCGGCAGGCGTTCCCTCCTTCGTGATGAGCGACGGGCCCCACGGCGTGCGCCGCCAACTCGGCGACGCCGATCACCTGGGCATCGCCGAATCCGAGAAGGCGACCTGCTTCCCGACGGCCTCCGCGCTCGCGGCCACCTGGAACCCCGAGCTCGCGCGCGACATGGGCGAGGCGCTGGGGCTGGAGGCCCGAGGCCTCGGCGTCGACGTCCTGCTCGGCCCCGGCCTCAACATCAAGCGTTCGCCCCTGTGCGGGCGTAACTTCGAGTACTTCTCCGAAGACCCGGTTCTCTCCGGGCGCATGGCGGCCGGACTCGTCGAAGGAATCCAGTCGACGGGGACCGCCGCCTGCCCCAAGCACTTCGCCGTCAACTCCCAGGAGCTGCGCCGCATGGCGTCGGATTCCATCGTGGATGAGCGCACGATGCGCGAGATCTACCTGACTGGCTTCGAGATCGTGTGCCGAGCC
This sequence comes from Schaalia sp. HMT-172, assembly GCF_030644365.1. NCBI lineage: Bacteria > Bacillati > Actinomycetota > Actinomycetes > Actinomycetales > Actinomycetaceae > Schaalia > Schaalia sp. HMT-172. The sequence goes on from NZ_CP130058.1 coordinate 1,124,604, forward strand.
GCGAAGCCGCGGGCGATCATGAGCTCCTACAACCTCGTCAACGGCACGTATGCCCACGAAAATAAGCACCTTCTCACCGACATCCTGCGCACCGAGTGGGGATTCGACGGCATGGTCATCTCCGACTGGGGCGGTTCGAACAGCGCCGTTGAGGCGGCGCGCGCCGGCGGCAGCCTGGAGATGCCAGCCCCGGGTCTGGCGGGCGCCCGCCAGATCGTCGCGGCCGTCGAGGCCGGGGAATTGGGCGCGTCCGACGTCTACGCGCGCGCCCAGGAGGTCTTGAGCGTGGCGGCCGCGAGCGCCGGCCTGCCCGCGCCTACGCCCTACGACCTCGAGGAGCACCACGAGCTGGCACAGCGCATCGCCTCCGAGGCGATCACGCTCCTGCGCAACGAGGACGATCTGCTACCCCTGAACGCAGGGACGAGGGTTGCCCTCATCGGCGACCTCGCCGATACGCCCCGCTTCCAGGGATCGGGTTCCTCCCAGGTCAACCCCACGCGCGTCGAGGCGCCGCGCGAACTGCTCGAAGCTGGGGGAGAGACCTCCCGAGGCCTCGTCCTGACCGGATACGCGCGCGGCTACGACCGTCATGGTGGAACGAGCGACGCCCTCATCGCCGAGGCCGTGGCCCTCGCCGCGCGCTCCGACGTGGCGCTCCTCTACGTGGGACTCGACGAGCTGGCCGAATCCGAAGGCCTGGACCGCCCGCACATGCGTCTGCCCGAGGGGCAGGATCGACTCGTCGAGGCCGTTGTCGCAGCCAATCCTCGTACCGTCGTCGTCCTCACCGGTGGGGCCAGCGTCGAGATGCCGTGGGCGAGTGCCGTCCCCGCGCTCGTCAACGGGTACCTGACCGGTCAGGGAGGCGCAGGCGCGATGCTGGACGTCCTCACCGGTGTCGTCAACCCGTCGGGGCGCCTGGCCGAAACCTACGCGCGCTCCTACGAAGACCATCCGACGGCCGCCTGGTACCCGGCGACCGGACCGCTGGCCTACTACCGAGAAGGTCCCTTCGTCGGCTACCGCTACTTCACGACTGCAGGCATGGACGTTGTCTTCCCCTTCGGCTACGGCCTGTCCTACTCGAGCTTCGAATACTCCGACCTCACCGTGAACGAGGAGGGGGCGACCCTGACGGTCACCAACACCTCCACGCGCGACGGCGCCGAGGTCGTCCAGCTCTACGTGAGCGCCCCCGGCGGCGTGTTCGGCCCAGCCCGCGAGCTCAAGGGATTCACCAAGGTGGAGGTCGGCGCCGGAGAGTCGGTGAGCGTCACGATTCCCTTCGACCGCTATACCTTCCGCCACTGGGAGACCTCGCGCGGTGCGTGGGAGAGGGAGGCCGGAACCTGGTGGGTCCGCGTGGGGCGCAACGTCGTCGACACGCCCCTGAGCGCCACCCTCGAGATCGATGGGACCACACCGGCGCCGATCGACCCGGCACTCGGCCACTACCTGAGCGCCGACGTCGCGGGCGTCACCAATGGCGAGTTCGCCGTCCTCCTGGGCCGAACGATCCCCACTGCCCACCCCACGGACGACCTGGTCGCCACCGACCCGCTCTCTGAGATGACGCGCGCCAAGACCTGGCTCGCCCGCGTCGCCGGACGGGGGCTCCACGCCCTCAAGGCGAAGGCGGACGCGAAGGGAACCCCGGATCTCAACATCCTCTTCGTCCTCAACATGCCCTTCCGTGCCATCGCGAAGATGAGCAATGGCGCGGCAAGCCCCGACATGGTGGACGCGATCCTCCTGGCCGTCAACGGGCACCCCCTGCGAGGACTCACCCGCGCCGCCCTCGGATTCATCTCCAACGCGCGCGCTAACAAGGCCACCCAGCGCGAACTCGACCAGACCCGATGACGCGGCCCCGGCCTCGTACAACCAACTGACGTAAAGGACAACTCATGCAGGCTCTCAAGCGCTGGTGGAGCGCCTTCGAAGACAAGCACACCACGGCCGCCCAGTTCATCGTCTTCTTCATCCTCTCCAACGGCATCACGGTGCTGCAGCTCATCCTCATGCCGGCGTTTAAGGCAGTGTTCGCGCACACGAGCCTGGTTGACACGGCCTTCCAGTTCCTGCCCGTCGGCGTCTCCCACGGGCACACGGTCTTCCTCTTCGACTACCCGGCGGGCTCCATGTCGATGGGAGGAGGCGGCGGCCTCGCATACTTCCTCGCCGTCGAGATCACCCTGCTGATCGCGCAGGTCATCAACTTCTTCGCCCAGCGCAACGTCACCTTCAAATCCAACTCGTCAGTAGGAAAGGCGGCGTTCTGGTACACGGTCGCCTACGTCGTCATCACGATCGCCGCGGCCGCCCTCCAGGTTCTCTACAAGGACCCGATCTACGCCTGGGCGATCTCGGCGATGGGTGCGGGCGGCGAAACTGTCGCCGACGTCATCACGATGATCATCAACGCGGCCATCTCCTTCTGGGTGTTCTTCCCCATCTTTAAGGTGATTTTCAAGCAGGAAGCAACGCCGGAGGACGCGCAGGCCAGCGCGGCACAGTAAACTACGGGGAGACTTCACGAGAGGAGACTCCATGAGCGCGCCGCTGCTAACGGTGATCGTGCCCGCCTACAATTCCGAAGACTACCTTGATCGGGCGCTGACGACGCTCGTCGGATACGGCGACGAACTCGAAGCGATCATCGTCAACGACGGTTCGAAGGACCGCACCGCGGACATCGCCGACGAGTGGGCCGCTCGCTACCCCTCCGTGAGGGTCATCCACCAGGAGAACAAGGGGCATGGCGGCGCCGTCAACGCCGGTCTCGCCGCCGCCACCGGCACGCACGTGCGCGTCGTCGACTCCGACGACTGGCTGGATCGGCGCGCCACGAACGCCGTGCTCGACGTCCTGCGCGAGGAACGCGAGGCCGGGCGCGACCTGGACCTGCTCGTCACCAACTACGTGTACGACAAGCAGGGCAAGGCTCACAAGGCCGTCATCCGCTACCGCAACGTCCTGCCGCGTGGGCGCACCTTCGGGTGGGCGGACCTGCGCCGCTGCCGCTACGACCAGTACCTCATGATGCACGCCCTCACCATGCGCACGGAGGTCGTGCGCGCGTCCGGCCTGGTCATGCCCGAGCACACGTTCTACGTGGACTACCTCTACTCCTTCGTGCCGCTGCCCTACATTTCGACGATCCGCTACCTGGACGTGGACCTGTACCACTACTTCATCGGGCGCGACGACCAGTCCGTCAACGAGAAGGTCATGATCACGCGCCTGGATCAGCTGGCCCGTGTCAACGAGGCGATGACCCGTGCGCTGCCTCCGCGCGCCGACGTCGAGGACAAGCTCTGGCGCTACATGGTCCACTACCTGCGTATTAACGCCGTCGTCTGTTCCGTCATGGCGCAGCTGTCGGGCACCCCAGAGCACCTGGCCCTCAAGGAGCAGATCTGGGAGACCATGGATCAGATCAACCCCGAGGCCACGGACCGCCTGCGCCAGGACCTGCTCGCCGGCCTCGTGCGCCACGCGTCGCCGAAGGTCGTTCGCGGCGGCTACAAGGTCGCGGCGGCGGTCCTCGGCTTCAACTGAGAGGCACCGCCGTCAGCGCGCCGTCAGCGCCAACTCTGTGTGGTGGACGGCGAGGCGCTTGCCGATGAGCGGGCATTCCACGTCCTCCTCGCGGCTGCGCCACGCAAAGCCGAGCTTTTCTGAGACTCGTCGCGAGGCGTCGTTTCCGTCGAAGTACGTCAGGATAATCGTCTTGACGCCCAGCTCCCGCGCGCGGTCGATGATGGCGTGCCCAGCCTCCGTCGCGTATCCGTTGCCCCAGTAGGGTGCGCCGATCCAGTAGCCGATGTCGGCGACGCTTGCCTCGGGAGAGGCCGTGTCAATGCGCAGCGCAATTGAGCCCACGAGCTCACCGGTCGACGCGAGCGTCGCCGCGTAGCTGTCGGGTGCCGCCAGGACGGTCGACAGCGCCTCGTGGGCGTCGTCGATGCGCTCGAAGGGCTTCCATCCGCACAGCATCCCGATGCGGGGATCGCGGGCCAGCTCAAAGAGCGCGGTAGCGTCCGCATTGCTCCAGGGGCGTAGGCGCAGGCGAGGGGTCTCGATGGTCGTCATGAGTCCTCCTGGACGGTCGTGGACGGGAGAAGAACCGTCAGCGTGAACCAGTGGTCGGCGACGTCAGTGACGGCCTGGCCGCCGTACTTGTGGGCCGTCCACTGGATAGATTTAACCCCCCAGCCGTGTCGAACGGCGTCGGGCTTGATCGTCGTGAGGCGCCCACCGGCGTCCGTGTTGAGGCGGCCGTCGAACCAGTTGTCGACCCGGATGACGACCATCTGCCCCTGACGGAACAGCGCCAGTTTGATGAGGCGCTTGGCGGGATCGTCGACGCGGCGCGAGGCCTCGATCGCGTTGTCGAGGGCGTTGCCGAAGAGGGTGGCGATATCCATCGACGACATGGATCCCAGCAGGGCGCCGTCGGCGACCGCCGTGAAGTTGATGCCGGCCGCCGCGCACGCACGGCCTTTCGTCGTGAGGATGACATCGAGGACCGCATTGCCGCTGTGGTACTGCTGGCCGATCTGCTCGATCGAGGACTCGAGCTCGGCAAAGGATGCGGCGGCGCGTCCCGGGTCTAGCTCCGCGCGAATTGCCTCCACCTGGTGCTTGAGGTCGTGGTGAGCGCGCGCCACCTGCTCCATGTCCTCCTTGGCTGCCAGATACTGGTGGTGCTGGGCATCCAGGGAGGCCTGGATGGATGTCAGTTCGCGCTCGGTCGCGCTCTGCTGGATCCGCTCGAACTGCGCGAAGAGAATCGCATAGCCGGCCAGATCGACGAGGGTGCGGATGTAGAAGACCTCGAGTCCAGAACGACCGGAAAACGGGGTCGCCGTCGAGATGAAACTCAGGTTGGACAGGGCAAAGATCGACATGCCGATACACACGCCGGAGGCGAGGTCCGCGAAACGGAGAATGGGCGGCGCCCCCTGGCGGCAGACGCGTCGTTCAAAGTAGTAGACGACGGCCAGGCACGTCGCCGCAATCGCTGCAAACCCGCCGAATGACAACGGGTGCCAGTAGGGCTTGTCGGCGTGGGAGTACACGACGACCTGCCAAGCGAGGGAAGCTGCGAGCTCTGCGACGATGAAGGCACGCGCGCTCATGTGCGTCACCCAGCGCCAGTCCAGTGCAGTTCCCAGACGGATGACACTCCACATGAGACCGTAAGCCGTCATCATGCCCGGCACCCATAGGGACAGGGGAGCGTGGCCGAGCACCTCCTGGGCGCCGACGAGCACCACGAGGCCACCGACGGCCGCAGCGGCGAGCCTCCATCGGGGGACGGCAGCGTTCGGGTTCAGGGCGTTCGACGACGCCGATCGCGCAACGACGACAACGTACACGAGGGCGGCGCCCCATTCGGCCAGGGCGGTGAACAGGCGTGGGATGTCCGGCAGGGATTCGAACACGTCAGTGGATCCCGCCCGCGAAGCTCGCCAGAGCCGTCATGAACGCCTTCTTACGCGGCCGGGAGATACGCAGACGTTCCCCGCCCGTCATCAGGCACTCCTGGTCGGCGACGCCGCGCACGTGGGCGAGATTGACGAGGTAACACGAGTTCGACCGGAAAAAGTCGTGACCGGCGAGCTGATCCTCCATGGCCTTGAGCGACGAGGTGATCGAGTAGGTGTCGGAAACCGTGTGCACGTCCAAGCGGTGCTTAATCGACTCGACGTAGACGATGTCGGCGACGTCGATGCGGTGCGTGGAGGTGCCCGACTGCAGGAGGACCGAGGCGCCGCGCCGCTTGGCCACGGCCTGAAGACACCGGGACAGTTCTTGCGAGAACGCGAACCAGGGCAGCGGCTTCATGAGGTAGGAGAGCGCACCCACCTGGTAGCCGTGGATCGCGAACTGAGCGGCGGATGTGATGAACACGAGGACGACCTCCTGGTCAACCTCGCGGATTGCGCGCGCTGCGGTCATGCCATCCACGTGAGTCATCTGGATGTCCATGAGGATGATGTCGTACACCGGCTTGTAGTCACCGATGATCGCACCGCCGTCCTCGAAATAGGTGACCTCGAATGGCACGTCGTTTTCTTCGCTGTAGCGCGCGAGGTAATCGGCCAGGAGTTGACGCGAGACGGCCTCGTCCTCGACGACGGCGATGCGCACCATAACCGATCCTCCCTCGCGTATCAGCTGATAGAAACAAGGATAAGCGAGCGCCGCCGCGCCGCCCGCGCGAGTCCACGCCCCGGCCTCGTCGATCACATGCAGGCGCGCCCGCAGGTGGGGGCAGCTACCATTAGTCTGACTACCGTGAAAGGGGAGTGGAGTGGATCTGCTCGTTGTTGGATCGGGCTTTTTTGGCCTGACGTTCGCCCGCGAGGCCGCGGAGCGATTCGGCATGAACGTGACCCTCATCGAGCGTCGCGACCACATTGGAGGCAACGCCTACTCCTCGATCGACGAGGCGACCGGCGTCGAGGTGCACCGCTACGGCACCCACCTCTTCCACACGTCGAACGAGCGCGTGTGGTCCTACGTCAACCGTTTCACCGCCTTCAACGACTACCGCCACCGCGTCTATGCGAACTACCGGGGCGTCGTCTACCCGCTGCCCATCAACCTGGGCACGATCAACCAGTTCTTCGGAGCCGCGTATTCGCCGGCGCAGGCCCGAGCGCTCATTGAGCGCCAGGCCGCCGAGATCACGGGAGAACCCGGCAACCTCGAGGAGAAGGCCATCAGCCTGATCGGCCGTCCCCTCTACGACGCATTCATCGCGGGGTACACGGCCAAGCAGTGGCAGACCGACCCGCGCGAACTGGCCGCCTCCATCATCACGCGCCTGCCCGTGCGCTTCACCTACGAGAACCGCTACTTCCAGGACCGCTACGAGGGCCTGCCACTGAATGGTTACGGCGCGTGGATCGCGAACATGGTCGACCACCCGCGCATTACCGTGCACACGGGCGTGGACTTCTTCGATGTATCCTCGCCTTTCTCGAAGGCCGCGACAGTCGGGCAGGTCCCGGTCGTCTACACGGGCGCGATCGACCGCTACTTCGACTACGAGGCCGGCGAGCTCGGCTGGCGCACCCTCGACTTCGAGACCGAGGTCGTGGACGTGCCCGACTACCAGGGCTGCTCGGTCATGAACTACTCGGATCGCGGCGTCCCCTTCACGCGCATCCACGAGTTCGCTCACCTGCACCCCGAGCGGGATCGCACTGGCGCGACGAACACGATCATTCAACGCGAGTACTCGCGTTTCGCGCGCCCCGGCGATGAGCCCTACTATCCGATCGCCTCGCCGTCGGACCGCTCGACGCTCGCCGCCTACCGCGACATGGCCGCGGGGGAGACGAACGTGCTCTTCGGTGGTCGCCTGGGCTCCTACCAGTACCTCGACATGCACATGGCGATTGCCTCGGCTCTCACCAAGGTCGACGAGGCCGTGGCCTCCTGGCGCTGACGGGTCTCCTCTTCGCATGGCGTCGATTGTCTGGTCGGTCCTGTCGATCGCCCTCATCATCGGCGTGGGCTGGGTGGCTCGCCGCGGGGGCGCGCTCGGGCCGGAGGCCGCCGGCGCCCTTGCGTCGGCAACGTATTGGGTGGCCAGCCCGGCGATGCTCTTCCACGCTATCGTCTCTACCGGCACGTCGGGGGTCTTTGGCGCTCCGCTCGCCGTGGCCGCGGCATCGGGCGTGGGGACGGCACTCATTTTTGCGCTGGTTGCGTGGCTTTTCCTGCGCCTGACGCGCGGGGAGACCGCCTTGGGGGCCATGGCCTCGTCCCTCAATAACGGCGCGTATATCGGTATCCCGATCGCCGTCTACGTGCTCAATGACGCCTCCGCGGTCGTTCCCATCCTGGTGTTCCAACTGGGTTTCTTTACCCCGATGTTTTTCGTCCTGGCTGACCTGGTGGGGTCGGGGCAGCGTCCATCGATTGTCGGCATCGCGCGGGTCGTCGTGCGCAACCCCATGGTGATCGCGGCGGCGTGCGGCTTCCTCTTCTCTGCGGCGGGCTGGCCGATGCCGACGCTCCTCGACGCCTCCACGTCGATGCTCGGGGCGGCCGCGCCCCCGATGATCCTCCTGTCTTTCGGTGCCTCCCTCGTGGATCGCCGGTCGGCCTGCGGCGATTCGGGTGCTGCGGCGACCGCCTGCGCCATCGTCGGCAAGCTCGCCCTTCAACCCGCGATTGCGTGCGGCGTCGGAATGATACTCGGCCTCACGGGGCCAGCCCTCATGTCCGTCACCATCATGGCGGCGCTGCCCTCGGCACAAAACGCCTACATCGCGGCCACGCGAGCCAAGGCGGGAGAGCGGATCGCACAGGGAACGGTCCTCGTAACGACCTTCGCATCGCTGCCCGTTGTCGTTGGGATTGCAGCGTTATTCCACGCCCTCGGAATGGTTTCCTGACGCTCGCGGGTGCCCTCGGAGAGCGTCGTTCGCGCCTCTGCGAACGTTCACGTCGGCAAAGACCACGTCAAAAAGAGGCCAAAAACACGTTCTGTATCGTGGACTGTGGCTGACATCGTCGTGTAACGGCCATAGTCTGACTGAGCATTATCCCCAATACAAACGAATGCAAGGACTTCACTTCATGTCATCCTCCGCATCCAGCTCCGCGCCCCGTGCGCGCGACTCGTGGAGCGGCCAGACAGGCTTCCTCCTGGCGGCCATCGGCTCGGCCATCGGCCTGGGCAACATCTGGCGTTTCCCCGGCGTCTCCTACTCCAACGGCGGCGGCGCCTTCCTGGTGCCGTACCTGGTTGCCCTGATCTTCGTCGGTATCCCCATGCTCTGGCTCGACTACGCGGTCGGCCACAAGTTCCGCGGCTCCCCGCCGTGGGCGCTGCGCAAGATCATCGGCGGCGGCGAGTTCATCGGCTGGTTCCAGACCTTCGTCTGCTTCGTCATTATGGTCTACTACGGCGCAGTCCTCGCGTGGGGCGTGCAGTACACGATCTACTCCGTCAACGCCGCGTGGGGCGATGACCCGACGACCTTCTTCACCGACACGTTCCTGCAGGTCGTCCCCGGTGACACCTTCTCGTGGGCGCCCGCCTGGGCCGTCATGATCCCCCTCGCGCTCGTGTGGGTCCTCGTCCTCTTCGTGATCGGACGCGGCCTGTCCAAGGGCGTCGAAGCGGCGAACAAGGTCTTCCTGCCGCTCCTCGTCATCCTCTTCCTCGCGCTCGTCGTCCGCGCCCTGTTCCTGCCCGGCGCCGTCGAAGGCCTCAACGCCTTCTTCACGCCGAACTGGAGTGCTCTCGCCGATCCCAAGGTGTGGCTGGCTGCCTTCGCGCAGATCTTCTACTCGCTGTCCGTGGGATTTGGCATCATGCTGACCTACGCCTCCTACCTCAAGCGCAAGTCGAACCTGACCGGAACGGCGCTTGTTGCAGGCTTCGCAAATTCGTCCTTCGAGATCCTCGCGGGCATCGGCGTGTTCAGCGCCGTCGGCTTCATGGCCCATCAGGGCGGCGTGAGCGTCTCCGAGGTCGAGGGCCTGACCGGCCCGATCCTCTCCTTCGTGACCTTCCCGAAGATCATCTCGATGATGCCAGGCGGCCCTATTTTCGGCGTCCTCTTCTTCTCGTCGCTGGTCCTGGCTGGCGTCACCTCGCTGCTGTCCTTGCTCCAGGTCGTCTCCGGCGGCCTGCAGGATAAGTTCGGCTGGTCGCCCGCCCGCTCGGCTCTCGTCCTGGGCGTCCCCGCAACCGTCATCTCGCTGGTGCTCTTCGGAACCCGCTCGGGCCTGAACAACCTCGACATCGTCGACAACTTCATTAATTCGATCGGCGTCGTCTCGTCGGCGATCATGTTTGCCGTCCTGTGTGCGGTGACCGGCCCGCGCCTCGGCGTCCTGCGCGCCCACCTCAACTCGGTGTCCAGCGTGAAGGTCCCCAGGCTCTGGGAGCCCCTCGTCGGTATCGTCATCCCGATCGTTCTCTTCGTCATGATGGCAATGTCCATCGTCGACCTGCTGACGAACGGTTACGAGAAGTACCCGACGAGCTACGTGCTGATCTTCGGCTGGGGTTCCGTGGCGGTCGCGGTTATCGCGTCTCTGATTTTCACTCTCATTCCGTGGAAGCACCGCCCCGTGGACACTCAGGCGACGGTCGCTCAGATCCTCGCTGATGACACTGACGAAACCGCTTCGACCGAAGGAGGCGCCCAGTGACCGCTCCCGCTATCGCTCTCATGATCCTGACGATCCTGCTCGTGTGGGGTGGCCTCGTGGCCTCCGTCGTGCTCCTGCAGGTCCTGTCCGTTCCCTCGGACGAGGAGACGAAGGCTGCTCAGGAAGCCATCGAGGCACAGCAGGCTCTGCGCGACCAGAAGGAACGCTATGAGGCTTATCGCATTTGATCTTGACGATACGCTGGCTCCCTCGAAGTCGCCGCTGCCCGCCCGTATGGACGTAGCTCTGCGCTCGCTGCTCGACCACGTGGAGGTGTGCATCATTTCCGGTGGCCAGATGGGCCAGTTCCGCACGCAGGTGCTGGACAACCTGCACGCCACGGACGAGGAACTGTCTCGCCTGCACCTGATGCCCACCTGCGGTACGCGCTACTACCGCTACGAGGGTGGGGCCTGGGTTGAGCGTTACGCCCACGACCTGGATCCCGAGGTCGCCGCCCGTGCGATTGCTTCGCTTGAGCGTCACGCCCGTGAGCTTGGCCTGTGGGAGTCCAACCCGTGGGGCAACATCATCGAGGACCGCGGCTCGCAGATCACCTTCTCCGCCCTGGGCCAGGAGGCTCCGCTCGACGCGAAGCGCGCCTGGGATCCGGACGGCACGAAGAAGGCCGCTCTGCGCGACGCCGTGCAGCCCGACGTACCCGAGCTCGATGTTCGCGGAGGCGGCTCGACCTCGGTCGACATCACCACCCGTGGCATCGACAAGGCGTTCGGCATGGGCAAGCTGGTCGAGGAGACGGGCATCCCCGCCTCCGAGATGCTCTTCATCGGGGACCGCCTAGATCCCGAGGGCAACGACTACCCGGTGAAGGCGGCGGGCTACGCGACGCGCGCCGTGTCCGGGTGGGAAGAATGCGTCGACGTCATCGACCAGATCGTGGCATCCATGAGTTGACCGTTTGACCAAGAGGGACGAGGCCGGGGCTGGGATACCAGCTCCGGCCTCGTTTCGTTGCACCCGGGCAGAGTTGCGGCGAACGTCGCGTGCGTAGCGCTAGGAGGCGCCGATGCCGCGCGTCGCCCAGAAGACGACGGCCGAGGCGGCTGCGACGTTGAGCGAATCCACCCCGTGGTCCATCGGAATCTTGACGGTGTAGTCGGAGGCGGCGATGGTGCGCCGTCCCAGGCCGTCGCCCTCGGTTCCCATGACCATTGCCAGGCGTGCGTCGGGGCCTTGGAGGGCCGGCAGCGTAGCGAAGTCGTCGAGTGAGACGGAATCGTCCGAGAGGGCCAGGGAGGCGACGGTGAAGCCAGCGTCTTGCAGCAAGGCGATGTCGCCGGGCCAGGACTGCAGGCGCGTCCACGGGACCTGGAAGACGGTTCCCATGGAGACCCGGACAGCTCGGCGGTAGAGCGGATCCGCGCAGGAGGGGGTCACGAGGACGGCGTCCACGCCCAGGGCTGCGGCGCTGCGGAATGCCGCGCCGACGTTCGTGTGGTCGACGAGGTCTTCCAAGACCACGACGCGGCGCGCGGGCCTGCCGCCGCGCGCCGTCGCGAGAAGCTCGTTCAGGGTGGGCAGGACGGGGCGCTGCATGGCGGCCAGCGCGCCGCGGTGCAGGTGGAAGCCCGTCATCTGCTCCAGGATGTTCTCGGGCGCGACGAAGACAGGGACGTCGGCCCCGTCGCCTGCCCCCGTCGCCGCCTCGATGAGGGGGGAGAGCGTGGGCAGCCACCGGCTGGACATCAGGAAGGAACGCGGGTTGTGGCCCGCGCTCAGTGCGCGTTCGATGACGTTGGTGGATTCGGCCATGTACAGGCCGCGCTCCGGCTCGAGTTTCGAGCGGAGCTTGACGTCTTTGAGGCGCGTGTAGTCGTCCAGTCGCGGATCGGCGGACAGATCGGCGCTGGTCAGCTCGATGATCATGGCGGCCTCAGGCGCGCTGGAGGGCGCGCGAGACCTCGCCCGGCCACGAGGGGCCCTCAAAAATGAACGCGGAGAAGGCCTCGACCAGGTCGGCGCCCGCTCCGATCATGCGCAGCGCGTCCTCGGGCGAGGAGACGCCACCGGTGCCGATAAGGATCTGATCGTCGTTCAGGTGGCGAGCGACCAGGGAGATGACTGCCAGCGCGCGGGGCAGCAGGGGAGCGCCCGAGACGCCGCCCTCACCCAGGTCGTGGTTGATCGTTGTGTTGGTGGCCACCACGCCCGCGAGCCCCAGTTCCTTGGTGAGCTCGACGATCGCGACGATGTCCTGGTCCGCCAGGTCGGGTGCGATCTTGACGAAGAGGGGCATGATGCGGTCGGGGGCGCCGGCCTCGCAGCCGCGGCGAGCGGCCTGCAGGATCGGGCGCAGCTGATCGACGGATTGCAGGTCGCGCAGGCCGGGCGTGTTCGGCGAGGAGACGTTGACGACGACGAAGTCCACCCAGTGGGCTAGGGCGCGTGCGCAGTACTCGTAGTCCGCGGGGGCGTCGGCCTCGGGGGTGACTTTGTTCTTGCCGATGTTCGCCCCGACGATAGCGGCACGACCGGCTCGCGTCGAGCGCAGCTCGCGCAGCTTCTCGGCGGCCGCGTCTGCGCCCGCGTTGTTGAATCCCATGCGGTTGCGCAGGCCGCGCTCCTCCATGAGCCTCCACAGGCGCGGCGCCTCGTTGCCGGGCTGCGGGCGCGGCGTCACGGTGCCGATCTCGACGAAGGCGTAGCCCAGGGCGCACATGCCCAGGACGGCCTCGGCATCCTTGTCCATGCCGGCGGCCAGGCCCAGTCGGGAGGGCAGCTCGCGGTGGCCCAGCATGAGCGGGACCTCGACGCCGTCGACGGTGCGTGTGGGGCGGCGCCGGGGATCCATGTATCCCAGGGTCGCTCGCATAAGTCCTCGCGTGGGGGCGAATCGCCCGGCGAGGGAAATAGCACCCAGACCCAGGTGGTGTGCCGCCTCCGGGTCGCAACGCGAAATGAAGTGTCGGAAGGTCCAGTTGTACGCGCGTCGGATCATAGCCCCTAGGGTAGTTGATTAGTCCCACCAAGCCCACCACCAGCGCGTGGATGATGCGTCTCGGAGGAGGAAGCGCATCTCGTCGGGTGGGACGGCGTCTGCCCCCAGTCCGAGCACGTCGGCGAGGGTGAGCCAGTGCTGGTAGGTCGGGAATGCCTCGTCGCCTGGGGGGCGGCCCGTGTGGGCGATGACCGCGCTTTCGGGAACACACACGGTGTCGACGCTGACGCGCTCGTCCCAGCGGGGCGCTCGGATGACGTAGCCGTCGAGGGTCAGGCCGTCGATGCGCGTGGCGGCGCGCAGGAGGTCCGTGATGCGCGGCGCGTTATTCTGCCTGTCTTCGCGCGCGAGCGGCGGCAGGAGGGTGCGCAGCGTGCGAGCGTCCGCGCCACACAGGTCGGCGAAGCGGGCGTAGTCTCCCGTATCCCAGCCTTCGCAGATGTAGGGCGCGAGGAGGGCCGTGACGTGGCGGTCGTCGAGCCAGTGCATGGGGCCGTAGAGGCCCTCGCGCAGTGGTCCCTCCTCGGTGGGGTCCTCGCCGGGAAGGTGTGCGTCGGGGGTCTCGCCAGTGGTGGGGGACTCACCCGGGGCAGTGGGAGCGCACGCGGGCGGGGGCTCCTCGCCGAGGGTGACGGTGCCTTGAGCCGCCCGCGCGGCCTCGTCGTCGAGGTGGATCTGCGAGGAGGCGGTGAGCGTGACTGAAACGTGCATGTCGGTGTCCTTTCCTGCGGCGCGGCCTCAGTGCCGCGGCCCCCTCTAGCATCGACGCGCGAGGGGCCTCATATCCAGCGGTGCGCACGCCCCTGTGGATAGGGCGGCGGCGGCCGGAGAGCCTGTGGATAGACGCGACTCGGCCCCGCGCCCTGTGGAAGGACGCGGGGCCGTGGACGGCTAAGACCGCTTACTTCGGGAACTGCCCGCGCTCGACCTGGGGGCGCGGGGAGCGCCAGCGTCGCGGCATGATCATGCGCGAGAAGGTGTAGTAGCCAGTTCCGCGCGGGATGTCCTCGCGGGGGTGGCTCTCGGTGAACCTCGCCTTGATCGTGCGCCAGACGAAGAAGGCCTCGACGGCGGTGGCGATGAAGGAGCCGTACATGACGACGGAGGAAGCCAGGAGGATGTACTCCTGCCACTGCGCGGGAATCTTGTCCGCGAAAACCGCGGGCAGCATCAGCATGATGAGGGAGGCCATCATGAAGGCCAAGACCCACTCGGAGATCGAGCGGCGCGCGTCGACGTAGTCGCGCGCAAAGCGGCGTGCCCGGCCCTTGTCGCGCGCGGGCAGGTAGCGCTCCTCGCCCGTGACGAGGGCGCGCTGTTCCGCGTCCCAGCGCGCGTTGCGAGCGGCTCTTGCGGCGCGCTTGGCTTCCTTGCGGTCGGCGGGCACCAGCGGGTGGATGCGCGCCGCCTCGGCCGCCTTCCGCTTGGGCGTGGGGCGGCCCTTCTTGCCGGTGGGGGTCGTGGAGGCAGCCGCGGTGGTCGCCGCGTCGTCCTCCCTCTTGTTCTTGCTTCGTCCAAACACGCTCCAAGGCTAGCGGATAGGCCCCCCGCCGTGCACTTTCATGGTCTACCCTGAACGTATGGCTGATACTTCACATGAATTGTCGACATCCGTCCTGCGGGAGCGCCTCGAAGCCGCTTTCCCTTCCCTGCTCGATGAGCTCACCCAGCTGGTGGCCATTCCGTCGGTGTCCTCCGACCCGGCGCACGCCGCCGACGTGGAGCGCAGCGCCGAGCATCTGCGCGAGCGTTTCGCGGCCCTTGGACTTGATGCCAAGGTCCTGCGTGAAACCGCCGAAGACGGCACCGAGGGCAAGCCCGCCCTCGTCGCCCACACGCCTCACATCGAGGGCGCGCCGACCGTCCTGCTGTACGCGCACCACGACGTGCAGCCGGTGGGCGAGCTGGACCGCTGGAGCATGGACCCCTACAAGGCTGAGGTGCGCGGCGACCGCATCTACGGGCGCGGCTCCTCCGACGATGGCGCTGGCGTGACCGTCCACCTGGGTTCGCTGTCCATCCTGGGCGCGGACTTGCCCGTCAACGTTGTTGTCTTCATCGAAGGTGAGGAGGAAATCGGCTCGCCGTCCTTCACCGCCTTCCTGGACGCTCACAAGGACGAGCTCGCCGCCGACGTCATCGTCGTGACGGATTCGTCGAACTGGAAGGTGGGCGAGCCCGCCGTCACGTCGACGCTGCGCGGCAACGCGATCGTGACGGTCGACGTGACCGTGGCGGACCACGCGGTGCACTCGGGTGCCTTTGGTGGCCCGCTGCTCGATTCGGTGGCGGTCTCCTCGATGCTCATCGCTTCGCTCTTCGACGAGTTGGGTGATGTTGTGGTTCCGGGCCTGGGCGGCTCGGATCACGCGGACGTGGAGTGGCCGGAGGAGGAACTGCGTGAGGCCGCCGGCATGGTCGATGGGCTGATGCTGGCCGGCTCCGGCGACCTCGCCGCGCGCATGTGGACCAAGCCCGCGATCTCGGTCATCGGCTTTGATGCGCGCCCCGTGGCCAACGCCTCGAACACGATCGCCCCGCACACGCGCTTCCGCCTGTCGATGCGCACGGTGCCCGGCGTCGATCCCGTCGAGGCCCAGGCCAAGCTGGTTGACTACCTGCTCGCTCACGCGCCCTTCGGTGCGCGCGTCGAGGTGACGGCCGAGGACGCGGGCGCCGGCTATCAGGCGGACATGGACTCCCCGGTCACCAAGACGCTGCACGAGTGCCTGACCGAGGCCTGGGGCGTGCCCTCCGTAAACATCGGGGTGGGCGGCTCGATCCCCTTCATCTCCGACTTCCAGCGTATCTTCCCGGGCGCGCAGGTCGTCGTCACGGGCGTCGAGGATCCGCTCACGAACGCCCACTCGGAGGACGAGTCGCAGTCGATCTCGGACCTGAAGGCTGCGATCCTCGCCGAGGCGCTGCTGCTGACCCGCCTGGCCTCCCTGTGAGGCGAGTCGTTGTTGCCGGTCGGTGGGATGGGGCTATGCCCCTCCTGCCGACCGGCGTCGCGTTGGAGCAGATCGGGCGGGGACTGATGGACGGGGCCGATCGCCTCGACGTCGTGTCCCTTCCCTTTGGGTCTGGGCCCACCTTCGACGAGGCCGTGGCCGCTTGCCGCTCCCAGGCCTCGTTCGTGCGCGTGAGCGCCGAGGCCTCGTCGACCCGTGAGGCCGGAGAGCACGTGGCGGCTGCACTGGGCAAGCCCAGGGTCGTCGTCGAGGGTGGACACGGCCCGTTCCCCGACTGTGGGCTCGGGTTCCTCGCGGGGCTGCTCGGCGTCGCCGAGTCCGATGTGAGCGGCGAGGGACTGAGCCCCGCCCTGACGCGTGCAGAAGACATGCTCGGCGCGAGCGGCACCGACCTCGTGTGCTCCGCTTCCACGCCGCGTCCCCTCCTTGGGCTCGACTCGGTTCTGGCGGTGCGCCCCGACCTCGATCCCATTGAGGAACAGGACACAGAGCTGACGGGTGCCCTCACCCAGGCTTTCGCGCACCGCCCCCTGCGGCGCCGACAGCTCCTGGGTGACCAGGCAGCCCACCCGGCGCGCGCCTTCGGCTCCGGCGCAGGAGGAGGAGTCGGCGCCGTCATCGCGGCCATCGGCGGGCGCATCGCCCCGACGGCGGACTTTCTCGCCGACCTGCTCAACGTCGATGACGCGCTCAAAGACGCCGATCTGCTGGTCGTAGCCGAGCCGGAGCTCGCGTCGCCGCTGCTGGCAACCTCCACGCTCGATGCCCTCACGCGCGCCGCCGGCGAGCTCGCCCTCCCCGTCGTCGCGACGACCGTGCGCTCCAGCCTGTCGCACTACGAACGTGCGCAGTGGGGCCTGCACGGCATCTTCGAGACCGAGGCGTGTGTCACGCTCGAGGATGCCGGGCGCCGCATTGCGCGCACCTGGTTACGCTGAGCGCGCACCCCACCCCTGGCGCCAGGCGCGCGCGGGGGAGTACTGTGTCAAGCGAATACGTCTATCCGTTACGAAAAGGAGCATCATGTCCGAGTCCGCAACTCAGGCTCCCACCCACGAGGTCATCCTCACCGACGTCGCCGCGGCGAAGGTGAAGAGCCTCCTCGAGCAGGAGGGTCGCGACGACCTTCGCCTGCGCATCGCCGTTCAGCCCGGCGGCTGCTCCGGCCTGATCTACCAGCTGTACTTCGATGACCGCACCCTCGACGGAGACGCAATTCGCTCCTTCGACGGCGTCGAGGTCGTTGTCGACCGCATGAGCGTGCCCTACCTGAGCGGCGCCACGATCGACTTCGCCGACACCATCGAGCGTCAGGGCTTCACGATCGACAACCCCAACGCCCAGAACACCTGCGCCTGCGGCGAATCCTTCCACTGAGCCGAAAGAGACTCCACCCTATGATGTCCCCCCTGCGCCGCCTCGGCGCCCTCGTCGGCGCCGCCGCGCTCGTCCTCGGCCTGGCCGCGTGCAACGACCTGACCTCCTCGTCTTCGTCCTCCCAGGTTGACTACGCGGCGTGCGCGACCGACGATTCCGAGCTGCAGAACCAGAACGTCGACCGCACCGGCAAGGGGGCCTTCCCCGACGTGACCGGTGACGACACCCCCGTCATCGCGGCCGGCAAGGGCTCCGAGCCGACCGACAAGGTCCTGGTCAAGACCCTCAAGCAGGGCGACGGCGCGCTCGTGTGCCCCGGTGCCACCGTGAAGGTCAACTACGTCGGCGCGCTGTGGAACGGCACGGTCTTCGACTCGTCCTACCAGAAGGGTCAGCCGATCGAGTTCTCTCTCGACCGGGTCGTCAAGGGCTGGGGCTACGGCCTGGCCCACACGCACGTGGGTGACCGCGTCGAGCTCGTCATTCCTGCCTCTTTAGGCTACGGTAGCCAGGCCGCTGGCGATATTCCCGCGAACTCGACCCTCGTGTTCGTCGTCGACGTGCTCGGTGCCTCGACCATGACCATGGCGGACGAGTCCGTCTTGACCGGTGCGACCGCGACCGGCGAGGAGCTGCCCGCCGGTGTGACGGTGACCGGTGATCCCGGTGTCGAGCCGACTCTGGCGATCGATGAGAGTGTCGCCGCACCCACCGAACGGAAGATCTACACGATCTACAAGGGTTCGGGCGAGGAACTCGCAGACGGAGAGTCCTTCCTGTACAGGGCGGTCGCTGGTGGCTTCGGAGCGAATGGCCAGACTCAGTCCAGTTGGAGTCAGGCACCCGTCGAGGAGACCGTGACGAACGCGGGTCTGGCCGGATTTACGGTCGGCTCCCGCATTCTTCTTGTTGTCCCGATCCCGGCTTCGCAAACACAATCGGGTACCACGGCACAGGCGAGCGTGATGGTCGTCGACATCGTCGGCACGTCCACGATGGAGTAATCCTGGCGCGAGTATTCGACGGTTGCGGGCGGCTCCCAGTGGGGGAGCCGCCCGCAAGCCGTTAGAATGAGGTCAACGCGTCGATTACGCCACATACTCAAGGAGAGCTTTCATGAGCGACGAAACCGTGTCGATCCTGGTTTTCAGCGACGACTTGGACAAGCGTGCCGCTGTCGTCAACGGCGTGGGCCTGCGTGCCTCCAAGGACACGCCCCGTATCGAGTGGGTGGAGGCCGCCACCGGTTTCGGCGTGCGCGACGCCTTCGACCAGCAGGATTTCGCGGTCCTTATCCTCGACGCTGAAACGAAGAAGGAGGGCGGCATGTCGGTTGCCCAGGACCTTCAGGAGACGCGAGAAGACGTCCCGCCGATCATTTTCCTGACGGCGCGCCCCCAGGACGAGTGGCTCGCCACCTGGGCCGGTGCAGCCGCCACGGTTGCGGATCCGATCGATCCGATCATCCTGCAGGAGACCGTCGCGGACATCCTGCGCGAGGCGCGCTGATGAGCCAGCGCGAATGGGCACCGATCATCGCCGCGCTCAACGCCGGTGACGCCCTGGACTACGACCAGTCCTACTGGCTCATGGATCAGGTGATGAGCGGCGAGCTCGGCGACGCTCGCCTCGCCTCCTTCCTGACCGCCATGGCGATCAAGGGGGCCACCGTCACGGAGATTCACGGTCTGGCGGACGGCATGGCGGACCACGCCACCCCCGTCGACCTGCCCAGCCGCGCCCTCGACATCGTCGGCACGGGCGGCGACGGCTACAAGACCGTCAACGTCTCGACGATGTCCGCGATCGTGCTGGCCGCGATGGGGATCCCGCTCGTCAAGCACGGCAACCGCGCCTCCACCTCCCAGTCGGGTTCCGCCGACGTCATCGAGGCGCTGGGGGTCAACCTGGACGTCGATACCGAGCGCTTGCGTTCTATCTTCGAGGAGGTGGGCATCGCCTTCCTCTTCGCCAACAAGATGCATCCCTCGATGAGATTCGCAGCCCCCGTGCGCCGCGCCCTCGGCTTCCCGACGGCCTTCAACGTTCTCGGCCCGCTGACGAATCCCGCCAAGGTCCGGGCCTGCGCGGTCGGATCGGCCAAGGAAGACAACGCGCGCCTCATGGCGGGCGTGTACGCGTCCCGCGGGTGCTCCGCCCTCGTCTTTAGAGGGGCAATCACTGGACTCGACGAGCTGACGACCGCGGACACGAACCAGGTCTGGATCGTGTCGGGCGGCCAGGTGACGCCCACCGACTTCGATGCGCGCGACGAGCTCGGCATGGCAGCGGCCGCGATCGACGACCTGGCCGGCGGGGAGGCGTCGTACAACGCTGCGGTGGCCCGCGATGTCCTCTCGGGTGGGGGAGTCTCCGCCGTGCGCGATGCGGTCGCCCTGAACGTGGGGGCTGGCATCGTGGCCTGGGAGGGCCTGGATCAGCCCGTGACCGCGCAGGACTTCACGCCCCGCATGCGCTGCGCGGTCGAGCGGGCGCTCGGTGCCCTCGCCGACGGCGCGGGAGCGCGCCTCGTCGAGCGGTGGGCGCACGCCTCCAACAGCTAGACTTCCCGGCGCCGCCTAGCGCTGCGCCCGCTCACCGGGATGGGCGGTTGCCTGAGCCAAGAGCTCTCGCAGCCGCCCGTCTCGTAGCGGGCTCACCATCGGTTGGGCCCACGGCAGGGGAGAGTTCCACTCGATCAGGCGCGTCCCCGCTTCGCACAGCTGGGCGCTGATGAGCGAGCTTTCGGACCACGACGCCGCCCTGGCGGCGAGCCCGTCCGTCTCCACCGGCGGCGTGGAGGTCGCCAGCTCGATCCAGGGCGTCGGATCGGCCTGCGGGGGCACGACGACGGAGCTGACGAGACGCCCGAACGAGGCGACGTGCACGATCCATCCCGCTTGCCCCGCGTCCCGGCGAGTCCCCCACACGATGCGGGGCGCCACCAAAATGGGGCGCATCGTGGAGCGTTCCACGCCCGCCATGTAGGCGCTCAGGTCGTCGCGCGCGCGAGCCGCCGGCTCGAAGAGGCCCTGGGCGGCCAGGCGCGTCATCGCCTCGGTGAGAGCGGTGGGAACAATCAGGGAGGTGGCGGCCACGGCCTCGTCGATGAAGGTGGTGGCGTCGCTCGCCCCCGCCTCGTCGAGCGCCCTCCTGATCGCGTCGGCCGCCCGCGTGGCGTGTGCGCGCGTGCCGAAGGGGCCGAGGGCGCGGGGCAGGTCCTCCAGGGACACGGCCCGGGTGACGAGCGCGCGGTGTCCGTCGCGCACCACCCAGTGCTGGCTGGCCTGGCGGCGCGACGCGGAGTTGTAGGGGGGAGCCAGGGTCGCGATGTCGCGCAGCTCCCGGATGCGCGCCTCCAGGACGGAGGAGGTGGGGAAGGAACGGACCCCACAGGCCAGGGACACCATGCGTTGGACCTTCGGGCGCTTCTCCGCGCGCGTGTAGTAACTGCTCACGCGCGAGCGCAGCGACGAGGCCGACCCGACGTAGAGCGTGTCGCCCGACGTATTGACGAAATGGTAGACGCCGGGCGTGGTGGGCAGCTCCGCGACGAAGGGAGGCGTGCTGGGGCGCCGCGACGGGCTGGCCTCGCTGAGCGCCACCAGGTCCTCCACGTCCGTCGCTCCCGCCGAGGCGAGCAGGTCGATGAACCCGAGGAGCACCTCGGCCGTGGCGCGCGCGTCCCCGAGGGCCCGGTGCTCCGGCGTGGTCGCAGTCCCGAAATACGATGCTATCGTCGCGAGCTTGTGGTTGCGCACGAGCGGGCGCGGCAGCGCCAGACGGGCCAGAGCCAGCGTATCGGCCACGCGCGGCTTCGGCCAGGGGCGCCCAGCCGCGCGCGCCGCACGCCGCAGGAAACCCACGTCGAAGGAGGCGTTGTGCGCGACGAGGACGGGGGCGCTCTCCCCGTCGAGTCCTGACCACTCCATGAAACGATCGAGGACGGAGGCTATTGGATCCGCGTCTGCGACCATCGCGGGCGTGATGCCCGTCAGTGACGTAATGAACGGCGGGATGGGGCGCGAGGGGCGCGCGAGGGAGGAAAACTCATCCGTGATACGCCCGTCGCGCACCGAAACCGCGCCGATCTCCGTGATCTCCGCGCCCGCGCCGAGCCCCGTCGTCTCCAGGTCGACGACCACCCAGTGCCCGCGCGAGGCCGGGGTGCCCACCTGGTCGAGGCTCAGCTGAATCTCCGATCTCGCACGTTGAGACAGAGCGTCAGAAACAAGCGCGCGAGCATAGCGTTTGTCAGACTCTTGGGGCGCGATGGTTTCCCCACAATTGCGCACGGGAGTCTGTTTCGTCATAGAGTTGATACTAATTCGAACGCGCGCCCGCGCGCCCGCTGACAATCGAGGAGTCACAGTGGCGTTCTATCAGGCACTCAAGGCGACCGGCAGCCCGATTCTCAAGGCTGCGTACCACCCGTGGATTCGCGGCAAGGAAAACATCCCCGCCGAGGGGCCCGCCATCCTGGCTTCCAACCATAACGCCGTGTGGGACTCCGTCTTTCTCCCGATGATGCTCGACCGTGAGGTTGTCTTCATGGGCAAGGCGGACTACTTCACGGGAACGGGTGTGAAGGGCTGGATGACCAAGGAGTTCATGCGCGCCGTGGGCACGATCCCCGTTGATCGCACGGGCGGGCGAGCCTCCGAGGGGGCGCTCAACGCCGGCCTCAAGCGCCTGCGTGACGGCGAACTCTTCGGCATCTATCCCGAGGGCACGCGCAGTCCAGACGGGCGCCTCTACCGCGGAAAGACCGGCGTGGCCCGCCTCGCGCTCCTGTCCGGTGCCCCCGTCATCCCCGTCGCCATGATCGGCACGCACGCCGCGCAGCCGATCGGCCAGAAGATCCCCTCTCGTACCAACATCGGCATGGTGATTGGCGAGCCCCTCGACTTCTCGCGCTACAAGGGCTTGCATAAGGACCGCTACGTGCTGCGCGCGATTACCGACGAGATCATGTACAACCTGATGCTCCTGTCCGGCCAGGAGTACGTCGACCTGTACGCCGCCGACGTCAAGGCGCAGCTGGCAGCCGAGGGCGCCTTCGAGGGGCCGGTTCCCTCCAACGGCCGCCCCGCGCCGGGTGGACGCACCGCTCCCGACGTCCCCGTGCCGACCGCTCCCGAGGAGGAGAGCGCCGAGGAGGAGAGCGCCGACAAGGAGTAATCTGCTCCGATTCGCCGCGGCGGTTGGTGGCGCGCATCGGCGTTTCGTGGGACGGGCGTCCTTGGCGAAACGCGGTGTGGGCCGGGTAGAATGAACTGTGCCCTGCACGCGCGCGCGCCCGTTCACTAGGCAGCCCCATCGGGCAGCCGGGGTGACGCTGGCCGCGTATGCGCGCGCGGGGCCGTCCCCAACCAACCTGAGAAAGGTGACATTCATGTCGGTCCGTCGTGTTGCCCTGCTGACCGCAGGTGGCTTCGCCCCGTGCCTGTCCTCCGCCGTCGGCGGACTCATTGAGCGCTACAACGAAATTGATCCCACCGTTGAGATCATCGCCTACCAGAACGGCTACCACGGCCTGCTCACCGGCAACTACGTGCTGGTGGACGAGGAAGCGCGCAAGCACGCCGCCGTCCTGCACCGCTTCGGCGGCTCGCCGATCGGTAACTCCCGCGTCAAGCTGACGAACAAGAAGAACCTCGTCGAGCGCGGCCTCGTGTCCGAGGACGAGGACCCGCTGCAGAAGGCCGCCGAGCAGCTGCGCGCCGACGGCGTCGACGTCCTGCACACGATCGGTGGCGACGACACCAACACGACGGCCGCCGACCTGGCCGCCTACCTGGAGGAGCACGACTACCACCTCACCGTCGTGGGCCTGCCCAAGACGATCGACAACGACGTTGTGCCGATCCGCCAGTCCCTGGGCGCCTGGACCGCTGCCGAAGAGGTCTCGGAGTACTCCCAGAACGTCATCGGCGAGCATCGTTCCAACCCCCGCATGCTCATCATCCACGAGATCATGGGCCGCCACTGCGGTTGGCTCACCGCCGCGGGCTCGTTGCGCTACCACGAGTGGCTCAAGACCCAGGAGTGGGTGCCCTCGATCGGCCTGTCCAAGGAGCGTTGGGACATCCACGCCATCTTCCTGCCCGAGATGAAGATCGACCTGGACGCCGAGGCGAAGCGCCTGAAGGCCATCATGGACGAGCAGGGCAACGTCAACATCTTCCTGTCCGAGGGCGCCGGCGTCCCCGAGATTATCGCGGAGATCGAGGCCGCCGGTGGCGAGGTTCAGCGCGACCCCTTCGGTCACGTCAAGCTCGACACGATCAACCCCGGCCAGTGGTTTGCCAAGCAGTTCGCCGAGAAGATCGACGCCGAGAAGGTCATGGTTCAGAAGTCCGGCTACTTCTCGCGTTCCTCTCGCGCGAACGCCGACGACCTGCGCCTCATCAAGTCGATGACCGACCTGGCCGTCGAGTGCGCGTTCAAGGGCGAGTCCGGTGTCATCGGACACGACGAAGAGGACGACGATCGTCTGAAGGCCATCGCCTTCCCGCGCATCGCGGGCGGTAAGCCTTTCGACATCTCGGCTCCGTGGTTCCTCGAGATGATGGCCGAGATCGGCCAGAGCGTCGAGCCGGCTGGCGAGTGAGTCGCTTCGCGTGATTCCTTCGATCACTCCCGGACGCGGCGGCGAGCCCGTGCGCAAGCCGCGCTCCCGCCGCGTCCCCGAGCGTCTGTGGTCGCCCGAGTCCGGGGAGCGCGCTCCCTGGGACACGTGGCGCGGCCTGGACGCTGCCCAACAACCCTCGTATGCGGATGCCGAGTCTGTAGCCGAGGTGACGGCTCAGCTGCGCCGTCAGCCGCCTCTCGTGTTCGCGGGCGAGGTCGATGACCTACGCACGTGGATGGGTGCGGCGTCGCGCGGCGAGGCCTTCGTCCTCATGGGGGGCGACTGCGCGGAGACGTTCGCGGAGGCGACGGCCGACCACGTGCGTTTGAAGATCCAGACGCTGCTGCAGATGGCCGTCGTGCTCACCTACGGCGCGTCGTTGCCGGTCATTAAGGTCGGGCGCATCGCCGGTCAGTACGCCAAGCCTCGTTCCTCCGACGTGGAGACGCGAGACGGCGTGACGCTGCCGAGCTATCGCGGTGACGCCGTCAACTCCTTCGAGTTCACGCCCGAGTCGCGTGAGCCCGACCCGCTCCGGCTCCTGGCCCTGTACAACCATGCGGCCTCGACGCTGAACCTGATCCGTGCCTTCACGAAGGGTGGCTACGCGGATCTGCGTCAGGTGCACCGCTGGAACCAGGGTTTCATGTCGAACCCGGCCTACGCGCGCTACGAGTCGCTGGCCGAAGACATCCATCGCGCGATCAAGTTCATGGGTGCCGCCGGCGTCGACTTCGAGACTCTGCGCGACGTGGACCTGTATTCGTCGCATGAGGCCCTGCTCCTGGAGTATGAGTCCGCGATGACGCGCATCGATTCGCGCACGGGCGAGCCCTACAACACGTCCGCTCACTTCCTGTGGGCGGGGGAGCGCACGCGCGAGGAGGAGGGCGCTCACATCGAGCTGCTCTCGCGCGTGCGTAACCCGATTGGGGTCAAGCTTGGACCGTCCACGACGCGCGACCAGATGCTCTCGCTCGTCGACCGGCTGAACCCGGATGGTGAGGATGGGCGCCTGTCGTTCATCACGCGCATGGGTGCGGGGCGCATCCGCGAGGCGCTGCCTCCGCTGCTTGAAGCCGCGCGCGAGGATGGCCGTCCGATCACGTGGATGACGGATCCGATGCATGGCAACACGATCACGTCGTCGACCGGCTACAAGACGCGCCGCTTTGAAACGGTCATGGACGAGGTTCGTGGCTTCTTCGAGGCTCACGAGGCCGCGGGCACGGTTCCCGGCGGCCTGCACGTGGAGCTGACGGGCGACGACGTGACCGAGGTGATCGGCGGGTCCGAACGCATCGACGAACAGTCGCTGCGCGACCGCTACGAGACCCTCGTCGATCCGCGCCTGAATCACCAGCAGAGCCTGGAGATGGCCTTCCAGGTCGCCCAGTATCTGGCGAATGGCTCCTCCCACGAGGGCTGACGTCGCTGCGGCTGATATGAAGGAACTCCGGCCTCGTCTGTGATGGACGAGGCCGGAGTCCGTTTATGCGTGCGTCCCAGGCGGCGGGTGCTCAGACGATCGTGATGGTCACGGTCGAGCCCTTCTTGGTCATGGTGCCCGCGGCCGGATCGGAGGAGCGGACCGTTCCGAAGAATCCGCCGAGGATGGCTTCCTCCTTGACGGTGAATCCGGCACTCTCTAGGCGCGAGCGCGCCTCCTCGCGCTGGAGCCCGACGACGTCGGGGATAGCGACCTTTTCGGGGCCCTTGGACACCGTGTAGGCGACAGAGTCCCCGCGGTAGAGCGTAGAGCCCTCGCGGGTCTGCTGCGAGATGACCTGGCCCTCGGCGACAGTGTCGGAGTAGGCGTCGGTGGGCGCGGCGACGAGGCCGAGGTCCTCGATGGCGCTCTTCGCCGCGCTCGCGCTCAGGCCGCTCAGGGTGGGAACGGTCAGGGGCTGGCGGCCCTTGGACAGGACGATGTCGACGGCAGAGTCGTGCGCGAGCGAGGTGCCGGCGGCGACCGACTGCGAGATGACCTGGCCCTGGGGGACGTCCTCGGAGTAGGCGTCGGTGACGGCTCCGACGGCCAGGCCGGCCTCGGTGAGGGAGTGCTGGGCCTCGTCCTGGCTCTTGCCCGTCAGCTCGGGGACGGTCTTCATGTCTACGCCTTTGGAGACGTAGAGCTGGACCTGCGCGCGCTTGTGGACGGAGGAGCCGCCCTCCGGGTCGGAGCGCGTGACCGAGCCGGTGTCGATGTCGTCGGAGAACTCCTCCTCGACCTGTGTGTGTAGGCCGAGCGCGTCGAGGTCGGCCTGTACGTCGGTCAGCGTGCGCCCCGTCGTCTCGGGCATTGTGAGGTAGGAGCCGGGCCCGTACTCGGTCCACCACCAGCGCCCGCCGAGACCTGCGACGACGAGGAGGAGCACGACGAGCACGATCCACGCGGCGGCGCGCGTGGACTTCTTCGGGGGCGAGGCCGCCGCCGCGACCTGCGTCGCACCGGAGGTGTGCACGAGTGCGACGCTGCTGGAAGCGGGCGCGGGCAGGGGCCTCGTGAATTGGGCGGGCATGATCTCCGTGTTCAGGGCGCCCGTCTCTAAGGCGCGGTGGCGCTCCTCGGGAGCGACGTCCGCGCGGCGGTTCGCCAGGTCAGAGGGGATGGCAGCCGCCGCTCGCGCGACGAGGTCGATCGCGTCGGAAGCGTCGGCGGGACGGTTCGCGGGCTCGCGCGCCGTGAGAGCGGCGACGAGGTCGTCGATCTCGCGGGGGATCCAGGGCTGCGCGGCGGACGGGCTGGGCACGTTGTCGGAGACGTGGTGCGAGGCGATCTGCAGGGGGGACTCGCCCGCCCACGGCACGGCGCCGGTGAGCATCTCGTAGAGCATGATGCCCACGGAGTAGATGTCGGAGCGCGCGTCGGCCTCGGCGGTCGTGGCGATCTCGGGCGCGATGTACGCCACGGTCCCGAGCATGTTGCCGGTCGAGGACATCGAGACCTCGGAGGCCGCTCGGGCCAGGCCGAAATCGGTGACCTTGGCGGGGCCGTCGGTGGGCACGAGGATGTTCTCGGGTTTGATGTCGCGGTGGATGACGCCGACGCGGTGGGCGGCACGCAGAGCTTCGAGCGTGTCGGCCGTATAGCGCAGCGCCTGGGGGATCGTGAAGGCGCCCTGCGCGCGCAGGAGCTGGCGCAGGTTCGTGCCGTCGATGAGTTCCATGACCAGGAATCCCTGGCCCGTCACGATACCCTGGTCAAAGACCGAGACGACGCCGGGGTGCACGATGCGCGCGGCCGAGCGCGCCTCGCGGCGGAAACGCTCGACGAATGCGTCAGAGTCTGCCAGGTGCGGGTGCATCACTTTGAGGGCGACGGGCCGGTCGAGTCGCTCATCTTGGGCGACGTACACGGTAGCCATGCCGCCGCGGGCCAGCCTGCGGGTGACCCGGTATCGTTCGTCGACCAGCAGGCCGATCAACGGATCGGTTTGGTCGAATGTTCTCTCGTCACTCACCTGGTTGATTCTATGGGAGTTTTCGTCAAATCAGTGGAGGTGCGGGCCTCGGTGCGGCGTTGAGATGGGGTAGTCTTGCCCCTATGACCAGTGCTGATATCTCCCTGTTGTCCGCCGACGAGGTGTGCCGTCTGCTCGGCATTGAAGAACGCCGCCTCAAGCAGCTGATCCGCGATCGCGTCCTGATCGAGGCACGCACGGCGCGCGGAGAGCGCGGGATCCCGCGCGAGGTGATCGTCAAGGGCGCCGACGGCTGGGAGCCCCTGCCGGTCCTTCAGGGAACGCTCACGCTCCTCGCGGATGACGGCTTCACGCCCGAGGAGGCCCTGGAGTGGCTCTACACGCTCCAGGATGAGCTGGGCGAGCGACCGATCGACGCGATGACGTCGGGGCGCCACCACCGGGTCAACCGCATCGCCTCGACCCTGGCCTTCTGAGCCGCGTTCCCGGCGCCTAAGCGCGCCGGGAGGTGAGAATGTCGCACAGCTCGCGCAGCATGCCCGAGGCCTGCGGCGCGAATTGCGCGGCGTCGAGCGTGCGGTGGCCCTCCTCGACCAGGCGCGCGATTTCCTCTTCGTGGGCGCCCCGGCCGTTGCTGTGAACGATCTGCGTGGCTCGCGCGATCTGCTCCGGCGAGGCGGTGGCGACTCCGAGCACTTCGGTGAGAGCCTCGCGTTCGGCGGGGGAGGAGGCCGCCCAGGTCAGAGCAAGCAGCACGGTGCGCTTGCCCTCGCGCAGGTCGTCTCCCGCTGGCTTGCCGGTTACCTGGGGATCCCCGAAGACTCCGAGGTCGTCATCGCGCAGCTGGAAGGCCAGGCCCCACGGGGTGAGGACCTCCTCGAGGGTGTCGGCGAGCGCGGCTCCGGCCTCGACGCTGGCCGCCCCGCAGATCGCGCCCAGAATCGCCGGGTGGACGACCGAATAGTGGGCCGACTTGTGGAGGGCGACTTCGAGGGAGTCGCTCGTGCGCAGGGCATCCGAGCGCTGCGGGTCGAGGGGCGCCTGTTCGGCCGCAATATCCAGGTATTGGCCCAGCGCCACCTCCGCGTGCATGTCGGCGAAGCGTCGCGTGAACGCTTCGGCGCGTTCATCACCGAGGCTCAGAGCCTGGCGGTCGGCCGCCGCGGCCGCCGCGGAAAAGAGGAAGTCGCCGACGAGGATTGCGCCGTGGCGGCCAAAGTCGGTCGATGAGCCGATCCACGATCGCCGGGCGTGGTGCTCGGCGAGGGTCCTGTGTGGCGTGGGCATGCCGCGGCGCTCGTTCGCGTTGTCGATGATGTCGTCGTGCACGAGGGCGCTGGCCTGGTACAGCTCCAGCGCGGCGCCCAGGTCGGGGATGTCCACCTCCTCGAGGGGGATGTGTGCCCCTAGGCAATACCCGACGTGCGCCATGAGGGCGCGGAAGCGCTTGCCACCGACGACGGAGGCGAGCACCGCCTCGGAGAACTCCTCGGAGCGGATGCCGGCGCCGGCGCGTGCGAGCAGACCCGCGAGACTAGAGGCCGTGGCCTCGTCGATGCGGGGACGCAGCGCGGAGAAACTGTCGCTCAGACTCATGTGCCCACTCTAACGGACCGGGGCGTGAGCGCGCGGGGCGCAGGCGGGTCAGATTCACACCTACCGTCAGGAAAACTACGGGGCGAGGCACTAGACTGGCGCTGGTATGCCGATTTGCAATCGGCTCTGTTGTGCATGCCCATCAACGAAAGGGACCCGTGTGAGTGCATCGCGCGCTTCGGCAAAGGACTCCGCGACGAACGAGGAAACCCCGGAGGTGAAGGCCCCCGCGAAGAAGACCACCCGCGCCAAGAAGGCGACGGCGTCTGCCGACGCGGCCTCGGCCCCCGAGGAGAAGAAGTCCGCCGCTAAGAAGCCCGCTGCCAAGAAGGCCCCCGCGAAGAAGGCTGCCGCCACGAAGACCAAGAAGAAGGCGACCGAGGCCGGCGTCGACAAGCCCGCCGCCAAGAAGCCGCGCGGGCGCAAGAAGAAGGACGCCGAGGCCGTCGAGGAGGTCGCGGTCGATCTGGAGGTCACCGAAGAGGAGGAATTGGAGCCTACCGGCGAGGATCTCGAGGATCCCGAACTCGATACTGACGCTGAGGACGAGGCCGTGGCTGAGGTCGAGGAGGAGCCGGAGGAGGAAGACTCGAAGGTGAGCGAGGGCGCCGCACTGCGCGAGCGCACGAACACCGGCATCCATGTGAAGGGTGGATTCGTCGTCTCCGATTCCGACGAAACGGACGAGCCCGTCCAGCAGGTCACCGTCGCCGGCGCGACCGCCGATCCCGTCAAGGACTACCTCAAACAGATCGGTAAGGTCTCCCTGCTGAACGCCGAGCAGGAAGTCGACCTGGCCCGCCGCATCGAGGCCGGCCTGTACGCCGAGTTCAAGCTGAAGAACCAGGCTGATGAGATGACCAGCCGCGAGCGCCGCGAGCTGCACTTCCTCGCCCAGGACGGCCAGCAGGCGAAGAACCACCTGCTCGAGGCCAACCTGCGTCTGGTTGTGTCCCTGGCCAAGCGCTACACCGGGCGCGGCATGCAGTTCCTGGACCTGATCCAGGAGGGTAATCTCGGTCTGATCCGTGCGGTCGAAAAGTTCGACTACACGAAGGGCTACAAGTTTTCCACCTACGCCACGTGGTGGATTCGTCAGGCAATCACCCGCGCGATGGCCGATCAGGCGCGCACGATCCGCATCCCCGTGCACATGGTTGAGGTCATCAACAAGCTGGCGCGCGTCCAGCGCCAGATGTTGCAGGACCTGGGCCGCGAACCTACCCCCGAGGAGCTCGCTAAGGAGCTCGACATGACCGCTGAGAAGGTCGTCGAGGTCCAGAAGTACGGGCGCGAGCCCATCTCGCTGCACACGCCCCTGGGCGAGGACGGCGACTCCGAGTTCGGTGATCTCATCGAGGACTCGGAGGCCATCGTGCCCGCCGACGCCGTGTCCTTCACGCTCCTGCAGGAACAGCTCCACCACGTGCTCGACACGCTGTCGGAGCGAGAGGCTGGCGTCGTGTCGATGCGCTTTGGCCTGGGCGATGGGCAGCCTAAGACGCTGGACGAGATCGGTAAGGTCTACGGCGTGACGCGCGAGCGCATCCGCCAGATCGAATCTAAGACGATGTCGAAGCTGCGCCACCCCTCGCGTTCGCAGGTGCTGCGCGACTACCTCGACTGACGCCGCTGGCGTTGCTTGACGGGGCCGGGAACACGATGTTCCCGGCCCCGTCAACATTGTCACAAAGCGGTCAGGATCGGGTGCCTTTGTCGCTTTTGAGGGGCGGGTAGGGCAGGATGAAGACATGCTTGAGGGTGCAATGATTCTTGTCCTGACCGTCGTCCTGGTTCTCGTTGTCGCGACCGGAGTCGTGGCCGTGCTGGCGCTCTCGCGACGCAGCGCGGACGACTGGAAGGGCGTCATCAAGCGTGAGGGTGAGGAGATCCGGGAGGACGTGAAGACTCACTCGTTGCCTAAGCGCGCCTCCTCCTCCGACGATGGGCCCGTCGTGCCCCGAACCGCCTCCCTGCAGTCCCTCCTGCAGTCCGCCGATTCCTCGAACGCCTACTTCGACGCTGATCGGCTTCCGGGTATCGACCGCCTCGAGAACGTGACTGAGCGCGTCAGTGGCCGCTTCGAGCGCGGCCGCAAGGGAAGCGCTGAGGCCGCCCGCTCGGACGGGCCCGCGCGGTCGTGACGGTTCTCGCGTTGTCCTAGCGATGCGTCCATGGGAGATAATGTCCCCATGGACGCATTTGTTTCACTCTTTCAATCGCCGTGGGCGGTCGTCGTCGCACTGGTGGTCACCGTACTGATCGGCGTTGCCATCCGCCTCGCCGTGAGCGCCCGGCACCGCCGCAGCGACGACGTGACCGCGCGGCTCGACACCCCGGCGCCCGTGGGCGCCGACACGCCAGAACCAACCGAATCCGACGAAGACGGGGGAGACGAACCACGCGCAGGTCCCGAGGTCGCCGAGGAAACCGAGTCGGCCGTCGGGGAACAGCCTGCCGCTTCCGTCGAACGCCCCGAACCCGTGCGCGGGCGCATGGAGCGTCTGCGCGAGCGCCTCGCCTCCTCCGGTTCCCTGGGCCGCGCCATCCTTGGCGTGCTCAGCCGCGGCCAGCTCAGCGCGGCCGACTGGGAGGAAATCGAGGAATCCCTGCTCATCGCGGATCTTGGCCTGGAGGCCACGGACTCTCTCATGGAGGCGCTCAAGCGCCGCGTCGCCGTCGAGTCCACGACTAACGAGGCGCGCATCCGCGAGATCCTGCGCGAGGAGCTCCTGGCCCTCGTCGACCCCGACATGGATCGCTCCCTGAACCTGACCCGCCCGGAGGTAGACGGTGCCGCGAGGCCCGCCGTTGTCCTCATGGTGGGCGTCAATGGCACCGGCAAGACCACGACCGTTGGTAAGCTCGCCCGCATCCTCGTCGCGGAGGACAAGTCCGTCCTCCTGGGCGCCGCCGACACCTTCCGCGCGGCCGCCGCCGACCAGCTGGCCACCTGGGGCGAGCGCGTGGGCGTCGATGTCGTGCGCTCCGACCGCGAGGGCGCCGACCCGGCATCCGTCGCCTTCGAGGCCGTGCGTGAGGGAATCTCGCGCGATGTGGACGTCGTCCTCGTCGATACCGCGGGCCGCCTGCAGAACAAGTCGACCCTGATGGACGAGCTCGGCAAGATCAAGCGCGTCATGGAAAAGCAGGTGCCCGTCTCCGAGGTCCTCCTCGTCCTGGACGCCACCACCGGCCAGAACGGCATGAAGCAGGCCGAGGTCTTCGCGGAGGCGACCGGGGTGACCGGCATCGTTTTGACGAAGCTCGACGGCTCCGCCAAGGGCGGCATCGTCGTCTCGGTCCAGCGTGCCCTCGGCGTGCCCGTCAAGTTCGTCGGCCTCGGCGAGGGAGCGGACGATCTCGCCCCCTTCGACCCCGCGGGCTTTGTCGACGCCATCGTGGGCAGGGCCTAGCCTCGCGCTCACGCCCACCTCACCCTCCTCGGCCCCGGTCAGACATACGACCGGGGCCGAGGTGCGCTAACCTGGCCTAGTACTGTCGCCATCTTGGGAGAGAACACGTGTTTGGAAACCTGTCAGATCGCCTGACCCAATCCTTCCGCACCCTGCGCAGCCGCGGGGTCCTGACCGAGTCGGACGTCGATCAGGCGATTTCCGACATCCGTCGCGCCCTCATCGACGCGGACGTCGCGCTCCCCGTCGTTCGCCAGTTCACCACCCAGGTGCGCGAGAAGGCCTACGGCGCGGCGCGCTCGAAGGCCCTCAACCCCGGCCAGCAGGTTGTCTCTATCGTCCACGAGGAGCTCGTGGAGATCCTGGGTGGCGCGACGCGCGAGCTCGCCTTCGCCGAGTCCGGTCCCACCGTCTTCATGCTCGCTGGCCTCCAGGGCGCCGGTAAGACGACGCTCGCCGGAAAGCTGGGTAAGTGGCTGCGTGAGGAAGGCAAGACCGTCCTCCTCGTCGCATCCGACCTCCAGCGCCCCAACGCCGTCCAGCAGCTTCAGGTCGTCGGTGAACGCGCCGGCGTGAAGGTGTGGGCACCCGAGCCGGGCAACGGCGTGGGCAACCCGGTCGAGGTCGCGAGAAGCGGCGTCGAGTTCGCCCGCCAGAGCGGCATCAACGTCGTCATCGTCGACACCGCCGGCCGCCTGGGCGTCGACCAGGAGATGATGGACCAGGCGATCGCGATCCGCGACGCGGTGCGCCCCCACGAAATCATGTTCGTCCTGGACGCCATGGTCGGTCAGGACGCGGTCACCACCTCCACGGCCTTCCGTGACGGCGTCGGCTTCACCGGCGTCGTCCTGTCCAAGCTCGATGGCGACGCGCGAGGCGGCGCGGCCCTGTCCGTGCGCGGCGTGACCGGCGCGCCTATCCTCTTTGCCTCCACCGGCGAGGGCCTCGACGATTTCGAGCGATTCCACCCGGATCGTATGGCCGGGCGCATCCTCGACATGGGCGACATCCTCACCCTCATCGAGCAGGCCGAAAAGAAGATGGACGCGGAGGAGGCCGAAAAGGTCGCTTCCAAGGCCCTGG
Source organism: Schaalia sp. HMT-172 (assembly GCF_030644365.1). Taxonomy (NCBI): domain Bacteria; kingdom Bacillati; phylum Actinomycetota; class Actinomycetes; order Actinomycetales; family Actinomycetaceae; genus Schaalia; species Schaalia sp. HMT-172. The sequence goes on from NZ_CP130058.1 coordinate 1,158,266, forward strand.
CTGGCCAGCTGACCCTCGCCGACTTCCTGAGCCAGCTCCAGCAGATCAAGAAGCTCGGCTCGATGAAGAAGATGCTCGGCATGATCCCGGGCGCCGCGCAGCTGCGAGACCAGATCGAGAACTTCGACGAGCGTGAGGTCGACCGCGTCGAGGCCATCGTCCGTTCGATGACCCCCGCGGAGCGCGAGGACGTGTCCATCCTCAACGGCTCCCGCCGCGCGCGCATCGCCCGCGGTTCGGGTACGACCGTCGCCGAGGTGAACCAGCTCGTTCAGCGTTTCGAGGCGGCCCGCGAGATGATGGGTCAGATGGGTCAGATGGGCGGGGGAATGCCTGGAATGGGCGCCATGCCCGGACGCGGCGGCAAGGCCAAGCAGAAGGCGAACGCCCGCAAGGCTCAGGCCCAGCGCGCCCGCATGAAGAAGAAGGCGCGTTCGGGCAATCCCGCCAAGCGCCGCCAGCAGGAGCTCGAAGCCATGCTGCCCCCGTCCGAGCGCAGCGCCCCGCAGGGCTCCTCCTTCGGTGCTCCGGCCCCCGCTCCGCGTCCGACGATCGATGATCTGCCCGACGACGTCAAGCGCATGCTCGGACAGCTCTGATCCGATGATCCTTACCGGCGTCGGCCTGTGGGCCCAGGACGCGGCCGCTCGCCCGCGGTGGGTGAGCGGCACGTGGTCGCTCGAGGGCGGGACAATTCGCCGCGTGAGCGAAGACGAGCGCCCCCGCGCACGTCACGCGGGATTCATCCTGCCGGGCCTGGTCGACGCCCACTGTCACATCGGCTATTCAAAGACCGGCGCCGTTGACGCCGACGAGATGGCACGCCAGGCGGCGCTCACGCTCGCCAGTGGCGTAACGCTCGTGCGCGACTGCGGGGTGCCCGTTGACAACTCGGGCGTGCAGGCGCTGGCTGGCCCCCGCCTCATCCGTTGCGGGCGACACGTCGCCCGCCCCAAGCGCTACATGCGCGACTTGCCCATCGACGTCCACGACCAGTCGGAGCTGCCGGGGGTCCTGACATCCATGGCGGAGAGCTCCGACGGGTGGGTCAAGATCGTCGGCGACTGGATCGACCGCTCGGCCGGCGCCGACGCCGATCTCATGCCCCTGTGGGACCCGTCGGTGCTCGTCGACGCCGTCGCAGCCGTTCACGAGGCCGGGGCGCGCATCGCGGTCCACGCCTTCTCTCACCGGGTCATCGACTCTCTCATCGAGGCCGGAGTCGACGACATTGAACACGGCACCGGTATCGATCGCGATCAGGCCAGCGAGATCGCTGCTCGCGGCATCGCGGTGACGCCGACACTGCGCCAGGTCGAGCTCTTCGCCGACTTCGCCGAGCAAGCCGGCTCGAAATACCCCGTCTACGCCGCCACCATGCGCGCCATGTTCGAGGAGCGGCGCGACCACTTCCAGATGCTCATCGACTCCGGGGTGCTGCTGCTGCAGGGCACGGATTCGGGCGGCTACCAGCAGCACGGCTCTATCGCGGGTGAGCTGGCCCTGTGGTCGAGCTGGGGCGCCAGCGCTCAGCTCATCATCGACGCCTCCACCTGGGTGAGCCAGCGCTACCTGGGGCGCCCCGGCCTCGTCGAGGGAGGAGAGGGCGACCTCATCGTGCTCGATGAGGATCCGCGCATCGATCCGGTGGCCCTCGCGCGTCCCAGCGCCGTGTACGTCGGGGGAGAGCGTGCGTGGGTGCGCCCGTAAGCGCGGCCTCGACGTGATCGATTTAACCGCGCCGCTGCGGTGGGCTCGGGGGCCCCATGTGGGAATCCGTCCTGGAATGTGGCATAATCGCTAGCTGTACCCGGCGATTCGTAGACCCTCTCACTGCGTGTCGCCGTGTCCCGGTCCGATGCGACCCCTGTGTTTCCCACCTTGGGACGCAAAGGTCCACCCCAATTCTGAAATGGAGAGACCACACAAGTGGCAGTTCGAATTCGCCTGAAGCGCGTGGGTAAGATCCACGCCGCCCAGTACCGCGTCGTCGTCGTCGATTCCCGCAAGAAGCGTGACGGCCGCGTCATCGAAGAGGTCGGCTACTACGATCCTCAGCCCAACCCGTCGATCATCCGCATCGACTCTGAGCGCGCCCAGTACTGGCTCGGCGTCGGCGCTCAGCCCTCCGACCAGGTCCGCAACCTGCTGGTCCTGACCGGTGACATCGCTAAGTTCAACGGCAAGGCCGACGCGGTTTCCCGCGTCAAGGTCTCCGAGAACGACAAGGCCGCCCAGGCCGAGCAGGCCGTCAAGGACGCCGAGGCTGCGGCCGAGAAGTCCAAGGCCGCCGCCTCCGCGAAGAAGGCCGAGGAAGAGGCCGCTGCTGCCGCCGCCGAGGCCGAGAAGGCTTCCGAAGAAGCCGCCGGAGAGGATGCCTGAGCATGCTCGCCGACGCGTTGGAGCACCTGGTCAGCGGCATCGTTGACCACCCCGAAGATGTCGAGGTGACCCCCCGTTCGATGCGACGCGGTCAGCTCCTGGAGGTTCGCGTGAACCCCGAGGATCTGGGTCGAGTCATCGGGCGCGGCGGTCGGACGGCTCGCGCGCTGCGCACCGTCATGGGTGCGCTGTCGACGCGTGGCACCGTCCGAGTCGACGTCGTCGACACGGATCGCGAGTAAGACTCGCACATGTCTCGAAGGGGTCCGGCAATGCCGGGCCCCTTCGTTGTATCCTTCGGACAGATCCCCGTTCATGATGAGGAGAACTCATGCAGCTCACAGCCGCTATCGTCGGCCCGGCCCACGGCCTGCGCGGCGAGGTCATTCTCGACGTGCGCAGCGACGACCCTGATGTTCTCGCCCCCGGGGCGTGCCTGGAGGTCGCGGGGCGTGACCTGGCGCTGACCGTTCGTGCCGTGCGCACGCATAAGGACCGCGTGCTCGCATCCTTCGAGGAATGCACCTCGCGTGAGGATGCCGAGGCGCTGCGTGGCGCCCGCTTGCTCGTCGAGGAGCACGAGGAGGAGGATGCCTGGTACCCCCACCAGCTGACAGGGCTTGAGGCCCGCACGCCCGCGGGCGAGGTTCTCGGCACCGTGAGTGGCCTGACCCCCGGCACCGCCCAGGACCTCCTGCTCGTGGCGACCCCGAACGGGCGCGTCATGGTGCCCTTCGTGAGCGCCCTTGTGCCCACGGTCGACGTCGAAGGCGGCCTCGTCGTCATCGACGCGCCCCCGGGTCTCTTCGACGACCAGGCCGTCTCCGAGCGGGACGGGAAGTAGCGTGCGCTTCGACCTCATCTCCATTTTCCCGGACTATTTCACGCCCCTGACCCTCTCCCTCATGGGTAAGGCCGAGGACGCTGGCCTCGTCACCCTCGCCGCCCACGACCTGCGTCAGTGGGCCACCGGCAAGCACCGCAGCGTCGACGACACCCCCTATGGCGGTGGCGCCGGCATGGTCATGCGCGCGGACGTGTGGGCGCGCGCCCTCGACGACGCGCTGGCCACCCCGCTCGCGTGCGAGAACGCAGAGGCTGCCACGGCCTCGTGCCGCAGGGTCCTGGCCATCCCCACCCCCTCAGGGACGCCGCTCACGCAGCCTGTCGTGGAAGATTTGGCGCGAGCCGACCAGATCATCGTCGCCTGCGGTCGCTACGAAGGCATCGACGCGCGGGTCGCGCAGCACTACCGCGCAGCAGGCGTCGAGGTCCTTGAGTTTTCCATCGGCGACTACGTGCTCAACGGCGGCGAGGTCGCGGCGATGGTGCTCACCGAGGCGGTCGCGCGTCTCCTCGACGGATTCATGGGCAACCCGGACTCGCTGGTCGAAGAGTCCCATTCGGGAGCCGGCCTCCTCGAGTACCCCGTCTTTACCAAGCCAAGGGAGTTCCGCTCGCTCGAGATTCCCGAGGTTCTCCTCGGCGGTAACCACGCGGCGATTGAACGCTGGCGCCGCGACCGCGCGATCGAGAAGACCGTGGCGGTGCGCCCCGACCTCGCGCTCTCGCTCGACGCCGCTGCCCTCAGCGGAGACGATCGCGCGACGCTCGCGGCCTGCGGCGTCGCCTACCCGCGAGCTGGTGCTGCGGAACGGCTCACAGTGCGACAGGCTGAGCTTGAGGATGTCGTCGCAGTCAGCGAGCTTGCCGCGCGCACGTTCCCGGATGCCTGCCCGCAGGACCTGCCCCAGGAGGCGATCGACGAGCACATCGCCACGCAGCTGAGCGCGGACGTGTTTGACGCTCTTATTTCCGATCCCGAGCGTCACCGCCTGTTCGTCGCCGAGGTCTGGGGTGGCCTCGTCGGTTACGTGCTGACCCATGTCGGCCCGGATGCGTTGCCGAGCGACCTGGTGCGTCCCGGACGCGTCGAGGTGGGAAGCGCTTACCTGTCCAAGTGCTACGTGGACGCGGCCTGGCGGGGCAGCGGCATCGCCGACGTCCTGCTCGAGCGCGCTGTTGCGGACGCCGCCAAGGCAGGACATCGAGCGATCGTGCTGGGAACCAACCGAGGTAACAAAGCGGCGCAGGCCTTCTATAAGAAGCACGGCTTCCGCAAGCGCTCGACGCGAACCTTCGATGTCGGTGGAGTGACCAACTACGACGTCGTCATGGTGCGTGATCTCACGCGGACGGGCAACCCAACGCTGGCCTGACCAGGAGTCTGTGTGCGACAATAGCCAGGATTGTGCGCGGTTCATCCTGCCGCAGGGGGACACCGTGGCGCACGATCGGACGAAGGAATGAGCGGGCACCGGCCCGCCCAACCAGGCGCCCTTGACCTGCGGCAGAGGCGTCAAGGAGAAAAAATGCAGAAGCTGGACGCCGTTGATGCGGCTTCCCTGCGCGATGACATCCCGCCGTTCCGCGCGGGCGACACCCTCAAGGTGCACGTCAAGGTTATCGAAGGCAACCGCTCCCGTATCCAGGTCTTCCAGGGTGTCGTGATCGCTCGTCGCGGCCACGGCGTGTCCTCCACGTTCACCATCCGCAAGGTTTCCTTCGGTGTGGGCGTCGAGCGTACCTTCCCGGTTCACGCCCCCACGATCGACCACATCGAGGTCGTCACCAAGGGCGACGTGCGCCGCGCCAAGCTCTACTACCTGCGTGAGCGTCACGGCAAGGCCGCGAAGATCAAGGAGCACCGCTCCGGCAAGGCCGAGTGAGGCCAGCGGCCACGTGCCTTGGCATTTTTCACGGAAAGGCCCGACACCGCGCGCCGGTGTCGGGCCTCGCCGTATCCTTGGATGGTTCACGACGTAAGGAGATCGGATGAGCTCGACTGCAGGCCCGGTGCTTGGACCGGTGCACGCGCCGTCGCTGCGGGATCGCGAGCGCGCCGAGGCGCGTGCTCGCCGTAACCCCTGGGTGTGGCTACGCGAGATCCTCGTCATCATCGTCGTCGCGCTGGTGATCTCCTCACTCCTTCGCGCCTTCATCGTGCAGGTCTTTTGGATCCCCTCGCCCTCGATGCGTAACACACTGGTCGAGGACGACCGCATCGCCGTGTCCCGCGTGGACGCGCTGCGCTCGAATATTCACCGCGGAGACGTCGTCGTCTTTGACGACACGCTCGGCTGGCTCGGCACCACCGAGGTGTCTTCCCCGTCCGTCGTGCGCCGACTCGGAGAGTTCACGGGCTTCGTGCCCGCGGGCGGGGAGCAGACCCTCGTCAAGCGGGTGATCGGTGTGGGCGGTGACCGCGTCACCTGCGTGAGCGCCACCGGCAAGGTCAGCGTCAACGGGGTCGAGATCGACGAACCATACGTCGCCAACGGCCAGGTGCCCTGCGGCGAGCGTACCTTCGACGTGACCGTGCCCGAGGGTTACCTGTGGGTGATGGGCGACAATCGTTCGAATTCCGCCGATTCTCGGTATCACATGGGTTCCGGTCAGTCGCCCTACGTGCCCGTCTCCTCCGTCGTGGGGACGGTGCAGGCCGTGATCTGGCCGGTCTCTCGTTGGTCTACTGACATCGGCCACCAGGAAGTCTTCGCCTCCGTTCCCGACCCCTCATGAGCACTGCGGCGCGCGACCTGGAGCTCGCCCTGGCGAAGCGGTGGGGCCTCGTGGCGGGCATGGACGAGGTCGGTCGCGGGGCCCTCGCCGGCCCCGTTGCGGTCGGCGTCGCCGTGATCGGCCAGGACGCGCCTCCCGTTCCCGAGGGACTGACCGACTCCAAGGCGCTTTCCGCTCGTCGGCGCGAGGCTCTCGTCGCCCCCATTCACTCCTGGGTCCGCGACTGCGCCGTCGGCTACGCGTCCCCGCAGGAAATCGACCGATGGGGGATCGTCGCGGCTTTACGCCTGGCGGGGCGCCGCGCCCTCGCCGAGGTGGCGAGCCGCGCAGTCATGCCGGGCGGCGTCTTGCTGGACGGTTGCCACGATTGGCTTTCCGCACCCGAGGACCTGTTCGGAGACGAAGGCGGTCCCGAGGATCCTTTCGGTATCGCCCTGCCCGTCCACATGCAGGTCAAGGCCGACCTGTCCTGCGCCGTCGTGGCCGCGGCCTCCGTCATCGCCAAGGTGGCCCGCGATCGCCTCATGAGCGATGCCGACGACCCCGGATACGGGTGGGCCTCCAACAAAGGCTACGGGTCAGCTGCGCACGCCCGCGCGATCGGCCGCCTCGGCGTCAGCGACTTTCATCGTCGCTCGTGGAAGATGCCGACGAGCGCCACAAAGTAGGGCACGCCGGGGTGGCAGGGTGGCAAGCACGCCCAGGCCCGGCATGATGGGTTCGTGAGCGAAGAAATCGAAGGTTACGAGAACAACCTGGAGCTGGAGCTTTTCAAGGAGTACCGCGACGTCATCGGCTTGTTTAAGTTCGTCGTGGAGACCGAGAGGCGTTTCTATCTGTGCAACCACGTCGACGTGCAGGCGCGCCCGGTGGGCGGTGACGTCTTTTTCGAGCTGACGCTCACCGACGCCTGGGTGTGGGACATCTACCGATCCTCCCGTTTTGTTCGCTCGGTGCGAGTCATCACCTACAAGGACGTGAATGTCGAGGAGCTCTCCAAGCCGGAGCTCGACATTCCCTAGCCTCGCGCCGTCCACAGGACAAGCAGCGCGAGCCGTTTATCCACAGGCCTTTGCGTTAACCGCTCCCTGTCCACAGGGGGCGGTTTTCGTGTTGTGTGGCCCGGTGGCCGGGGCGCACTGTGGTCGTGGAGGTGAGCTCTCATGGAATGCTCAACACGACCCGATCGTCGGACTCTCGGTGCAGCCGGGGAACACACGGCCCGCCTGATGATTGAGGAAGCGGGCCTGCGCGTCCTGGAATGCAACTGGCGCGATGGCCGACGCGGCGAGCTTGACATCATCGCCCGAGACGAGACGGACCCCGCGTGCTCGTGGACCGTCATCGTCGAGGTACGCACCCGGGTTGGTCGGGGAAAAGGCAGTGCTCTCGCATCGGTGGATGCACGTAAGGTCGCTCAGTTGAGGGCGCTCACGGGCGCCTGGTGCAGGCAGCGAGGCCGACTGGACTCGCGGGTCCGCATTGACGTCGTCGCGATCACGCTGTCGGCGCAGTCACTTCGGCAATGGCCGGACGTGGATCGGGCGGACGTCGACGTGCGCGCGCTCGGTGCGCACGCGGTGTGGCTGCGGGGCGTGCAATGACCGGGCCAGGGCTTGCTCGCACCTATTCGATCAGCGTGGTTGGCATTGAGGGACACCTCGTCGATGTCGAGACGTATGCCGGTGCCGGGCTCGTGGCCTTCACACTCGTCGGCCTGTTGGACACGTCGGTGCGCGAGGCCCGTGACCGGGTGCGCGCGGCCTTCGAGTCCTGCGGCCTTGACGTGCTGGATCAACGCATCACGGTGAACCTCTCGCCGGCGGGCATCCCGAAGTCGGGTTCTGGCTTCGACCTGGCCATCGCCTCGTCTATCGCGTTGGCGACGGGTCTCGTGTACCCGCGCGCTTTTCAGGACGCTGTCATCGTCGGGGAACTCGCCCTGGACGGCAGCATTCAGCCGGTGCGCGGAGTGTTGCCGGCCGTGCTCGCCGCCCGCTCACGGGGAGTGCGTCGGGTTATCGTCCCGGAGGCGTGCGCCCGGGAGGCGCGGCTCGTGGACGGCATCGAGGTGATCGCCTTTGCACACCTGGCCGACCTCATCGCCTGGGGCGGGGGAGAGGCCATCAAGGCTCCTTTCCAGGGCCACCTGGGAATGCGCGCCGTGGAACCAGGCCGTCAATCGCCCGCCGTCCTCGATATGGCTGACGTGCGAGGCCAGGGCGACGCGGTGGGTGCGATGGAGGTCGCAGCGGCCGGAGGGCACCACGTCTTCCTCATCGGCGAGCCCGGCTCGGGCAAGACCATGTTGGCCTCGCGGCTGCCGACGATTCTTCCCGACCTGGATGCCGACACCGCGCTTGTGACGACCTCCTTGCATTCCGTGGCAGGGCTCGTACCCGCGGGCACTGCCCTTGTCACGCGCCCTCCCTTCCAGGCGCCCCACCATTCGGTGACGATGGCCGCCCTGATCGGGGGTGGATCACGCACCCTGACGCCGGGCGCGGCGTCGCTCGCACACGGCGGCATTCTGTTCCTCGACGAGGCCGCCGAGTTCGCGCCCTCCGTGCTCGACTCCCTGCGTGAACCCTTGGAGTCGGGGGTCGTCAACCTGCACCGGTCGGGGATCCACGCGCGCTACCCGGCCTCGTTTCAGCTGGTCATGGCCTCCAACCCATGCCCCTGCGGCGGGGGACGGGCAGGGCGTCACTGCACTTGTTCCTCGGTCGCTCGGAGGCGCTACCTGGCGCGCTTGTCGGGCCCTCTCCTGGACCGGATGGACATTCGCATCGACGTGCACACGCCGACACGGGCAGACATGGCCTCGTGTACGACGCGCGACTCGGAGACGATCAGGCAGCGAGTGAGTGCCGCCCGCGACCGGGCCCGCCACCGCCTCGCGGACACACCCTGGGTGTGCAACGCCCAGCTTCCGGGAGCGTGGATCAGGCGCCACTCGGGCATCGACGCCGAGCTGGTCGCCCAGCTGGACCGGCTCGTCGACGTCGGCGCCTCCTCGATGAGGGGAGTGGACCGCATGCTGCGCCTGGCGTGGACGCTGGCGGACTTGGCGGGGGCACCTCGACCGACAATTGACCACATCGTTGCAGCGCAGCAGCTGCGGAATGGACACGATCATGACACCAGATGAGACGATGCAAGAGGCGGCCTGGTGGTCGGCGGTGGCAGAACCCGCCGATCCCGCGGCGCGCGTAGTGCGTGCGACGCTTGGGGACCGTCGGGGGCGCGAATGGCTCCAAGGGGAGTGGAGGGGCGTGCCGAGGGAACTGCGGTGTGCGGGCGAGGCCCGTTGGGACCAGCAGTGGAATCGCTGGCGTGAACGCGCGCTGGCGGTCGATGTCGAGCGCGAACTGGCGCGGGTCGAGCGCGCCGGAGGCGGATTCATAACGCCCGCGGATCCGCGCTGGCCGGTCCAGCTTTCCTGCCTGGGAGAGGAGGAACCGCTTGGCCTGTGGTTCCTGGGTCGCCTGAGCGATTCGTCGCAGTCCGAGGGGCACGTCTCGATCGTTGGGGCGCGCGCCTCCACGTCGGCCGGGGGCAGGTGCGCGCGAAACATGGCCTACCACCTCGCGCGCTCGGGGTACGCGATCGTCTCTGGCGGGGCCATCGGCATTGACATTGAGGCGCACCGGGGGGCGCTGGCTGGCGGCGGGCGGACGATCTGTGTCCTGGCCGGTGGGGTACTCAATCCTTATCCTGCGTGCCACGCCGAGGATTTCCGCGCGATCATCGACAGGGGCGGGCTGATCGTCTCGGAGGTTGCTCCCACTGCCCGTCCCGCGAAGTGGCGTTTTCTGACTCGCAACAGGCTGATCGCCGGGTGGAGCGCGGCCACCATCGTCGTCGAGGCCGGGGCTCGTTCGGGCGCTCTGGCCACGGCCAGGTGGGCGATGGGGTGCGGACGCGAGCTCGGCGCCGTGCCCGGGGCGGTGGATGCGCCCATGTCGGTGGGCTGCCTCGAACTGGCCAGGAACGGCGCGACGATCATTCGCGATGGCCGCGACGCCGCGGAACTGGCGGGCCCCATCGGGGCGGAGGATGTGGCCCCGCTCTTCGGGATGCCGGTCGAGCGAGATCACGGAATCGCTGCTCTGCCCCCGGTGGCGCGTCGCGTGTGGGAAGCGCTTCCGGCACGCGCGTGTGCGGATGTGTCCGCGATCTGCGTCAGCGCCGGGCTCGGCCGCGAGGAGGTGAGCCGTGCCCTGATGGACTTGGCCGTGGCTGGATTGGTCACCAGTTCCACCCGCGGGTGGGCACGCAGGGAGGGCGGGGACGCCGTAGGATGAGCGCATGATCGAGAGCGTGGGGGACCAGTGGGGTGAGTATCTGCGGCTGAGCCGCCGCATGAGCGAGCACACCATCGACGCCTACCTGGGGGACCTGCGCGCGCTCCTGGACTACGTGGGGCTCCGATGGGACGCGCCCGCCGGCGAGTTTGGCCAGGCGCTCACGCAGCGCTCCATCCGCTCGTGGCTGGCCCACACGCTGGCCAGCGGGGGAGCACGCTCGACCATCGCGCGCCACACGGCGGCCATCCGCAATTTCACGGCGTGGGCCGTGCGCGAGGAGATCCTGGCGAACGACCCGGCCGCGGCGCTGACGAGCCCACGCGCGGATCAACGTCTTCCCACTCCCCTGGATGAGTCCGAGGCCCGCACCCTCATTAACCTGGCCCGCGCTGAGGCGGTGGACGGGAGCGCCGCGCAGATGCGCGCTTGGGCGATTCTCGAGCTCACCTACGCGTGCGGCCTGCGAGTGTCCGAAGTGTGTGCCCTCGACGTGTCCTCACTCAACCGTGAGGCTCTGACCGTGCGCGTGCTCGGCAAGGGAAAAAAGGAGCGCGTCGTGCCCTACGGCCCGCCCGCGCGCGAGGCGCTGGACCACTGGCTGGTCCGAGGCCGCCCGCAGTTGGTCGCCCAATCCAGTGGCGAGGCCCTGTTTCTCGGCGACCGCGGGGGGCGCATTGATCCTCGTGTTGTGCGCTCGATGGTCCATCGGATGGCCGCCAAGGCGGGGGTGCACGACGTCGCCCCCCACGGGCTGCGCCACTCGACGGCGACCCATCTCCTGCAAGGCGGCGCGGATCTGCGCGCCGTTCAGGAAATGCTCGGCCACGCCTCCTTGTCCACGACGCAGCGCTACACGCACGTAGACACCGCTCGCCTGAGCGCCATCTATCAACGTGCTCACCCTCGCGCCTGAGGCCTCCTCTGGCGCTAGCCGTCCCAGGGGAGGAGACGAGGCCGTCCCACCGTCAGGCGGATCGGGTCCATATATGTGGTCGGACCCGTCTTCGCTCCCCAGTGCAGGGTGTCCGATCCCTCCTCGACGACCCCGATGACCTGCCCCGCGGTCACTGCCTGACCAGCGGATACGCTCGGCGTGACTGGCAGATAGGTGGACCAGACCGCGCGGCCGCGCACGTCGTGCCGAATGGAGACGGCCCCTCGGCCGCCAACCTGGCCCGCGAAGGTCACCGTCCCGTTGGCGCACGCGTAGACCGGCGAGCCGGACGGATAGGAGAGGGTGACGCCCCGTCTGCCGGGCAGCCAGTCGTGGGCGGGGGGAGCGAAGGAGGAGACGACGGGCACGGGGGAGCCGCTGGGCCACTGCCAGAGTTTGCTGTTCTCCGTGCCGCCTGCTGGCGGAGCCAGGAGGGCGAGCACTATGGCGCCGAGGAGCAGCGCGAGAGCGGCGAGAGAACGCTCGGCGTGAAGCGGACGGTTATTCATACGTCCACGATGTGCCCGGGACCCCTGTGCGATCCAGTCGACGTCGTTGCCTTGTGCATGGCGCCCCGAACGCGCAGACCCCTGTGGATAACGCGGCGTCGGAGCGAGAGCGGCTCGTCCCCCTGTGGATGGCCACCCAGGCCTCGTCGATGAGCGTGAAAGTCGGCACACTCACACCCTCCACGTCCCTGAGGGTAATGGGTCCATGAGGTAAGATAGCCGGGCACTTGCCTTGTGCAGGTGACTTCGCGTGCCATTTATCGCGACCCACGGGAAACCGCCAGGGGAGTGAGGCGCGGCGGCTTCGGTCCCTTCGGGGATGGTCGCCGGTCATGGCACCAGGGTACGCACCGCGTACAGCAAACCGATAACCCGGGGGAGACCCCACTGATCACTCGCGACTTGCGGGGAAAGGACGAACCATGGCAATCGTTACCATGCGTCAGCTCCTCGAGTCCGGTGTCCACTTCGGTCACCAGACTCGCCGTTGGAACCCGAAGATGAAGCGCTTCATCCTCACCGAGCGCAACGGCATCTACATCATCGACCTGCAGCAGACCATTGCTGACATCGACATCGCCTTCGACTTCGTGAAGCAGACCGTCGCCCACGGCGGCACCCTCCTCTTCGTCGGCACCAAGAAGCAGGCCCAGGAAGCCGTGGCCGAGCAGGCCCAGCGCGTCGGCATGCCCTACGTGAACCACCGTTGGCTCGGCGGCATGCTCACCAACTTCTCGACCGTTGCTACCCGTCTGCAGCGCCTGAAGGAGCTCGAGCAGATCGACTTCGACGACGTGGCCTCCTCCGGTCACACCAAGAAGGAACTGCTCATGATGCGCCGCGAGAAGGACAAGCTGTCCCGCACGCTCGGCGGCATCCGCGACATGGCCAAGGTTCCCTCGGCCGTGTGGATCGTCGACCCCAAGAAGGAGCACCTCGCGGTCTCCGAGGCTCGCAAGCTGCACATCCCGATCGTCGCCATCCTCGACACCAACGCCGATCCGGACGAGGTCGACTACCGCATCCCCGGCAACGATGACGCCATCCGCGCCGTCGCGCTGCTCACCCGCGTGATCGCCGACGCCGTCGCCGAGGGCCTCATCGCCCGCTCCGACGTGCGCAAGGGCAAGGGCGAGGAGACCGCCGCTGAACCTCTGGCCGAGTGGGAGCGCGAGCTCCTCGAGGGCGAGATTCAGGCTGACGAGGCTGTCGCCGCAGAGGTCGCCGAAGAGTCGGCCACCAAGCAGGACTGAACTTTTTACTGAGAGGAATCATCCGATGGCGAATTTCACCGCTGCAGATGTGAAGGCGCTGCGTGAGCAGACCGGCGCCGGCATGATGGATGTCAAGAAGGCTCTGACCGAGGCCGACGGCGACGCCGAGAAGGCTCTCGAGATCATCCGCCTGAAGGGCCTGAAGTCCCTGTCCAAGCGCGAGGGCCGCCAGGCCTCCGCCGGCCTGCTGGCCGCGCAGACCGACGGCACCGTCGGCGTGCTGGTCGAGGTCAACTCCGAGACGGACTTCGTCGCGAAGAACCAGAAGTTCATCGACTTCTCCAACGAGGTCCTGGCCGCCGCCGTCGCGTCCGGCGCCGCCGACCTGGACGCGCTGCTCGCCGCCCCCATGGGCGAGGGCACCGTCAAGGATCGCCTGGACGCCTTCGCCGCCATCATCGGCGAGAAGCTGCAGGTTGGCCGCATCGTGCGCGTTGAGGGCGAGAACGTCGACCTCTACCTGCACCAGACCAGCCCGGACCTGCCCCCGCAGGTCGGCGTCTTCGTCGTGACCGACGCCGCCGGCAAGGCCGTTGCCCACGACATCGCGATGCACGTTGCCGCCTACATGCCCGCCTACCTCGACCGCGACTCGGTTCCCGCCGACGTGCTCGACAAGGAGCGCGCCACCCTCGAGAAGATCACTCTCGAGGAGGGCAAGCCCGCCAACATCGTTCCCAAGATCGTTGAGGGCCGCCTGAACGCGTTCTTCAAGGACAACTGCCTCGTTGACCAGGCCTATGCCCGTGACCCCTCGAAGTCCGTTGGTCAGGTCCTCAAGGAGGCCGGCGCCACGGTCACCAACTTCGTGCGCGTGCACGTGGGTGCCTGATTCGGCCTGTGCGTCAGCTTGCTGACAGTTGGGAGCGGCTCCGCCTAACGGCGGGGCCGCTTCCCTTTTACCAGGTAGTATGGTTCCTAACCGTTCCGCCCATCCCGGGCCGTCATAAAGGAGAAGCGTCATGTCGACGAAGCGCCGCGTTTTGCTCAAGCTTTCCGGAGAGGCATTTGGAGGTGGGTCTATCGGCTTGGACCCCAAGGTCGTCCGCAATATCGCTGAGCAGGTGGCGAGCGCCGTGCGCGAGGGCGTGCAGGTCGCGATTGTCGTCGGTGGTGGCAATTTCTTCCGCGGCGCCCAGCTGGCTCGTGAGGGCCTGGAGCGTTCCCGCGCCGACTACATGGGTATGCTCGGAACCGTCATGAACGCTCTGGCCCTCCAGGACTTCATCGACCAGTCGGGCATTCCCGCACGCGTTCAGACGGCCATCACGATGGCCCAGGTCGCTGAACCCTATCTGCCGCTGCGGGCGATCCGTCACCTGGAGAAGGGGCGCGTCGTCGTGTTCGGCGCCGGCGCAGGCCTGCCCTACTTCTCGACCGACACCGTCTCGGCGCAGCGCGCGCTCGAGATCCACTGTGACGAGCTCCTGGTGGCGAAGAACGGCGTGGACGGCGTCTACGACGACGATCCGAACAAGAACCCCAACGCGCATCGTTTCGACTCGCTGACCTATTCGGAGGCGCTGCGCCGCGACCTGAAGGTGATCGACGGCTCGGCGCTGGCGCTGTGCCGCGAGAATGGCCTGACCACTCGTATCTTCGGCATGGGTGGGGAAGGCGCGGTCACCCGCGCGCTCATGGGCGATGAAATCGGTACCCTAGTGACGGCGTGATATAACCTTCACAGACCACTGACGTTAAGGAGCACATAGTGATCGACGATATTCTCCTCGAAGCCGAGGACAAGATGGACAAGGCCGTCGAGGCCGCCCGCCACGAGTTCACGAACATCCGCACGGGGCGCGCGACGTCTTCGATGTTCGAGCAGCTGCTGGTGGACTACTACGGCGCGCCCACCCCGATGCAGCAGCTTGCGAGCTTCCAGATTCCCGAGGCCCGCACGGTGCTGATCTCTCCCTTCGACCGCACGGCGACGCAGGAGATTATCCGCACGCTGCGCGAGTCTGACCTGGGCGTCAATCCCACGGACGACGGCAACGTTGTTCGCGTCGTGCTGCCTGCGCTGACCGAGGATCGCCGCAAGGAGTACGTCAAGCAGGCCAAGAGCAAGGCTGAGGATGGCCGCGTCTCCGTGCGCGGCGTGCGCCGCAAGGCTAAGGATCAGCTGGATCGCCTGAAGAAGGATGGCGAGGCGTCCGAGGACGACGTCGATCGCGCAGAGAAGAACCTCGATTCGATGACGAAGGCCCACACGGAGCAGATTGACAAGATGCTCGCGACGAAGGAAAGCGAACTGCTGACGATCTGATGGCGTCAACGGATCCTTCACTGCTGGCTCGCATCTTTTCCCCGGGCCCCACGCGCGACAATCATCCCGCGGGTGGGGCGACGGGGAAGGCGGGTCGTAACCTCCCGCAGGCGATCACGACGGCGGTTGTCCTCATCGTTGCCGTCGCGGTCCCCCTGTTTACCTCGCTTCCGGCGTTTGTCGGTGTCATTGGCTTCGTGTGCCTCGTCGGTATCTGGGAGCTGGCGGGTGCTTTCGCGCGCATGGGCATCACGCTCACCGTGACACCGCTGTACGTGGGCGCGATCGGCATGATCACGTGTGCGTGGTGGCTGGGTAGCGAGGGCACGCTCTTCGCGCTGTATATCACGGTCTTCGTGTGCGCTGCGTGGAGGCTGCTCGACCGGCGGCAGGAGTCGCGGATGAGCGACGTCGTCTCCTCGACGTTCACGGCCGTCTACGTGCCCTTCTTGGCCTCTTTCGTCGTACTAATGCTCGCGGCGTGGCGCGATCCGTGGGTGTTTGTCGTCTTTGAACTGATGGTCATCGCGAACGACACGGGCGGGTGGGCTGCCGGTGTCTTGTTCGGCAAGCATCCCATGGCGCCGGCCCTGTCTCCGAAGAAGTCGTGGGAGGGCTTCGCTGGTTCCGCGCTGACGGCGGTCGGTGTCGGTTGCGTGGGGCTGTGGCTGCTGGGTGCCGCCTGGTGGTGGGGCATCGTCGCCGGTGTCTCGATCGCGTTCGTGGGCACGATGGGTGACCTGACCGAGTCGCTGATTAAGCGCGAGTCGGGCCTCAAAGACATGTCCCAGATCCTGCCCGGGCACGGTGGCGTTCTGGATCGGGTGGACGCGCTGCTGATGAGCGCGCCGGTCGCCTACTTCATCTTCGCGTGGGCGCTGCCCGGTATTTCTTGGGAGTCGAGCCATTGACCCACACGACTAGGACAGGACGCGGGGCGCAGGGCCGCTCCCGCGAGGAGGCCACGGCCTCGGCGCAGCGTCGCCTGGGCGCGCGCCGAGAGGTGCGCCCGAGCGATCAGCCGCCGGAGGGGGCGACGCATAAGGACGCGAAGCCCGTCCTGTCCTTCACCGCTCAGCGCCGGGGCAAGGCGCCCTCGCACCTGGCTGATCTCGACGCGGCCGGGCGCAAGCAGGTGCTCAAGGACTTGGGGCTGCCCGCGTTCCGTGCGGATCAGCTCTCGCGCCACTACTTCACGCACTTCGAGGCCGACCCGGAGCGCATGAGTGACATTCCGGCTGGCATGCGTGCCCAGGTGAGCGAGGCTCTCCTGCCGACGCTCGTGTCGAAGGTCGTCTCGTTGGAGGCGGACGGCGGCCGCACGATCAAGGATCTGTGGCGGCTGTACGACGGGGCCCAGGTGGAGTCGGTGCTCATGCGCTACCCGCAGCGCACCACCCTGTGCGTGTCCTCGCAGGCCGGTTGCGGCATGGCGTGTCCGTTCTGTGCGACGGGGCAGATGGGCCTGACTCGTAACCTGTCGACGGCGGAGATCGTCGATCAGGTTCGCTACGCGCAGGCGGCATGCCGAGATGGAGCGCTCGCCGGTGGACCCACGACGCTGTCGAACGTCGTGTTCATGGGAATGGGTGAGCCGCTGGCCAATTACAAGACGGTGATCGGCGCCCTGCATCGCCTCATCGATCCTGCGCCCGAAGGTTTCGGTATGAGCGCGCGCAACATTACCGTCTCGACGGTCGGGCTGGTTCCCGCGATTAAGAAGCTCGCGGGGGAGGGGATGCCGGTGACGCTCGCGGTGTCGCTGCATGCCCCCGACGATGATCTGCGTGACGAGCTCATTCCGATCAACTCGCGCTGGAAGGTCGGGGAGCTCCTGGATGCTGCCCGCGCCTACTTCCTGGCAACGGGACGGCGCGTGTCGATCGAGTACGCGCTCATCAAGGACATGAACGATCAGGAGTGGCGCGCCCAGCTTCTGGCCGACGAGCTCAACAATCGAGGCCATGGCTGGGTTCACGTGAACCCGATCCCCCTGAACCCGACGCCGGGATCGATTTGGACGGCGTCCACGAAGCATGTCCAGGATGCGTTCGTCAAGCGTCTGCGCGACAACGGAATTGCGACGTCGATTCGCGATACCCGGGGTTCCGACATCGACGGCGCGTGCGGTCAGCTGGCCACGGCGGTTTCCGAGGGGCGCAGGTCCGCCGGTGAGGAGCACGCGTGAGGACGAACGATTTTTCGCGCACGTTCTTGCGCGAGGGCTACGACATGAGCGAGGTGCGCGCATTCCTCGCCGATGTGGAGCGCACAATCAGGGGGCAGGCGAGCGAGCCGGATCAGATCGTGACCGCCCGCAAGGCTGAGGAGATAGAGTTTTCCGTCAAGTTCCGTGGCTTCGACATGGACCAGGTGGACGCTGAGATCGATCGCTTGATCGGCGTGTTGAGGGGGCTTGATCGCGACCGCGAGTGGGCGGCCCAGCATGAGGGCGAGGCCGGCGAGGAAGTGTCGGCTGCGCACGCGGACGATCCCGCCCCGGCCTCGTTGACCGACTCGCGCAGCGGCCCCGAAGGGCCCGCAATTCCTCCCGCGGCCTCTCAGGTGCCCGCAATTCCTTCCGCAGGCTCTCAGGCGCCCGCAGCCTCCGACATCTGGCCAATCGCCCCTGAGACGCGTATACCCCGGGCGGATTCTGGTGACGTGCCGGTGTCCCCGGAGCCGCCAGAAGCACTCGTTGTCCCCGCGCCGACCGTAGACGCGAGCGCGCCGGTGGCCATCGATAGCCTCGACGTCGATCGCGTGCTCGATCGCCTCGCGGCCGATCCGCCCATCCAGACGGTCGTGGACCAGGTGGCCGCCGAGTTCGGCACCCAGGAGGCCGTCGATGAGATTCTTCGTTCCATGACTCAGAGTAAGGAGCAATGATGACTGAGTTCCCTAAGGTTGGTTTCTTCTCCAAGGGCTACCACTGCGGACAGGTCGATGCGTTCTTTGAGGATGCGCGTCGCGCGTACGAGGGGGGTCTCCCTCCCGAGCAGTTCAGCGCGGAGCAGGTGCGCCTGGCGACCTTTGAGCTGAAGAACCGGGGCTACAACATCGAGGCCGTCGACGCCGCTATGAACCGCCTGGAGGCTGCGTTCGTTAAGCGCGACCGCGCCGATTCCGTAGCCGCCGAGGGCGAGGCCGCGTGGTACGACCGCGTCGCGGACCGCGCGACGACCCTGTATCCGCGCCTCCAGCGCCCCCGCGGTGAGCGTTTCGCCCACCCGAGCCGCGGGCGGGGCTACGACTGCGAGGCCGTGGATGATCTGCTTGATCGCATCGCCGCCTACTTCGACGAGGCCGGGGAGTTGACCGCGGACGAGATTCGCACCGCGACCTTCCGTGCTAAGCGTGGCAAGAAGGCCTACGCCGAGGGGCCGGTGGACGCCTACCTGGGGCGCGCGATCGAGATCCTGCTCGCGGTCGACTGATGGCTGGCCATCACGTGTCCGGGCTGGGCACCATCCCCGTTGTTTTGCTCGGTTCGACCGGCTCGATTGGCACGCAGGCCCGCGAGGTCATCGAAGCGAACCGGGGCCGTTTCGACGTACTGGGCCTGAGCGCTGGTGGTTCGTCGGTTACCGAGCTCGCCGCGCAGGTCCTCGCTTTGAACCCCGCGTTCGTCGGCGTGGCCCGCGACGTGCGCGCGGAGCTGGCGGCTGCCGTGGAGTCGATGGGCGGCACGTGCCCGGAGGTGTTCGTCGGCGAGGACGCCTCGGTCGAGGTCGTGTGTGCTTCGGTTCAGCGTGCGCAGGAGCTGTATCCGAGCGTGACTCCCGTGGTTCTCAACGGTATTACGGGTGGCGTGGGGTTGTCGTCGACGCTCGCGTCCCTGCGCTGCGGCGCCCGCCTGGCGCTGGCGAACAAGGAGTCGCTGGTCGTGGGCGGCGCGCTGGTGAAGAACGCGATGCGTTTCCCCGGGCAGATCGTGCCGGTGGATTCGGAGCACTCGGCGATCGCGCAGGCCCTGGCTTCGGGCGTGCACGAGCGGGGGCTGACGTCGCCGGTCGTGTCGGGGCGCTCGGAGGTCGCTGACCTGGTGCTGACTGCTTCGGGCGGGCCTTTCCGTGGTCGGACGCGCGAGCAGCTGCGCGGGGTGCGCGCGGCGCAGGCGTTGGCGCACCCGACGTGGGATATGGGTCCGGTCGTGACGATCAATTCCTCCACGCTCATCAACAAGGGCCTGGAGCTGATCGAGGCCCACCTGCTCTTCGACGTGGAGCCAGAAAATATTGTGGCGACGGTTCACCCGCAGTCGATCGTGCACTCGATGGTGACGTGGCGCGACGGGGCGACGACGTTGCAGGCCTCCCCTCCGGATATGCGCTTGCCGATCGCGCTGGGACTGACGTGGCCGGAGCGCCTCGATGGCGTGGAGGAGCCCCTGTCGTGGGGCAATCCTTCGCAGTGGACGTTTGAGCCGGTGGACGACCAGACGTTCCCGGCGATTAATCTGGCGCGTTTCGCCGTCGGCGCTTCGGCCACGCACCCCGCGGTGCTCAACGCCGCGAATGAGGTGATGGTCGACGCCTTCATCGAGGGCGCCGTTCCGTGGCTCGCGATCGTCGACACTGTGTCGGCGATCGTTCATGAGCACGAGGGTGTCGCGGACCCCTCGCTGGAGGATATTGTGGCCGCGCAGCGCTGGGCCGACCGGCGCGCACGCGAGTGTGTCGCGGCTGGTCAATGGAAGGATATGTGAGCGTGGGTTCTATCGTCGGTATCGTCGTCATCATCGTGGGGATTTTGGCGTCGGTCGCGCTGCACGAGGTGGGGCACATGCTACCCGCCAAGAAGTTCGGCGTCCTGGTGCCGGATTACGCGGTGGGCTTCGGTCCAGCCCTGTGGAAGAAGAAGATCGGGGATACGACGTATGCGCTGCGCGCTATCCTGCTCGGCGGCTACGTGAAGATCGTCGGCATGTACGCGCCGGCGCGCCCGGGCACGCGCCTGGTGGGGCGGGGTGGTAAGCCGACGCTCGCTCAGGAGGCTCGCGAGGCCTCGGCGGAGGAGATCCCCCAGGGGCAGGAGCATCGCGCGTTCTACCTGCTCAGCGCGCCCAAGAAGGTCGTGGTGATGCTGGGCGGGCCCCTCATGAACCTGCTGATCGCGATCGTGCTCAGCGCCGTGACGATGATCGGGATCGGGGCTCCCACCGCCTCGCGCACCATCGCGGCGGTGCCGGCGACGATCTCCACGTCCTCGGGTGAGGTTGCTTCTCCCGCCTACGAGGCGGGGGTGCGTCCCGGGGACACGGTGGAGGCGTGGAACGGGCAGCCGGTCGCGACCTTCGCGGAGCTTCAGCAGGCCGTGGGCGCGACCCCCGAGGGCGAGTCCGCGACTCTGACCGTCGAGCGTGACGGTGGACGCGTGGATCTGACGGTGATGCCTGTCACGGGTGCTCAGGGCGCGCGTTACGTGGGAGTGACGGCCGCCTACGAGTACGTGTCGGCCTCGCCCGCGGACGTCGCTCGGGCTGACTGGCAGATGTTCACGGGCACCGCCTCGGTGGTTGTGCGTCTGCCGCAGGCCGTGTGGCAGGTGGGGCGTTCAATCGTCACCGACGAGGAACGTGATGCGAGCGGCGTCGTGTCGGTCGTGGGCGTGGGCCGCATGGCCGGCGAGGTCACGGGGGATTCGGCGGCCCTGGGCCTGCGCGACACCCGTCAGGTGGTCGCTGTGCTGCTGAGTCTGCTGGCGTCGCTGAACATGGCGCTCTTCGTCTTCAACTTGATCCCGCTTCCGCCTCTGGATGGCGGTCATATCCTCGGTGCCGTGTTTGAGGGCGTGCGCCGCCAGGTGGCTCGCCTGCGGGGCGCGCAGGACCCGGGTCCCGCGGATACGGCTCGCCTGGTTCCGCTGACCTGGGCCGTGGGCGGCCTGCTCGTCGCGATGAGCGTCATCCTGATCGTCGCCGACATCGTCAAGCCCGTGTCCCTCGGCTGAGGCGGTGGCAGCGCCCTCGTCGGCGGCGAACGGAAAGCGAGCCTTCCCACGTGGCTGGCGTCCGCGTGGGAAGGAATGGTCCGGGTGCGCGATAATGGGCGGGTGAGTGAAATCAATCTTGGTATGCCCGACGTCGCGGCGTCGCCGTTCCCGCGTCGGCAGACGCATCGCCTGATGGTGGGAGACGTTCCCGTGGGCGGTGGGGCGCCGGTGTCCGTCCAGTCCATGACGACCACGAAGACGCACGATATTGGCGCGACGCTGCAGCAGATCGCGGAGCTGACCGCCGCGGGCTGTGACATCGTGCGCGTCGCGTGCCCGACGGATAAGGATGCTGATGCGCTGCCGATCATCGCGAAGCAGTCCCGTATTCCCGTCATCGCGGACATTCACTTCAAGCCGAAGTACGTGTTCCAGGCGATCGAGGCCGGTTGCGGCGCCGTGCGCGTGAACCCGGGCAACATCCGTAAGTTCGACGACCAGGTGAAGGACATCTGCAAGGCGGCCTCCGATCACGGCGTCTCCCTGCGTATCGGCGTGAACGCGGGTTCGCTGGATCCGCGCCTGCTGAAGAAGTACGGCCGAGCGACGCCCGAGGCCCTGGTCGAGTCGGCGATCTGGGAGGCCTCTCTTTTCGAGGAGAACGACTTCCACGACTTCAAGATTTCGGTCAAGCACCACGACGTGCTCACCATGGTTCAGGCCTACCGGATGCTCTCGGAGGCGGGGGATTGGCCGCTGCACCTGGGTGTCACCGAGGCTGGGCCTGCCTTCCAGGGCACGATTAAGTCCGTGTCCGCCTTCTCGATCCTGCTGGCCGAGGGCATCGGTGACACGATTCGCGTCTCCCTGTCGGCGCCTCCCGTGGAGGAGGTCAAGGTGGGCACGAAGATGCTGGAGTTTTTGGGCCTGCGTGACAAGACCCTCGAGATCGTGTCCTGCCCCTCCTGTGGCCGAGCTCAGGTGGATGTGTGGACGCTGGCCGAGAACGTCACCGAAGGGCTCAAGGACTTGACCGTCCCGCTGCGCGTGGCCGTCATGGGGTGCGTCGTCAACGGCCCGGGTGAGGCTCGCGAGGCGGACCTGGGTGTCGCCTCGGGCAATGGCAAGGGCCAGATCTTCATCCGCGGTGAGGTGGTGGAGACGGTGCCCGAGGACCAGATCGTCGAGACGCTGATCCGTCGTGCTAACGCGTTGGCCGAGGAACTCGGCCTCGAACCGGGGTCCGGAACCGTTGAGGTTGCCCCGATCACCGCCCCGGATGTGAAACTTCCGGGCATCGATCGCTGAGCGTTGGAGGATTCATCATGCGTCTTCGTACCCTTGCCTGCCTGTCCCTGATCGGCGGCGCGTGCGCGCTGGCGGCCAGCGGTTTTCCGCGGCGCATTGGCCTGACCGCGTCTCAGGCCGACGTGTCGCTGCCCGGCGACCTGCTCCTGCCTGGCGCGAACGTGGTCGTGGACCGCGGCGTCGCCATCGACGCCCCCGCCTCCGTCGTGTGGGACGTGCTCGGGCGCGCCTTTGAGCCCGAGGACGAGTCGACGATCGTGGACGTTGAGGAGGAGGATCACGTGCTCATGCGGGTGGCCGCGCCCGGCGCTCCCGCGGGGGCCCCGGCCTCGGGCACGTGCGTGATCGCCCTGCTGCCCCTGTCCCCGTCGCGCACCCTGCTGCACATTCGCGAGCGTCACGAGGCCTCGGGCCGTGAGCTGGCCCTCGTGTGGGCGGGCGTCACTGCGGAGTCCCTGTCGTCCCTGTCCATGCTGCGCGACATCCGCGAGGCATGCGTCGGCGGGCTTGCCGATGCCTGATTAGTCTCCTTCCAGCCCGTTCGGTTGGACAGCCATCCCCGTTGGTGTTGTAGTATCGCTTCGTACGCAACGCCGACGGGGATGTTGCACTATCCGAAGGGGGATACGGTGTTCGTCACTTCCACCGCTCTGCTCGCGCTCGTGGGCTTGTTCGTTGCGCTCCTGTGGGCGTGGACGTGGTCCGGCGTCGGCGCGAGCGCCCGTCGCGTCGCGATGCGCATGGATCTGCGCGGTGGATCGGCCAGCGCGGAGATGACGCGCCTGGTGTGGCCGCTCATGCCCCTGCTCTCCGTCGTCTGGTTCGTCACCGCTGACCTGGTGGGTCGTGAGGCCGCCGGTCTCGACACGCTCGGTCCCTGCGCTCTGCTCCTGGGCCTCCTCGCGGCCATGATCCTGGTCGCTGTCCAGTCCCTGTACCTGGGTGGCATGCCCGAGTGGGCCTACCCGGGGTGGATGGCTCGCCGCTACTACGCCGCGCACCCGCAGGCGCGCGAGCGCGAGCTGGGGGTCGGCGCTCTCATCTGAGGGACGTCGAGCCCTCGATGAGGGGCCACACGGCTGTGCCGGTGGCCCACCTGGCGGCGCGTGCCGTACTCTTGGACCATGCTTCGAAATCTCTCGACTTTCTTCCTGCGCACCCTGCGCGAGGACCCGGCCGACGCCGAGGTCAATTCCCATAAGCTCCTGGTCCGCGCCGGTTACATCCGCCGCTGTGCCCCCGGCATCTACACGTGGCTTCCTCTCGGCCTGCGCACGCTGCGCAAGATCGAGAACATCGTGCGCGAGGAGATGGACGCGATGGGCGCCCAGGAGGTGCACTTCCCGGGCCTGATTCCCGCTGAGCCCTACAAGGCGACGAACCGCTGGGAGGAGTACGGCCCGACGCTGTTTAAGCTTAACGATCGCAAGGGCGGCGACTACCTGCTGGCCCCCACTCACGAGGAGATGTTCACTCTCCTGGTGAAGGACATGTACTCCTCGTACAAGGACCTTCCCCTCACGCTGTACCAGATTCAGACGAAGTACCGCGACGAGGCGCGTCCGCGCGCCGGCCTGATCCGTGGCCGCGAATTCGTCATGAAGGACGCCTACTCTTTCGACATTGACGACCAGGGCCTGGACGCCTCGTACCAGGCTGAGCGCGACACCTACGAGCGCATCTTCCAGCGCCTGGGCCTGCGCTACGTCATCGTCTCTGCGATGAGTGGCGCGATGGGCGGCTCTCGTTCGGAGGAGTTCCTGCACCCCTCGCCGATCGGCGAGGATACGTTCGTGGCGTCCCCGGGCGGCTACGCTGCCAACGCTGAGGCCGTGACGACCCCCGTCCCCGAGGCCGTCGATGCGTCCGGCGTGCCCGCGCCCGTGGAGGTCCCCACGCCCGACGCCCCCACGATCGAGGCGCTCGTCGATCTGCTCAACGTTTCGTACCCGCGCAATGATCGTCCCTGGACCGCCGCCGACACGCTGAAGAACGTCGTCGTGACGCTCACCCACCCGGACGGGCAGCGCGAGCTCCTCGTCGTGGGCGTGCCCGGCGACCGCGACGTCGACATGAAGCGCCTTGAAGCCGCAGTGGCCCCCGCCGAGGTCGAGATGGCGTCGGATTCGGACTTCGAGCCGCACCCCGAGCTGGTGCGCGGCTACATCGGCCCCACGGTCCTGGGCCCCAACTCGCCGAAGCGCGCCGTGGATGAGGAGGGCAACGCCTCCGGTTCCGTGCGCTACCTGGTCGATCCCCGCGTTGTCGACGGCACAGCCTGGGTGACGGGCGCGAACGCCGAGCAGCGTCACGTCCTGAACCTGGTCATGGGCCGCGACTTCACCGCCGACGGGACGATCGAGGCCGCCGAGGTGCGCGAGGGCGACCTGGCTCCCGACGGCTCGGGCCCCCTTCATCTGGAGCGTGGCATCGAGATCGGCCACATCTTCCAGCTGGGCCGCAAGTACGCCAAGGCGCTGGGCCTGACCGTCCTCGACGAGAACGGCAAGACCCAGGTCGTGACCATGGGCTCCTACGGTATCGGCGTCACCCGCGTCATGGCGGCCCTGGCCGAGGCCAACTGCGACGACAAGGGACTGAGCTGGCCCGCGCAGATCGCCCCCTTCGACGTGCACGTCCTGGCCACGGGCAAGGGCGATGAGGTCTTCGAGACCGCGCAGTCTCTGGGCGTCCAGCTCGACGCGGCCGGCCTGGACGTCCTGGTGGACGACCGCCGGAAGGTCAGCGCGGGAGTGAAGTTCAAGGATTTCGAGCTCGTGGGCGTGCCCTTCGGTCTGGTCGTGGGCCGGTCGCTGGCCGACGGCCAGGTCGAGATCCGCGTGCGCGCCACCGGTGAGACGATTGTGGTGCCCGTCGAGGAGGCCGTTGAGCGCCTGCGCGAGGCCCACGCGGCGGCCCTGAAGGGGGAGTGACATGACTATTCGTCCCATCCGCATCATCGGTGACCCGGTCCTGCGCACCGTGTGCGACCCGATCACGGACATCACCCCGAACGTGAAGGCCCTCGTCGAGGACCTGCTCGAGGGCGTCGACATGGACGGGCGCGCGGGTCTGGCCGCCAACCAGATCGGCGTGAGCCTGCGTGCCTTCTCCTGGAACATCGACGGGGAGATCGGCTACGTGCTCAACCCCCGCATCGTCGCCCTGAGCGAGGACGAGTACCAGGACGGTGACGAGGGCTGCCTGTCGGTTCCGGACCTGTGGTACCCGACCGAGCGTGCCTGGTACGCGCGCTGCGAGGGCACGGACCTGGACGGCAAGAAGGTTGTCGTCGAGGGTGAGGAGCTCATGGCCCGCTGCATCCAGCACGAGTGCGACCACCTGGACGGCCACATCTACATCGACCGTCTGGATCGCCCGACTCGCAAGAAGGCGCTGCGCGACATCCGCAACGCTGGCTTCTGAAAGGGACGGCGCCACAGCGTGAGAACGCGCCGGGGAATGGAGTGCATTCCTCGGCGCGTTCCACTATCCTGTAATCACATCGTGCGTGCCGATCAGGCACGGTTCATTGCGACTCGCGGCAACTTAGGACGTAGGGGAAGACGATCCTGACAAAGCCAACAGGAGGAACAATGAGAGGGTCATACACCCGCGGTGTACTTTTCGTGCACTCAACACCGCCCGCTCTGTGCCCGCACATCGAGTGGGCGTTGGGCACCGCGCTCGGCCAGGAGGTCCGCCTCCAGTGGTCGGATCAGGAAGCGGCGCCGGGCATGGTTCGCTGCGAGTTTTCGTGGGTGGGACCGATCGGCTCGG
The DNA here is from genome assembly GCF_030644365.1 of Schaalia sp. HMT-172. NCBI lineage: Bacteria > Bacillati > Actinomycetota > Actinomycetes > Actinomycetales > Actinomycetaceae > Schaalia > Schaalia sp. HMT-172. The sequence goes on from NZ_CP130058.1 coordinate 1,184,548, forward strand.
GCGCCCGTTTGGCGTCCGCGCTGCGCGGTTGGGAGCACCTGCGTTACGAGGTGACTGAGGAAGCCACGGCCTCGAGCGACGGGGGACGCTGGTGCCACACCCCGTCCCTGGGTATCTTTCACTCTCAGATGGATTCCGTGGGTAACGTCGTGGTCCCCGAGGATCGTATCCGCGCCGCCATGGAGTCCGCCTCCTCGTACCAGGAGCTGCTCGAGGGGCTTGACTTGGCCCTCGGTCAGGCCTGGGATGACGAGCTCGAATCGTTCCGTCACGCCGGCGCCGGCGCGCCCGTGCGCTGGTTGAACAACCGGGTGGGCTGATGGGGTCTATCGCTGACCTGTTGGGTGACCAGCTGCGTGCGGGCTTAGCGCAGCTGGTCGATCCCGACGCCGACGGGGAAGCACCCGACACGGCCCAGGCCTCGTCGGTCGGCTCGTCGTCGGCGAGCCCCACGGCCGCGGAGCTCGCGCGCGAGGCCGCGATGGAGGCAGTCCTCGATGAGGCGGACCTGGAGCCTGCGCACGCGCGAACGGAGCTGACGCTGCGCGGGGACCTGGACATGGATGACGTATCGCTGTACGCCGTCGTCGCGCGCATCGAACGCGAGGCGAAGGTGGGTTTCAGTGACGCGCAGATCGAGGGGTGGCAGACCCTCGGGGATCTGCTCGACGCGGCCGCCACCGCCGCTTCACAGTCCTGACGCAAGGGGAACGTTAGGGGAGTGTCAACGACGTTCCCAATGTTCGTAAAGTGCCTGAAAATAGGGTGCTTCGGGCCTACGATGGAGGCGGATCGCCGGGGGTTGTCCGGCGCTGACTCGAACGGAAGGAACGACGTTGACCCGCACCGAAGAGGATCTGCTTGGCACGCGTGAAGTACCCGATGACGCGTACTGGGGCATTCACACGCTGCGCGCCATTGAGAACTATCAGATCTCTGGCCGCACCATCAACGAGGCACCCGAGCTGATCCGCGCCTTCGCGCAGGTGAAGAAGGCTTGCGCGATGGCGAACATGCAGCTCAAGGCCATGAAGCCCGTGAAGGCTGAGGCCATCATTTCCGCCTGCGACGAGATCATTGAAAACGGGCGCTGCATGGACCAGTTCCCCGTCGATCAGTTCCAGGGAGGTGCCGGAACCTCCGTGAATATGAACGCGAACGAGGTCATCGCGAACCTGGCGCTGGAAATCCTGGGGGAGGAGAAGGGAAACTACGACGTCATCAACCCCAACGATCACGTCAACCGTTCCCAGTCGACGAACGACGCCTACCCGACGGCCTTCCGCATCGCCCTGTGGCGCAAGGTGAATCGCCTGCGCAAGGCCATCGACGAGCTGGCCGACTCCTTCGACGAGAAGGGCGCGGAGTTCCGACACATCCTGACGATGGGGCGCACGCAGCTCCAGGACGCCGTCCCCATGTCGCTGGGCAGCGAGTTCTCGGCATTCGCGCACACGCTGCGCGAGGAGGACGAGCGCCTGGTGAACAACGCAGAGCTTCTCCTGGAGACGAACCTGGGCGCGACCGCGATCGGAACGGGCCTGAACACCCCGGACGGCTATCAGCAGGTCGTCGTGCGTCACCTGCGGCGCATCACGGGAGCGCGCGTCGTCGGCTCCCCGAACCTGCTGGAGGCGACCTCCGACACGGGTGCCTACGTGTCCATGCACGCCACGATCAAGCGCAGCGCCGTGAAGCTGTCGAAGGTCTGCAACGATCTGCGCCTGCTGGCGTCGGGACCGCGCGCCGGCCTCAACGAAATTAACCTGCCGAAGATGGCGGCCGGCTCGTCGATCATGCCGGCGAAGGTCAACCCGGTGATCCCCGAGGTCGTCAACCAGGTGTGCTTCAAGGTCATCGGCAACGACCAGACCGTCACCATGGCCGCCGAGGCCGGTCAGCTCCAGCTCAACGTCATGGAGCCCGTCATCGCGCAGGCGCTCATCGAGTCCATCAACCTGCTCGTGAACGCCTGCGACACGTTGCGTGAGCGCTGCGTCTCGGGTATTACCGCGAACGAGGAGGTGTGCCGCGGCTACGTGGAGAACTCCATCGGTATCGTCACCTACTTCAACGACGTCATCGGCCACCACCTGGGCGACGTCGTCGGCAAGAGGGCTGCCGCCGAAGGCAAGACCGTCCGCGAAGTCATCCACGAGATGGAGCTCCTCTCCGAGGCCGAGGTGGAGCGTATCCTGTCTCCCGAAAACCTCGCGCACCCGAAGTACGCGGGCACCGAGGAGGAGTGAGCTCGCTCCTTGCCGCCTGAGCGAATGGCGCAGGCCGGGGTTCCCGCGTGGGGCCCCGGCCTGGTCGCTTGCCGGCGCCGCTAGGGGAGCAGGGACTCCTTGAAGGAGCGAACGAAGGTGCCGAAGCGCTCCACGCGGTCCGAGAAGTAGCGGTAGATGCGCCTGCGCGCGTCACCCACGTACTCGACGGTGTGCAGATCCACGTAGCGGAAACGGCCGTGCTCGTCGATGAGCGCAGAGTCGACCAGGCGCCCTGTGATCTCGCAGCGGAAGTGCGTGTAAGTGCCGTCGTCCGTGGCCTCGAGGACCCGGCACAGGAGGCTCATCTGTGAATCGTCGAGGACAGGGATGCCGTCGTGGTCGCTCGAATCCAGCTGCGCGTGCCTGAGTTTATCGCCGCCCGAGACGGTGCCCGCGTACTCGAACAGGCCCATGGCCTCGGCCCCGAAGAGATTGAGCGAGCACACTCCCGAGCGCTTGATCGATCGGGCGGCATGCGTGGTGGAATCGCAGCCGATCATCACCATCTGTCCCAGCGAGTACGAGGAGGACCCCGTCGTGATTCCGACGCCGACGGCGTCGTCCGGGTAGGCCAGTATGTAGACGGGAAAGCCGTAGTAGAACTTTTCTGTTTCGTAGGGAACGTGCATGCTCCCATTGTGCACCGGTCGCGGCGCGTGGGCAGCCGCTGTTCCACCGGCGTGAAGGATGAGGCCGGGGACCCGCGTGGGGCCCCCGGCCTCGTCAGTTGTCGTTAGGCACCGCGGTGGAGGAGCGGGCGCCTAACGGCGCTCACTCCTCGCCGGCGTGATCCGAGCCTGCGATGGAGTAGTTGAACAGGTCGTACTTCGCGATCGCCTGGCCGACGACCGACGGGTCGATCTGACCCTTGTCGGCCAGGGCGGCCAGCGTGCGCACGACCATCGACTCGGCGTCGATGTGGTACCAGCGGCGTGCTGCGCGGCGCGTGTCGGAGAAGCCGAAGCCGTCCGCGCCGAGCACGTGGTAGTCGCCGGGCACCCACTGGCGGATCTGGTCGGGCAGCATACGGTCGAAGTCCGAGGAGGCGACGAAGGGGCCCTCGCGACCGGCGAGCTTGGCGGACACATAGGGCGTGCGGCGCGGCTCGTCGGGGTGCAGGAAGTTGTGCTCCTCGGCGTCCAGGCCGTCGCGGCGCAGCTCGTTCCACGAGGTCACGGACCACACGGCGGCGTCCACGCCCCAGTCTCGGGCCAGCAGCTCGCGTGCCTCGCGCGCCCACGGCACGCCTACGCCAGAGGCGAGCAGCTGAGCCTTGGGGCCGCCGAAGTTCTGGTGCTCATCGAGGTTGTAGATGCCCTTGATGATGCCTTCGACGTCCACGTTCTCCGGCTCGGCCGGCTGGTGGATGGGCTCGTTGTAGACGGTGATGTAGTACATGACGTTCGGGTCGCGACCGGCCGCGTCGCCGTACATGCGCTCCAGGCCGTCCGCCATGATGTGGCGGATCTCGTAGGCGTAGGCCGGGTCGTAGGACACGAACGCGTGGTTGGTCGCGGCCAAAACCTGAGAGTGACCGTCCATGTGCTGCAGGCCCTCGCCCGCGAGCGTCGTGCGGCCGGCGGTCGCGCCGATGACGAAGCCCTTGGTCAGCTGGTCGCCCGCCGCCCAGAACTGGTCGCCCGTGCGCTGGAAGCCGAACATCGAGTAGAAGATGTAGATCGGTACCATCGGCAGGTCGTGCGTCGCGTACGCCGTGCCGACGACCTGGAAGGCGGCAGCGGAGCCGGCCTCGGTGATACCCGTGTGCAGGATGCGGCCCTGCTCGGACTCACGGTAGGACAGCATCATGTCCGCGTCGACGGGCGTGTAGGACTGGCCGGTCGTGTTGAAGATCTTCGCCGAGGGGAAGATCGCGTCCAGACCGAAGGTACGGGCCTCGTCGGGGATGATCGGCACGAAGTACTTGCCGACCTGCTTGTCCTTCATGAGGTCCTTGATGAGGCGCACGAGGGCCATGGTCGTGGCGACCTCGAGCTTGCCCGAACCCTTGGACAGCGCCTCGAAGGGGCGCGTGGGCAGGGTGGGGAGCTTGGGCGCACGGTCGGCGCGGCGCTCGGGCACCCAACCGCCGAGGATCTCGCGGCGCTCCTTCATGTACTGCAGGGCCGGGTGATCGGCCGGCGGCATGTAGTACGGAGGCATGTAGGGATCGCGTTCCAGCTCCTCGTCCGTGATCGGGATCTGCAGGCGGTCGCGCAGCTGCTTGGCGTCCTCGAGCGTCAGCTTCTTCATCTGGTGCGTCGAGTTACGGCCGGCGAAGTGCGTGCCCAGGGCGTAGCCCTTGATGGTGTGGGCGAGGATGACGGTCGGCTGGCCGGTGTGGTCCATGGCGGCCTTGTAGGCGGCGTAGACCTTGCGGTAGTCGTGGCCGCCGCGCTTGAGCTCCCAGAGCTGCTCGTCGGTCCAGTTCTTGACCATTTCCTTGGTGCGCGGGTCGCGGCCGAAGAAGTGCTCGCGCACGTAGGCGCCGTCGTTCGCGCCGAACGTCTGGTAGTCGCCGTCCAGGGTCTCGTTCATGACGTGGACGAGGGCGTCGTCCTTGTCGGCGGCGAGCAGCTGGTCCCAGCCGCGGCCCCAGATGACCTTGATGACGTTCCAGCCGGCGCCCTTGAAGAAGGCCTCGAGCTCCTGGATGATCTTGCCGTTGCCGCGCACCGGGCCGTCGAGACGCTGCAGGTTGCAGTTGATGACGAAAGTCAGGTTGTCGAGGCGCTGCTGGGCGGCGAGCTGGAGCATGCCGCGGGATTCGGGCTCGTCCATTTCGCCGTCGCCGATGAAGGCCCACGTGTGCTGCTGGGAGGTGTCCTTGATGCCGTTCATGTGCAGGTAGCGGTCGAACCACGCCTGGTAGATGGCTTCGGCGGGCCCCAGGCCCAGCGACACGGTGGGGAACTCCCAGAAGTGGTCGAGCTGGCGCGGGTGCGGGTAGGAGGGCAGGCCGTGAGCGGTGGAGACCTGCTGGCGGAAGCCGTCCATCTCCTCTTCGGAGAGGCGTCCTTCGAGGAAGGCGCGGGCGTAGGGGCCGGGGGAGGCGTGTCCCTGGAAGAAGACGTGGTCGCCGCCGCCGGGGTGGTCCTTGCCGCGGAAGAAGTGGTTGAGGCCGACCTCGTAGAGGGTGGCGACGGAGGCGTAGGAGGAGATGTGTCCTCCGACCTTGACGCCGGGGCGCTGGGCGCGGGTGACTTGGACGGCGGCGTTCCAGCGGATCCAGCGGCGGTATTCGCGCTCCATGGCTTCGTCGCCGGGGAAGTACGGCTCCTGGTCAACGGGGATGGTGTTGACGTAGGGGGTTGTGTATTCCTGGGGGAGCTGGACGCCGTTGCGGCGCGCTTCGTCCAGCATGTGCAGCAGGATGTAGCGCGCGCGGGGGCCGCCTTTTTCGTTGATGAGTCCGGTCAGGGACTCGACCCATTCGGCGGTTTCCTGCGGGTCGTTGTCGGGGACCTGGGGGATCAGCCCGTTGACGACGACGGGGCGTGACTCGTGGAGTTGGCTCACGGTGTACCTTCTCGCTTGACTCGGAGCTGCGACGTGCAGCGTTCGTGGGCGGTGTCTTCGGTCGACATCGCACATATCGGGACTATTGTCCCACTAATGGTGTGGCTTTGCGAGTGTTTGGGTGCGCGCGAGCCTATGAGGTGCGTATCACCGCGCCTCGTGATGCCGCGGAAAAGTAAAGCTGCTGGTCACGGGGGCGTTGCTTGGAAGGGGTGTTTCGATTGGTGTTATCCCTTGCATTCGACCTGCTTTCATGCCCTAGGATGAAGGCGTGAACGTTGATATGACACTGAGCGCCAGCTCGTTGATGGGTGGTGCTGCGTGATGGCAGTGAGCCTGGGTTTTGCGTCCGATGCGATCGTGCAGGAGTTCTACGTCGATGATGACGTGGATCAGGGTGTGCGCGATGCGGTTGAAAGGGAGACGGGGCATCCGCTCGTTGACGTCGATTACGCGGACGTCGTGGACGGCGCGATCGTCTGGTGGCGCGCGGATGACGCCGAGGAGGAGGACCTCGCGGACGTCCTCGTGGACGCGATGTCGAACTTGGATGACGGCGGCCTGATCTGGGTGCTGATCCCTAAGCCGGGTCGCCCGAATTCTGTGAGGGTTGGCGACGTGGAGGAGGCCGCGGAGATCACGGGCCTGCACGCGACGACGTCGACGGCGCTGGGGGCGAACTGGGCGGGCGTGCGCCTGACTGCGCGTCCGCGTTCGCGCCGCTAGTTTCATCGACGAGGCCTGGGCGGGGCGGCGCTGTCTTGTGCTGTGTCGCTCGGCCTCGGATGTGACCGTGCGTGCCTGTTCTGGTAGATTGGCGCGTGCGTGGGGCCTTTAGCTCAGTTGGCTAGAGCGTCTGGTTTACACCCAGAAGGTCATCGGTTCGAGCCCGGTAGGGCCCACAAACGCTCGGGGGCCGGAAGCGACAGCTTCCGGCCCCAACGCGTATTTGCTCGCGCTATTCGGCGGGTGTCTCCTTCTCCTGTCCGGACTCTTCCTTGGCTGTCTCAAGATGTTCGCGGACTGTTACTGTCAGAGCGTGCTCACTCCCCAAAGTGATCACACACGTCTCAAGTAACTCCTTCAAATGATTTATGCATTCCCCAGTTCGGTTGCTTTCCAAGTATGCGTTTGCAAGAGCGAAACGCGATGATAATGTATTAATGTGTTTCGATCCGTAAATACGTCGATAGTCTCTATATAGATTGTCGAAATATTGTATTGCCAGCTCGAAGTAACCTATATCTAGAACTAGGTTTGCGAGATGCTGGTAATTCTCGAGAGTGTCAAGGTGGTCCGGTCCTAGACTGTCAGTGCAGTCGTTGTAAAGCTTACGAAGGTGACGCAAAGCTTCTTTGAAGTTACCGGCTTCGTGATAGGCGGATGCAAGATTGCGACGAGCTCGTTGGGTGCGCATACTAGTTATGCCGCTAGAATGTTGAAGCTCGTCAACAATGACTTGAAAGTGATGAATGGCAGTGTCGTAGTGCTTCGCCCTGAGGTGTGCTTCCGCAAGATTATATCGCGCATGCTGAGTGTCGTCATTATTTGAATGGCGTTTCCTTAAGATGTCCTCAAATTCGGATATGGCACTGTCAATATCGGACATATCGAGGTACGCATTAGCCAAATCGTTTTGGAGCTCGAGAGTAAAATAATGTGTTGGCCCGTTGGTTTGTGCACTAGCGTCAAGTGCCTCTGTTAACAAAGTGATAATCTCGTTATTACGCCCTGCTACTTTGTATGTATGTGCGAGGTTGTTGATTACTTCATGAGTTAAAAAATGATTCAAGCCGAGTGCTATCTGGCAGTCACGTAACAATGTGCTGAAGTGCCGGATTGCGTCATCAATGTATCCAGCTGAGTGATATGTGAAAGCAAGTCTGCAGCGCGCGTTCAGAGTGTCGACATCATCTGGGCCCAACGCTTGAGTGAGGTTATCGGCAAGTATTCGATAGTGATTCAGAGCATTGTCGATTAAGTCGGAACGTGAATGCGCATCTGCGAGGTGCTGTTGCGTGGTGAGCGTCTCGATATGTGTGGAGCCGAGCGACTTCAAGTCATTATTCAGGGCATCTTCATAAAGCTCTATGATTCTCTCGTGGTGACCAGCCTGGAAATATGCGTCTGCCAAGTTGCTACGCGTATTTCTTGTTTCAATATGATTGGCACCTAGGGTCTGAATGCAATGATCAAGAGTCTCTGAATATAGGCGAATTGCTTCAATGATGTATCCATTGTCGTAATATGCTTCAGCGAGATTGTTGCGCGCGCATAATACGGTTAGATTGTCAATTCCTAACAGGTTTTGTATAATTCCAAGAGCGTGTGTGAGTGTTATTGTATGGTGTGCAGTATGTCGATCATATGCAAAGGCTAGTAGCTCGAACAGAGCGCTCTGTAGCTCATCGTGCCTAAAGAGGGAATGGGAGTGAGGCTGCTGGCTCATAGCCGAGAGTTGCGAAGTAATCGCTATTGCCCTATCTCTGTGTGTGGTGATGGTATCGGCGCCTGAAGAGTCTTTATAATGCTGGATAAGGAAGTTGACGCAAGTTAATTCAGCTATGGCGCGTTCGTTAGGTGTTAAGTGTGTGCGTAGTGCTAGTGCTTGGAGTCGATGAATGAAAGCAACTTCGCCATCGGCTGATTCGGATATTATCGAAAAGTCAAAAAGGAGTGAGTAGGCTTTTCTAGAGTGAAAGTTACTAAACTTTAACCATTTACTTGGTATGCCAGATTCTGCAAGGAAGCATAGGATTGTGAGTATTTTCTTGGCTTCAATTTGTATCGTAACATCGCTCAAGCGATCTAAGGTTGTTGTGACGGCAAAGTGTAGTGCCGTTATGGTTCCTGTGCTGTATTCAGTTCCTTCAATGGCTTCAAGGAGTCGGTCGACGTTGTGTAACTGTATATCGTTGAAGTAGTCTTCAAGGTTTTGATAGTAGTGGGCGCACGTTGTTCCTGCCTGTGCTATCGCTAATGGCAAGTCACCCAAGTAATTTGCAATGTTATTTGCCGCTTCTCGATTCGCGTCTTTCGTAATGTCCTGAAGTAGTTTGATTGAATCGTTGCGTGTAAAGTCTTCGATTATATATTCATTCCAGTTGTCCTGGTGCCGCCAGCCGTTCCTATTTCTAGTCGTTGCGAGTATGTGTATGCCTGGTCCGCTTGGAAGTAGGCTGGATAAGTCGTCGATGTTTTGAATATTGTCGAAGACAAAGATGCAGTTGGTGTAAGATCTTGTCCGCAGTACTGACAATACCTGATTGACTCTAACAGTTCTGTCTTCGAAGAGTCCTGTCATCACGTTGAGTACCGATTCTCCAAATGCTATCATATCGTTCGTAATTGTGTTGTAAGATGAGGCGTTAATCCATGCGACTAGTGACCACCCATCGGATTCACATCTGTCTGCTATCGCGGCGGCAAGGCGCGTCTTTCCACTTCCTGCATGTCCGATTAATACGTTGAAGCTTGGGAAGTTTATCGTACTCGGATTCAAAATACGATCCTGTAGTGTTTGGCCATCAATTTCAGGGTATCGTTCGATCCAGTGTCTCAGCGGTCGTGGGCGGCTGCCCCAAACATTATTGTTAAGTTTCTTTGGACAACTTTTAGTGCTCGTGTCTATGTGAGCTGTGCGCAATGATTCAATATCGTTGTGGAGTTGTTCATGTTGTTTACTGTGAGCTTCTGCTGTCGATGCAATGATGCTTTTGATATTTCTTACTTCTATGATAATTTCGTACAGCTGTTCGAGCGCGGCCTTAAGTGCAGCCATGTTGTAGCGTGGAGAATTTGGGGCCAAAACTAGGTATTCGTCGGCAATGCAGCGTAGGAGGTTGTCGAGGTAGTGCTCCTCTTCTGGTTTGAAGTTCACTCGTACCTGTTTCGATTTTTCCAGAACGTAGGCGTGGAATGTTTCGGGCTTTGTGATTGCCTCACATAATGCATCCTCGTCATCGAGGAGCTTTCTTATGGTTTCATTGGCCGCGGTCTCAAGGCTGCCAATGAATAGATCAATACTCTTCAAATCAAGGCCGGATACAACAAGGCCATCTTCGATAATTTCGAACTCGTTCTTGATCGTGCTTCTGAGCGCTCCGCTCATCTGCGCTTCTGCACTCCCGAACGTTTCGTCTTTGAGACTGCATGCGAGCTGGTAGAGCTCTTGCCCACCTTCTATTGCGTCAGCGACGAAGCCGAAGCCGGCTACTTTCACAAGAGACTTGACAATGCTTGTGGAGATGTTGACTGCTGCCCTCAATGTGCTCATGCGCACAGTCTACATACGTGCAGGAGCAGATGTTGCCTGATAGAAGATGGCATGACAATGGGGCCGGAAGCTCTTGCTTCCGGCCCCACACCATGCCTGTCTGCCTGTTTGTCAGCGCGCGCTTGCTGTGCCCGAACGTGCGCCAGAATCGACCCTCAGAGCGTGAGGTGCTCAGGCCTCGTGAATGCGCTCCTCGACGACGTCCTCGCCGGCGACGAGCTTGCCGGACGCGCCGGCCCCCAGCTGCTCCATGGCCAGGCGGCCCACCATCTGCTGGTTCGTCGTCGTGCGCTGCGAACGCGCACCCGACAGGAAACTGAAGAACCAATTCACCAGCGTGCCCACCTGCGACTTGAAGCCGACGATGTACAGCAGGTGCAGGAAGCACCAAGCCACCCACGCGGTGAAACCCGTCATCTTCGTGTTACCCATCTTCACGACCGCCTTGAAGCGCGCGATCGTCGCCATCGACCCCTTATCGAAGTAGGAGAACTCCGTCGCCCTCGGCTTACGGCCCGCCAGGCGCGCCGCCACCGTGTCTGCGGCGAAGCGCGCCGACTGGATGGCGCCCTGCGCGACGCCGGGGACGCCCGGGAACGCCATCATGTCGCCCAACACGAAGATCTCGGGGTGCCCGGGCAGCGTCAAGTCCTTGTTGACGCTCACGCGGCCCGCGCGGTCCACCTCGGCGCCCGTCGCCTCGCCCAGGGCCCGGCCCAGCGGGCTCGCGGACACACCCGCAGCCCACACCTTGCACACGGACTCGATCCGCTCCTCTTCGCCGGACTTGTACTTCAGCGTCACGCCCTCGGCGTCCACGTCGGTGACGAAGGCGTTCATCTTCATCTCGACGCCGAGCTTGGCCAGCGCCTCCTCGGTCTTGTGCCCGAGCTGCTCGCCGAACGGGGGGAGTGGGTGCTCGGCGCCGTCCACCAGGATGACGCGAGCCTTCGTCGGATCGATGTTGCGGAACTCGCCCTTCAGCGTGTGAGAGGCGAGCTCGCGGATCTGTCCCGCCATCTCCACGCCCGTCGGGCCCGCGCCCACGACGACGAAGGTGAGGAGCTTGCCCACCAGAGCAGGATCGGTCTCGATCTCCGCCAGCTCAAACGCGCCGAAAATACGCGCGCGCAGCTCGAGTGCGTCATCGATCGTCTTCATGCCCGGCGCGAACACCGCGAAGTGGTCATTGCCGAAGTAGGACTGGCCCGCGCCCGCCGCCACGATCAGCGTGTCGTACTCGGTGTGCTCATATTTGTTGTGGTTGCGCCACTTCACGACGCGAGCCTCGACGTCGATATCCTCGACGAGCGCCTGCAGGACGGTCACGTTCTTCTGCTTCCGCAGGATCTCGCGCGTCGTGGGGGCGATGTCGCCCTCGGAGAGGATGCCGGTGGCCACCTGGTAGAGCAGGGGCTGGAACAGGTGGTGCGACGTGCGGGCCAGGATAGTGATGTCGGCGTCGGCCTTCTTCAGTCGACGAGCAGCCGTCAGACCAGCGAAACCGGAGCCGATGATGACGATGCGATGACGGGGCATAAGACTCTCCTTTGATTAAGCAAGGCTAATCTTACCTAAATGCGGTGCGCATAAATTGTGAAGTCTCGCGCACTCGTCTCTAGCGTTCCGACGCCGAGAACAGCTCCGCCGCCCCGAGTGGATCAGGCTTGCCCGTCGCCGTCGTCGGCAGCTTGTCCACGACCACGATCCGCCGCACCTTCTCCCACGGCGCCAAGGCCTCGCGCAGGGCCTCGGACAGCGCGTCGGCGCTCATCGACGAGGCCTGGGCGCGGCCCTTGGGAGAAGGCACGATGAGCGCGGCGACGATCTGCCCCCAGCGCTCGTCCGGCAACCCCACGACGAGGGCATCGGACACCGTATCCAGCGACCGCAGCGCGCGCTCGACGCTCGGGGGAGCCACCAGCTCACCGGCCGTGTTGATCATGCGGTGGGCGCGTCCCACCATGTGCAGCCAGCCGTTCGCGTCCCTCGTCGCCAAATCGCCGGTGCGCAGCCACTCCTCGCCGCTGACGACGCCGGGTCCGCGATCTCGCCCATCTCGCCGACGCTCGCCTCTCGCTCGGGAGAGGCCATGACAACCAGGTCCACGTAGGGAAAAGGGACACCGAGCGACCCGGCGGGCGCGCCGCACTGCGGCGTCGCAACCGTTCCGGCCCCCGACGTCTCCGTCATGCCCCACACGTGGATGGGAGACAGGCCCACGCGACGCATCGCCTCCGCCAGATCCGCCGTCATCGCGTCCCCGCCGATCAGCGGGCGCACCCACGAGGACAGATCGCCGCCGCCGGCCTCGTACTCCTCGACGAGGGCACGCACGATCGCGGGCACGGCGAACATCATGGTGATCCCGTAGCGCGCGATCGCGTCCAGCACGCCGCGCGCATCAAAGGAACCCGGGAAACCCAGCGTCACCAGCGTCCCGCCGTGCGTCCACACGTCCATCGACGTTCCGTTGAAGCCTCCGATGTGGCTGGCGGGCGCGCACACGCCCACGACCGACGAGGTCGGCGCGTAGTCGAAGCCCTCGCGGAAATTCGTCGACCCCCACCACATGACCTCGTGGGTGAGCTCGACGGGACGCGGCGTCCCCGTCGACCCGGAGGTGAACAAGATGGCCGCCAGCTCGGTGCCGCAGCGCGCGGGCGCGGTGCTCATCGGCGCCGCGCGAGCCACCCAAGCAGCCAGGTCGCGAAACGACGCCCGGTGCACACCCGCGGAGGCCAGGGCGAGCGCAGTGAGGGACGAGGCCTCGTCGTGGAAGACCCACGAGACGCCTCCCTGCGCGCACATCGACGCGAGCGCGGAGGCGGGCATGCGCGGGGAGAGCGGAACCGTCACCGCGCGCAGCCACGAGGCCGCCACGAACGCGATGTAGTGCCACGGCGAGTTCGCCCCGATGACGCCGATGCGCGTGCCCTCGCCGATGCCCGCCTCCGCGAAGGCACGAGCCAGGCGAGCGACCGTATCGGCGGCCTCGCGCACGCTCCACTCCTGGCCCATCACCGCATCCACGAGGGAGAGCCGCTCGGGGTGGCGGCGCGCCGCCGCCAGGAGAGCCCGCGCGGGCGAATAATCGGGGATCACGAGGCCGAGGCGGCCTTCGCGGCTGCCATGGCCGCGTGACGCTCCGAGCGCTCCTTCAGGCGAGCCAGCACCGAGCCGGCCTCCTGGAGCGTCGAACCGGAGTTCTCGATGTGGCGCAGCTGCTCGGGGATCTCAAAGCCGCGAGCACGCATACCCTTGGCCCACAGCAGACCCGCGCGGTACGAGGAACGCACGAGGGGGCCGGCCATGACGCCCGCGAAGCCCATCTCCTCGGCCTCAGCGGCCAGCTCCACGAACTCCTCCGGGTGCACCCAGCGGTCGATCGGGTGATGCAGGGGAGAGGGACGCAGGTACTGCGTGAGCGTCAGCAGATCGCAGCCCGACTCATGCAGATCGCGCATGGCGGCGCTGACTTCCTCACGCGTCTCGCCCATGCCGAGGATCAGATTCGACTTGGTGACCATGCCGCCGTCGTGGGCGCGCTTGATCATCGCGAGCGAACGATCGTAGTTGAAGGCGGGACGAATCTTCTTGAAGATGCGCGGCACCGTCTCCAGGTTGTGCGCGAAAACCTGCGGGCCGGCCTCGATCACCATGTCGATCGACTCGGCCTGTCCGCGGAAGTCGTCCACGAGCAGCTCCACGCCCGTTCCCGGGTTGAGCTCGTGGATGAGGCGGCACGTCTGCGCATACAGCCACGCGGCACCGTCGGGCAGATCGTCTCGGGTCACGCCCGTGATCGTCACGTAGCGCAGGTCCAGGTCACGCACCGACTCGGCGATGCGGCGTGGCTCGTCCTTGTCGTACTCCGTGGGACGCCCCGTCGCGATGTCACAGAAATCGCAGCGGCGCGTGCACAGGGCGCCGCCGAGGAGGAACGTCGCCTCGCGATCCTGCCAGCACTCGTAGATGTTGGGGCACCCCGCCTCGGCGCATACCGTGTGCAGGCCTTTCGCGTGGGAAAGCGAACGCATGTCCTGGTAGTTCTCGCCGGCTTTCGCGGTCGTGCGAATCCACTCAGGCTTCTTCTCGATCGGCGTTTGCGAGTTACGCACCTCGATGCGTAGGAGCTTGCGTCCTTCGGGATCGGGCAGGGTACTCATAGGGGGGACCTCGTCGTGTAGGAAACGGAAGCGGGCTGGGTGGCCAGGCACGGGGAGATGTGCTCCACCATGCGCGGGATGAGCTGCGTCGCGGCCTCGGCTACGGTCGTGTGAACGCCCTCCCACGACAGGGAGGTCACGTCGGCGTCGGTCAGGCCGCAGGGGATGATGCCTTCGAAGGCGTGGGCAGGGTCGATATCGACGTTCAGGGCGACGCCGTGCAGGGTTGCCCCGCGCGCGACCTTCAGGCCGATCGCGCAGATCTTGCGGTCGCGGCGCCCCTCCTCGGTCAGCCACACGCCCGCGCGTCCCTCGACGCGGTGCACCGGCAGTCCCCACGCCTCGCGCACGGTGTCGATAACCGAGGCCTCAACCGCGCGGATCCACCGCACGAGATCGACGGGCTCGCGCAGCAGAACGACGGGGTAGACGACGAGCTGTCCGGGGCCGTGCCACGTCGCCGAACCCGCGCGATCCGTCCGAATGATCGGGACGGTCGTGGACGGGATATCCTCGGGCTTCGTGTGGCGCCCCGCCGTCCACGTGGGCGTGAACTGGGAAACGATGAGCGTGTCCTCGCCGCCGGCGAGGACCTCCTCGTGCAGGGAGCGCTGGAGCGCGTCAACCTGCGAATAATCGACCAACCCCCGGTCGAGTAAGCTCAAAATCTGCACGGATGTGATCATAGTCGCGGGCAGGGTCCCTTGCTTGTTGGGGGTCCGGTATGCTTGTCGCATGCGATTGTCCTCTCATTCTTCCGAACCCGACGCCCCCGACTCAGCCCAGGCCTCGTGGCGCGTCCGCGACCTCATGTCCCTCATGGAGTCCTGGTACCCGCAGGCCACCGCGCAGCCCTGGGACCGCGTCGGCCTCATCGTCGGCGACCCCGACGCCCCGGTGCGCTCACTCCTCCTCGCCCTCGACCCCACCGCCGCCATCGCCGAACAGGCCGTCGCCGGACCCCACGGGGACGGGCAGCCCTACGACATGGTGATCACGCACCACCCGCTACTCCTTCGCGGCGCCTCCTTCCTGCCGGTCACCGACCCCAAGGGAGCGGTCGTGACACGGCTGATCCGGGCCGGCATCTCCCTCTTTAACGCGCACACGAACGCTGACGTGGCCTGCGAGGGCGTGGCCACGGCGCTCGCCGACCTGATCGGCCTACGCGACACGGTGCCGCTCGAACCCTGCGGCGTTGACGCCGAGGGACACGAGATCGGACTGGGCCGCGTCGGAACGGTCGAGACGACGACGCTCGGTGCCTTCGCCGACCACGTCGCCTCCGCGCTCCCCGCCGGTCCCACGGGTCTGCTCGTCGGAGGGGACGAGGCCATGGCGGTGCGTCGGGTCGCCGTCCTGGGTGGCGCGGGGGACAGCGCACTGGACGTGGCGCGCGCCGCCGGCGTCGACGTGTACCTGACAGCAGACCTGCGCCATCACCCGGCCTTAGAGCACCTCGAGGGTGGTTCCCCCGCGCTGCTGTGCGGCTCCCACTGGGCCACAGAGTCGCCGTGGCTGCCCGTGCTCGCCCGGCGCATCGAAGCGGCGGCAGCGGCCGCCGATGTGGAACTTCGCGTCGAAGTCTCTACGATTGTCACCGAGCCATGGACCAGCCACCGAGTCACCCAGGGAGGACTAGCGTGAAAGCGACGCACACCGACCAGCTCGAGCTTCTCGAGCTTCAGAAGCTTGACCAGAAGGAATCGGCGCTGCTCCACAAGCGCGACTCTCACCCCGCCCACGCCACCGTGCGCGAGTTCGCGGGCCGTGTCGCAGACCTGCAGCGCGCCGCGATCAGCCAGAACGCCATCATCGCCGACGTGAGCCGCGACATCACCCGCATCGAAGACGAGATCGGCAAGGTGAGCGAGCGCCGCAAGCGCCAGCAGGGGCGCATCGATAACAACCAGGTGCCCCTGCGCGACATCTCCGCCATGGAGCACGAGATCGCGCAGATGGACCGGCGCCTGTCCAAGCTCGAAGACGATCAGGTCGAGGCCGAAGAACGCCTCGAAGCCGCGCGCGCCGCGCAGGACAAGATGAAGGCCGAAGCCCAGGCGATCGCCGCCGACATCGAGCACCTCAAGGCTGAGTTCGAGGCCGACGTCGCCGATTCCGACGAGGAACTGCGCCGCGTCATCGCCGCCCGCCGCGCTCTGGCCGATCGCCTCCCGCACTCCCTCCTCGAGGAATACGAGGACGCGCGCCGCCGCAACGGTGCCCTGGCCGTCATCGAGGTGCGCGACGGCTACGGCATCGGCGTGGCCGCCGACCTGAGCCCGATGGAGCTCGAACGCATTCGCCTGACCCCCGCCGACGAACTGTACCTGACCGAGGACACCTCCCAGATTGTCGTGCGAACGGCGGCGAACACGCCCCGCTGAGGCTCAGGCCCGAACCGCGTAGACATCCGCCAGGTAGAAGCCCTGCCTGCTCGCCGTGACCGTCACCCGCACCCGGGTGGCGGTCACGGGCTTGTCCAGGGTGATGATGCGCCGGTAGCCCACGCACTGGACGCGAGCGATCTCCCGCTCGTCGCCACCCTCCACGCACGAGGCCACCACGGCCTCGTCGATGCGCTGCCCGCGGGCGATGTCCTCCTCCAGGACGAGGGCGCCGACCGATTGCGGCGAACCAAAACGCAGCGTCACCGTGTTCGACGAATCCTCGCGGGCGGCGTCGATGCGGCGCGAACGGAAGTCAGCGATCTTCTCCCCGAGTTGCGCCAGAACCCGCACGTCGGTGTCGGCCAGGCGGCCGTGGCGGTTGGGCGGGACGTTGAGCAGGAAGGTCGCGTTACCGCCCACCGACCCCTTCCAAATGGCGAACAGCTCGTCGGCGCTGCGCACCTGGGAGTCTTCGACGTCGTGGTGGAACCAGCCCTTGCGCGTCGAGGTGTTGACCTCCGCGGGGTACCACGCCAGGGGGCCGGAGTAACCTGCCAGGGCCTCGCGCGAGCCCAGGTCTTCGTCGCCGGAGGCCACCTGCCGGGAAAACTCGCCGTCGTCTGCCTTCTGGGACTTCTCCGCGGTGCGCTCGGCCTCGCGCAGGGACGCGGGCACGACGCTCCACTCGTTGGTCCGAACGGATCCCGCCTCATTGCCGCACCAGCGCACGTCGGGGCCGCACACCGAGATGACGGCTTCGGGGGCCAGCGCACGCACGGTGTCGTAGATGCGCTGCCAATCGTAGGTCTGGACCTTGCCGTTGGGGCCCTCCCCGCACGCGCCGTCCAGCCACACGGAAAACACGGGGCCGTAATGGGTGAGCAGCTCGATGAGCTGGTTGATGTAGAAGTCGTTGTAGGCCTCGCCCTGCCCATAGGTCGGCTCCGTCATGTCCCAGGGGGACAGGTAGACACCGAACTTCAGGCCGTGGCGCGCGGCCGCATCCGACACCTCGCGCACCAGGTCGCCTGTGCCGCCCTTCCAGGGGGAAGAGGCCACGGAGTGAGCCGTGTAGGCCGACGGCCACAGGCAGAACCCGTCGTGGTGCTTGCATGTCAGGATCACGCCGGTCATACCGGCGCTGACGAGAGCGCGCATCCACTGCTCCACGTCCACGTTAGCGGGGTTGAAGAGAGCTGGATCCTCATGGCCCTCGCCCCATTCACGATCCGTCATCGTGTTCATCCCAAAGTGAATGAACGCGTACATCTCCATCTTCTGCCACTGGAGCTGACGGTGAGTGGGCCGAATATTGGCCAGGTAGTCCTCGTTGATCATCGCGACGTTTTCTCCGCTTCGTGGCCGCGCTGGGCCAAGCCTGCGCCCTGCAGGTTCCTGACAAAGGATAGCCCAGCGGCTAATTGGTCACCAGCGTGAGCGCTCGCGTCGCGCCGCCCTGTTTCGCCTTCTTTTCCGGCCCGAATTCGACATCGATAACGCGGTGCTCGGCCCCGCGAGCGTCGTGCAACGTCACCGCGTGCGCAGCGTCCGTCAGCGCCTGCTCACACTCGGCCGTCTCGCCCGCGGCGTATCCTCCCGACGCCAGGAGTGTGCCCGTGACGGCGCCCCTCCAGCGCTTAGCGTCGTGGGAAATGACGGAGCGTGTGCCGCCCGCCTCGCGCACGACGCGCAGTTCCCACACGCGCGCCCACGGCGCCTTGCAGGCTGCCCGGTAGGGGCCCGAGCGCGCGTCGATAACGATGCACTCCGAGGCCTCCGGGCGCAGGGCCGCGTCCAAGCGCGGTGCCCACCAGGTGGACATGACGCCGAAGCCGGGCAAGGACACGCCCATGGCGAGGCGGTGGTTGGGGACGTGGTCGGCGGGGGAGAGGACCCCGAAGAGGCCCGAAAAAACCGACACGTGAGACGCGCCCATGCTCTGCCACGCGCCGGGGGCGACGGCCTCGATGGCCTCGAAGAGAACGCCCGTGAAGAGCGACGAGGCCGGGGCGCAGGGGGCGGAGTCAAGAGCCTCGTTGACGGACAGGTCGATGCGCGTTCCGACCTTGAGGGCGGCCGCAGCGTCCACCCCGGACCCAAGCGCCACGAGCGCGTCCGCGACCCGGCGACGATCCGCGTTCAGCGAAGGGCGCGAGAGGGCGTCCAGGGACAGACAAGGCCCGGATTCGGGCGCGTTCTTCCCCTCCGACGGGGGCAACCAGATCAGCATGCATTCACCCTATCGCGCCGGCGGCCCCAGGCGCGCTAGAATTTGTCGGTGGATCTGCCGGCCGGGCGGCCGCGCGCGGAAACGCTCGAGGAACGTCCGGGCTCCACAGGGCAGGGTGATGGCTAACAGCCACCCGGGGTAACCCGCGGGACAGTGCCACAGAAAAGAAACCACCTCCACTGATCGTGGCGGTAAGGGTGAAAAGGTGAGGTAAGAGCTCACCAGCGGCGCGGGCGACCGCGTCGGCTAGGTAAACCCCACCCGGAGCAAGACCGAGCAGCAGGCAGGGCGGCCCGCCTCATGCCTGCGGGTAGGTTGCTGGAGGCCGTCGGCAACGACGGTCCTAGATAGATGGTCGCCACCGCGAGACCGGTAACGGTCCGCGGGCACAGAACCCGGCGTATAGGCCGACAGATCCACGGAAGGACCCCGACGCGAGTCGGGGTCCTTCCGTAGTTTCGGGAGCCGAGTGCCCACCGCGGGGCGGCGCTCAGGCACTATGCTGCGCCGCGTAGTAGGCGGCGCCGACGATGCCAGCGGTGTTGAGCAGCTTCGCGGGAATCATGGGGGTCTTCAGCGTGAGCAGAGGCATGAACTTCTCGTGGTTCTCCGAGACACCCCCGCCCACGACGAACAGGTCGGGGTTAAGCAGGAACTCCACGTGGCTGTAGTAGCGCTGGAGGCGCTGCGCCCACTGCTCCCAATTCAGGCCCTGGAGTGTCTTTTGGCCCGAAGACGCGTTCTTCTCCGCGTCGGTGCCGTCGATCTCCAGGTGGCCCAGCTCTGTGTTGGTCAGCAGTGTGCCGTTGACGATGATGGCCGAGCCAATGCCCGTGCCCTGCGTCGTAAACACGATGACCCCGTCGCGGCCCTTTGCCGCTCCGTAGGCGACCTCGGCGATGCCCGCGGCGTCCGCGTCGTTGAGGGCGACGACGGTGCGGCCCAGGTAACGCTCCATCAGAGCATCCACATTGACGTTAACCCACGACTGATCGAGGTTCGCCATGTAGGGGATCACGCCGTTAAAGACGGGGGCGGGGAAGGTGACGCCAATCGGCACGCCGATCTTGACGTCGAGCTGGTCGATGACCTCGCGGCAGACCTGCGCCACGGCTTCGGGGGTTGCCGGGGTGGGGGTGGGAATACGAACCTGATCGCCGATGTACTCGCCGGTCTCAAGATCCACCAGCGCGCCCTTCACGCCGGATCCGCCGATGTCGATGCCGCAAGCGACCTGAACCATGACCCCTCCTCGGGTAACGTGTGCCGTTTTGTACGCGGGCTCCTGGTGCCCAACGTATTTGAATTGTAACGGAGGCCACCGCGATAAACACAATTCGTTTGCAAAACGAACGCGGCCTGCCTCATATCGTGAGAAAACGAGGCGGGCCGCGTTCGTTTCGGTGATCAGGGAAGGGTCAGGATCTCGGCCCCGTCCTCGGTCACGACAATCGTGTGCTCGAACTGCGCGGTGCGCGAGCGGTCGGCGGTCACGATCGTCCAATCGTCGTCCCAGCGCTCCCACTCGACGGTGCCCAGTGTCAGCATGGGCTCGATCGTGAAGACCATCCCGACCTCCATGACCGTGTCGTAGGAGGGGGCCGCGTCGTAATGGGGGACGATGAGGCCGGAGTGGAAGGCTTCGCCGACGCCGTGGCCCGTGAAATCGCGCACGACCCCGTAGTCGAATCGCTTCGCGTATGCCTCGATGACGCGCCCGATCACGTTGATTTCGCGGCCCGGACCCACGGCCTTGATGCCGCGCATCATCGCGTTCTTCGTTCGTTCGATGAGCAGGTGGGACTCCTCGTCGACCGTGCCGACCTCGAACATGGCGCAGGTGTCGCCGTGGACGCTGTCCTTGTAGGCCGTGATGTCGATGTTGATGATGTCGCCGTCTTGAAGCGGGCGGTCGTCGGGGATGCCGTGGCAGATGACCTCGTTGATCGAGGAACAGAGGGACTTGGGGAAGCCCATGTAGCCCAGACACGACGGGTAGGCGTCGTGCGCGAGCAGGTACTCGTGGCCGATACGGTCTAGCTCGTCGGTTGTCACGCCCGGCGCGATGGCGGCGCCCACGGCCTCGATGGCACCGGCGGCGATGCGCCCGGCCTCGCGGATCTTCGCGATCGTCTCGGGGCTCTTGATGTCCGAGGTCGTGACGCGCTCGGGGCCGTCGTGGAACATGTATTCGGGGCGCGCGATGTGCTCAGGCACGGCGCGCCGGGCCGAGACGCGTCCGGGCTTCAGCGTGCCCAGGGGCGCGCGGCGTGCCAGCGATGATGCTTCCATGGTTCTTCCTCCTGCAAACGGGTGGTGTCAGTCGTTCTTGTAGTTGTCGGGGCCGGGGAAGGAGCGCTCGCGCACCGCCTCCACGTAGTCGGACGCGGCCTCACGCAGAGCCTGACCAAGCTGGCCGAACTGTCGCACGAAAGAGGGCGTCCAGTCGGAGTATCCGGCCATGTCGGACCACACAAGCACCTGTCCGTCGGTGTTCGGACCCGCGCCGATACCGATGGTGGGGATAGTCAGGGTTTGGGTGAGCTCCGTCGCGATGGAAGCGGGCACCATCTCGAAGACGACGGCGAAGGCTCCGGCCTTTTCGACGGCCTCGGCGTCCGCGCGCAGCTGATCGGCACCAGCGCCTCGTCCCTGCATGCGCGGTCCGCCCAGCGTGTTTTCGGACTGGGGCGTGTATCCCAGGTGCGCGCACACGGGGATGCCGGCGGCCGTGAGTGCGGCGATGATGTGGGCGCGGCTGCGCCCGCCCTCAAGCTTGACGGCGTGGGCGCCGGCCTTCATGAGCGCGGTCGCCGAGGCGAAGGCGTGCTCCGCAGTGTCCTCGTAGGTGCCGAAAGGCAGATCGGCGACGATCATCGCGCGGGAGGTTGAGCGAGCGACGGCGGCTGTGGCGCGCTCCATGTCCTCCAGGGTGACGGGCAGGGTCGAGCCGTGCCCCAAGATCACGTTCCCCAGCGAATCGCCCACGAGGAGCATGTCGACCCCGGCGGCCTCCAGGATGGGCGCGGTCAGGGCGTCGTAGGCGGTGAGCATGGTCAGGGGGATGCCCTCGGCCTTGGCGCGCGCGATGTGCTGGACGCGCACGCGCTTGGCGCCCAAGAGGGTGGGGGTTGGCAACGAGGCCGGGGCCGCGCCGTCGGGGTTCGTGATGTGAGACATGGGGTTCCTGTCTGGAGACAACGGGTGCGCTCACGCGCATTCACGCCTTCCAGGGTAGCGCGGCGGCGGACCCGGTGAGCTGTGAGGATGCGCGACCGGGTAGGATGGGGGACAGTGCGCGTGATGCGCGCAGTAATGACCCCAGTAGGAAAGAAGAAGGAAGCAGGACATGGCTGGCAATGCCCCTGACCTTGATCCTCTTGACGAGGCCGCCGTCGACGCAGTGCGCGCCCAGGGCCTCGTCGATATTGAAGAAGCAGATTCGCTGGACGCCCTCAAGGCCGTTCGCGCCGCTCTTCTTGGCGATCAAGCCCCGCTTGTGACCGCGAACCGCACGATCGGTTCGCTGGAGCCCTCGAAGCGTGGCCTGGCCGGAAAGAATCTCGGACAGGCGCGCAAGGCGCTGACCGAGGCGCTCGAGGCCCGCAAGGAGGTCCTCGCCGCCGAGCACGAGGCACGCATGCTGGTCGAGGAGTCCGTGGACGTCACGGTCCCCACGCGCCGCCGCCCCGCCGGTGCCCGCCATCCCCTGGAGACGCTCATGGAAGAGGTCGCGGACTTCTTCGTGGCCATGGGCTGGGACATTGCCGAGGGCCCCGAGATCGAGCACGAGTGGTTCAATTTCGACTCACTTAACTTCGACATCGATCACCCCGCCCGCCAGATGCAGGACACCCTCTACATTGACGGCCGCAGCGTGGGCGGCGAGAAGGAGGAGGACGGCCACCTGGTGATGCGCACGCACACCTCGCCCGTGCAGTCCCACTCGATGCTCGCGCGCGGTGTGCCGCTGTACGTGGCGTGCCCGGGTAAGGTCTTCCGTTCCGACGCGCTGGATGCGACGCACACGCCGGTCTTCCACCAGGTCGAGGGCCTCGCGGTTGACAAGGGCCTGACGATGGCGCACCTCAAGGGCGTTCTCGATCACTTCGCCAAGGCCATGTTTGGCCCCGAGGCGAAGACACGCCTGCGTCCCTCCTACTTCCCTTTCACCGAGCCCAGCGCCGAGATGGACCTGTGGTTCCCCCAGAAGAAGGGCGGCCCCGGCTGGATCGAGTGGGGCGGCTGCGGCATGGTCAACCCCAACGTCCTGCGAGCCAACGGCGTGGACCCCGAGGTTTACTCGGGCTTCGCGTTCGGCATGGGCATCGAGCGCACGCTGATGCTGCGTCACGGCATCGCTGACATGCATGACATCGTCGAGGGAGACGTTCGCTTCTCCCAGCAGTTCGGCGTCAATGGAAGGGGAAACTGACATGCCTATGGTTCCGCTGAGCTGGCTGGCCGACCACGTCGACGTTCCTGAGGGGACGGACGCCGAGGCCCTGGCCGCCGCCCTGGTCAAGGTCGGCCTCGAGGAAGAAGAGATTCACCCCGCCCGCGTCATCGGCCCCCTCGTCGTGGGCCGCGTCCTGACGCGCGTGGAGGAGACCGCCTCGAACGGCAAGACCGTCAACTACTGCCGCGTGGACGTGGGCGAGTACAACGACGCCCCCGGCACGGGCAAGGAGCCCTCGGAGCTGCCCAGCCGCGGCATCATCTGCGGCGCGCACAACTTCGACGTCGGCGACCTGGTGGTTGTCTCTCTGCCGGGAGCCGTGTTGCCGGGCGACTTCCAGATCGCCGCGCGCAAGACCTACGGTCACGTCTCCGACGGCATGATCTGCTCCGCGCGCGAGCTGGGTCTGGGCGAGGATTACAGCGGCATCATCGTCCTGCCGCAGTACTTCCCGGATCGTGAGATCCCCGCGGTCGGTACGGACATCGTGTCCTGGCTGGGGCTGGGGGAGGAGGTCCTGGAGATCAACGTGACCCCGGACCGCGGCTACTGCTTCTCGATGCGCGGCATCGCGCGCGAGTACTCCCACTCGACCGGCGCCGCTTTCCGCGACCCGGGCCTGCCCGGCGTCGTGGCCGCCGAGCCCCCCGCGCCCAACGCCGAGGGCTTCCCCGTGGTCTTCGCCGACGACGCGCCGATCCGCGGCCGCGCGGGCGTTGATCGCTTCGTCGCGCGCGTCGTGCGCGGCACCAACCCTGCCGCTCCGACCCCGCGTTGGATGGTTGAGCGCCTCGAGGCCGCTGGCATGCGCTCCCTGTCGCTGCCCGTCGACATTACGAACTACGTCATGCTCGACCTGGGGCAACCGATGCACGCCTACGACCTGGCAGCGCTCGCGTCTCCCATCGTCGTGCGCCGCGCCCGCGCGGGCGAGAGCCTCGTGACCCTGGACGAGGAGAAGCGCGAGCTGGATCCGCAGGACCTGCTCATCACCGATTCGCCCCAGGGCGAGGGCTCTCGCATCATCGGCATCGCCGGTGTCATGGGCGGGGCCTACTCCGAGGTGGAGGAGGGCACCACCGATATCCTGTTCGAGGCCGCCCACTTCGATGCGGTGTCGATCGCGCGCAGCGCGCGCCGCCACAAGCTGCACTCCGAGGCCTCGAAGCGCTTCGAGCGCGGGGTCGACCCGGCACTGCCCGAGGTCGCCGCACAGCGCGCCGTCGAGCTGCTCGTTCAGTACGGCGGCGGGAGCATTGACGCCGGCGTGACCGACGTCGACGAGCGAGAGGCCCCGACCGTCATCTCCCTGCCCGTGGGCGAGGCACAGCGCCTCACCGGCGTTGCGCACAGCCCCGAGCGCATCGCCGAGCTGCTGACCACCGTTGGCTGCCGCGTCGAAGGCCCCGTCGATGGCACGTTCACCGTCACGGCGCCGTCGTGGCGCCCGGACCTGACGCTTCCGGCGGATCTCGTCGAGGAAGTCGCGCGCCTGGACGGTTACGACAACATTCCTGTCGTGCTTCCTACGGCTCCCGCGGGCCACGGCCTGACCACGGGCCAGAAGGCGCGTCGTCTCGCTGCTGCGATGCTCGCCGACGGCGGCCTCGTCGAGGTTGAGTCCTACCCGTTCGTGTCCGACACCTGGGATCGTCAGGGTATCCCCGCCGACGATCAGCGCCGCGAGGCCCTGCGCCTGCGCAACCCGATGGCGGACGATGCCCCGTGGCTGCGCACCTCGGTGCTCGACACACTCCTCGACGTCGCCGGCCGCAACGCGTCGCGCTCCAACGCGGAGGTCGCCGTCTTCGAGGTCGCGAAGGTAGCCAGGCCCCACGGCACGGTTCCCGCGGCTCTGCCCGGGGCGGAGGAACGCCCCTCGGATGAGGTACTCGCCGCCCTCGAGGCCGGCATCCCGCCTCAGCCGTGGCACATCGGCGGTGTCCTCACAGGCCAGGCTGTCCCGGCCGGCGTGTTGGCGAACGCCCGCGCCTACGACTGGGCGGACGCCCTGGAGTACGTGCGTCGCGTGGCCTCGGCCCTCGGGGTGCGCGTCGAGGTGACCCGCGCCTGGATGGACAAGGCTCCCGCCCACAAGGGGGCCCCGATGCCCGCCCCGGCCACGGATCCCGCGGACGTTGCTCCCTTCCACCCGGGCCGCGTCGCCCGCGTCTTCGTGCGCGCGGGCCGCACGCTCGTGGACGTCGCGCTGGCGGGCGAGCTCTCGCCGGCGGCGTGCCGCGCCTTCGGCCTGCCGGCGCGCGCCTGTGCCTTCGAGATCGACATGGATGCGCTCATCTCCCAGATGAGCGCCGACCCGATCCAGGTCAAGGGCGTCTCGACGTTCCCGCTGGCCAAGGAGGACATCGCTCTCGTCGTTCCGTCTGACATCCCCGCCTCGCGCGTGGAGCAGATCGTGCGTCAGGGTGCCGGCCCGCTCGCGGAATCGGTCTCACTCTTCGATATCTACGAGGGCGACCAGGTGCCCGAAGGCTACCGCTCGCTCGCGTTCGCCCTGCGACTGCGCGCCGCTGACCACACGCTGACCGCAAAGGAATCCGAGGCGGTCCGTGCGCAGGTGGTGGCCAAGGCCAAGAAGGTCCTGGGAGCCTCCTTGCGCGCCTGAGACATCGCGACCAGCGTCTGGCCGGTCGAATCTCACGTGTGGCGCCCCACTCATTGGGGTGTCGCAGGTGCGGATTCGACCGGTCTTCGCCTTAGCATGGTCTTATGCACATTCTTGTAACTGCAGCATCAAAGCACGGGGCGACGGATGAGGTCGCCGACGCCATTGCCCGGCGTATCGAAGCGAGTGGAATCACCGTTGATCGTCTCGCGCCCGCCGACGTCACGTCGGTCTCGGGTTACGATGCCGTCGTTGTCGGATCGGCCGTGTACATCCTCCAGTGGATGCCCGAGGCACACGACTTCATGGAGCGTTTTAAGGACGAGTTGCCCGTCGGACGCGTATGGGCCTTCTCCGTCGGCATGAATGGCGTTCCCAAGCACTCCGAGCAGGACGGCACGCGCGTCGGACCGCTCCTCACCCATGTCAAGTGCCGCGAGCTGCATACCTTCCCGGGTCGGTACAAGCCCTCCCTCCTGTCCCTGCGCGAGCGTTCGGTTGCCCGCCTGGCTGGAGTTGTCGAGGGGGACTTCCGTGACTGGGAGGCTATCGACCAGTGGGCTGATGAGATCGTCGAGGCGCTGAAGGCCTGAGACTGTCAGAACGTGAGTGGGTGAGGGGTGCCCCTCACCCACTTGCGCACATATATGCATATGCATGTATAATCATGCATATGAGTTCAGCAGCAGCGTTCCCCAGCACC
Organism: Schaalia sp. HMT-172; assembly: GCF_030644365.1. NCBI lineage: Bacteria > Bacillati > Actinomycetota > Actinomycetes > Actinomycetales > Actinomycetaceae > Schaalia > Schaalia sp. HMT-172. Next base: position 1,211,190 of record NZ_CP130058.1, read on the forward strand.
AAGAGTGCCAGGCACGAAATGATCCGCAACCTCCTGGCCTCCGAGTCCATCGGTAGCCAGGAAGCGCTGCGCTCACGCCTTGCTCAGCGGGGCATCGACGTCACCCAGACGACGCTGTCGCGCGACCTCATGGACCTGCGGGCCACCAAGGTGCGCAACGCATCCGGCACCCTCATCTACACCGTGCCCGACCACGACGGGGGAGCGACCCACGACGGCGAAGCCGCCAACGTCCGCCTCGCGCGCTGGTGCCAGCTCCTCCTCGTCACCTCCGTCAAAGTCGGCAACCAGCTCGTTCTACGCACCCAGGTCGGGGCGGCCAATCTCCTTGCCTCCTCGATCGACTCCGTGCGCCGAGAGGAAATCGCCGGCACCATCGCCGGCGACGACACGATCCTCGTGATCTGCCGCTCCGAGGAGGATGCTGTCGGCGTCGAACGCATGCTTCTCGCCCTCGCAGAGCCCGGCGCTCTGCCCGAAAACTAGCCACGGCCTCGTCCCAACGAGCCGCGATACGACCCAACGAAACCCCCAGTGGAAGGAACCCCCATGTCGAGCACAGACCGCGTCGTCCTGGCCTACTCAGGCGGCCTGGACACCTCCGTCGCCATCGGATGGATCGGCGAGCAGACCGGCCGCGAGGTCGTCGCCGTCGCCGTCGATGTCGGCCAGGGAGGCGAAGACCTCGAGGTCATTCGTCAGCGCGCTCTCGACTGTGGTGCCGTCGAAGCCTACGTCGCCGACGCTCGCGACGAATTCGCAAACGAGTACTGCATGCCCGCGCTGAAGGCCAACGCCCTCTACGAAGGCAAGTACCCCCTCGTCTCCGCCCTCTCGCGCCCCGTCATCACCAAGCACCTGGTCAAGGCAGCGCGCGAATTCGGTGCCACGACCGTCGCCCACGGCTGCACCGGCAAGGGCAACGACCAGGTCCGTTTCGAAGTGTCCATCACCTCGATGGCCCCCGACATGGACTGCATCTCCCCGGTGCGCGACCTCGCCCTGACCCGCGACGTCGCCATCGAATACGCAGAAAAGCACAACCTGCCGATCGAAACGACGAAGCATAACCCCTTCTCGATCGACCAAAACGTGTGGGGCCGCGCCATCGAGACCGGCTTCCTCGAAGACCTGTGGAACGCCCCCACCAAGGACGTCTACGTCTACACCGACGACCCGACCTACCCGCCGCTGCCCGACGAAGTCGTCATCACCTTCGACAAGGGCATCCCCGTCGCCATCGACGGACGCCCGGTCACCCCGCTTGAGGCCATACAGGAGATGAACCGCCGCGCCGGCGCCCAGGGCATCGGCCGCATCGACATGGTCGAGGACCGCCTCGTGGGCATCAAGTCCCGCGAGATCTACGAGGCGCCCGGCGCCGTCGCCCTCATCGAGGCCCACCAGGCCCTCGAATCCATCACCCTGGAGCGCATGCAGCACCGCTACAAGCGACAGCTCGAGCAGACATGGGGCGAACTCGTCTACGAGGCCCAGTGGTACTCGCCGCTCAAGAAGTCGATGGATGCTTTCATCGAGCACACCCAGGAATACGTGTCCGGCGAGATCCGCATGATCCTTCACGGCGGACGCGCGACCGTCAACGGGCGCCGCTCGGAGTCCTCCCTCTACGACTTCAACCTGGCGACCTACGAGACGGGCGACACCTTCGACCAGTCGTCCTCGCGCGGATTCATCGACATTTACGGCCTGCAGTCCAAGCTCGCGGCCGCACGCGACGTGCGCTTCGGCGTCAATATGGGGTACTGAGTACTCGCTGAGTGTTCTCTCACAGGGAATGTTTCAGTTGGGTTTCAAGAGGTGGGAGCGTCGGCGACGGCGCTCCCACCTCGCCTACTGTGTCGTGTATGACGTTCCAAGACAGTGTGCCGATCGGAGGGGCCGCGGCCACCGATCAGGATGAGACCCTGCGTGAGCGCATGATGCGCTACACAGTCGCTGGCATGTTTTTCGTCGGCTTCGCCGGGAAGGGCGTGCGTGGGATATTCGGAGACATCGGCTCCCTCGTGCCCATGCTCATCCTTCTCGTGGCCTTCGTGGTGCTGTTCCGCAGCTCCGGGCGGTCCCTGCTGTTGCGCCGCTTCCCGACGACGATCAGCCTGTTCGTGCTCTGGTGCGGGCTCACCTGTTTCTGGTCGGTTGACCCCATGACGAGCGCGCAGTTCTGGGTTCTTCAGTGCGCGCTGACGCTGGTCTCGATCGCCGTCGCGGTCGCGCTGCCGTTGACGGCGCTTGTGGAGTCCCTGATCCTGTCGTTCCAGTGGATCATCGGGTCCTCGTTCATTCTCGAGGTCCTGGTCGGCTTGTTCGGCCGAGGTCCCCTGGCCCCGCCGACCATGTGGGGAAGGGGACTGCTGCCAGCGTCCTCCTATTGGGTCGACGGCCTGATCTTTCACGGAGGCCCCATCCAGGGCTTCCCCGGCAATCGCAACCCATTGGCCTTCGTTGCGCTGCTCCTCGCGATCTGCCTGGTCCTGCGCTACATGCAGACCCGCCGCGCCCTGCCCTCCACTCTCGCGTGGCTGGCCGCATGCGCAGCCGTGTTCCTGCTGACCCAGTCGGCGACGGTCTCCCTGTCCACCGCGGGATGCTTCATCGTGATCGCCGCTCTGGTCGTCCAGCGGCGTGTGCCCGTGCGCTTGAGACTGCGCGTCGTCGGTATTTTCGCCGCCGTGGGCATACTCGCGGCGATCGGCGCGTTCTTCGCGCGCCACGCGATCGCGGACGCCTTCGGGCGCAGCCCGGACATGAGCGGGCGCTCCGTCATCTGGCACGCCGTCGAGCCCTTGGTGAGGCAGCGGCCGATCGGCGGCTGGGGCTGGTTCATCGGCTGGCCGACATGGATGGAGCCTTTCGCTTCCCTCGTGATCCGCCCGGACGGGACCCCCACCAACCAGGCTCACAACGTCTACGTGGAGGCCGCGTTGACGACCGGCTTCGTCGGCGCATTTCTGGTCACGGCCGCGATCGTGTGGACGCTCTTGCGGGTCGTCAAGGTCGCGGTGGCCCATATCGACGATAACCTCTGGGACGTGGTCCCCGCCGTCCTCATGATCGCGATGTTCATCCAGTCCTTCACCGAATCGAGGATGCTCTTCGAGGGCAACTGGATGCTCGTTGTCATCATCGCCACCTGGGTCAAGGTGCGCGGTGAGGTGCCCGTCGTGTGGCCGTCGGCGGCCCGCCAGCACCTCGAATACTCTTAAGCCATAGCTTCGTTCCCGCCACCGACCTTGGGAGGTCAACCATGTCGCAGTCCGACAAGCACGTGTCCCTGTGGGGAGGCCGCTTCGCCGGAGGCCCGTCGCAGGCCCTCGCGGCGCTGAGCGTCTCAACCCATTTTGATTTCCGCCTGGCTCACGTCGACATCGCGGGATCACACGCGCACGCCGACGAGCTGCACCGCGTCGGCCTGCTCACCGACCAGGAGTGCGAGGACATGCATGCGGCGCTCGCCCGCCTCGACGCCGACGTCGCCTCCGGCGCTTTCGTACCCAGCCCCGACGATGAGGACGTGCACACCGCCCTCGAGCGTGGACTCATCGAGCGTGCAGGCGCGACCCTCGGTGGCAAGCTCCGCGCGGGGCGCTCGCGTAACGACCAGATCGCGACTCTCATTCGCCTTTACCTGCGCCAGGAGGCACGCCACTTGGCCGGGCGCGTCCTCGATATCGCCGAGGCCCTCATCGGCCAGGCCAGCCGCGCGGGGGACGCCGTCATGCCCGGTCGCACCCATATGCAGCACGCCCAGCCCGTCCTTGTCGCGCACCACCTGCTCGCCCACGTCTGGCCGCTGGTGCGCGACGTGGCGCGCCTTGGTGACTGGGACAAGAGAGCCGCCATCTCGCCCTACGGTTCGGGCGCGCTCGCCGGCAACACCCTCGGCATGGATCCGCGCCGTATCGCCACGGCCCTTGGATTCACCGACTCCGTCGAAAACTCGATCGACGGGACCGCCGCCCGCGACGTCGTCGCCGAGTTCTCCTTCATCTGCGCCCAGATCGGCATCGACATCTCCCGACTGTCCGAGGAGATCGTCATCTGGAACACGAAGGAGTTCGGCTACGTCACCCTCGACGACTCCTACTCGACCGGGTCCTCGATCATGCCGCAGAAGAAGAACCCGGACGTCGCCGAGCTTGCGCGCGGCAAGGCCGGACGACTCATCGGCGACCTCACTGGCCTCCTCGCCGTCCTCAAGGCTCTTCCTCTCGCCTACGACCGTGACCTCCAGGAGGACAAGGAGCCGGTCTTCGACCAGATCGACACCCTCGATGTTCTGTGCCCCGCCGTCGCCGGCATGATCGACACCATGACGATCCACCTCGAGCGCCTCGCTGAACTCGCCCCGCAGGGCTTCTCGCTGGCGACCGACATCGCCGAATGGCTCGTCAAGCGCGGGGTTCCCTTCCGCGACGCCCACGAAATCTCGGGCGCCTGCGTGCGCCTGGCCGAGGCGAGGGGAGTGGAGCTCGCCGATCTGACGGACGCGGAGCTCGCCCAGGCCTCGTCCCACCTCGACCCGGAGGTTCGTTCCGTCCTCACCGTCGAGGGATCGGTCGGAGCACGCCTCGGCCGAGGTGGTACCGCACCCGTGCGCGTCGCCGAACAGCTCGACGAGGCCCGGGCCGGACTCGCTCACGCCCGTCAGTGGGCGGACACCGCGCTGCGCTAACGCCCGGCGCCGCCGAGCCGATACACTACAAGAACAACAATCCGTCGAATCCGCAAGGAAGGACAAGTTTCGTGACAGACATTCTGGACGAATTGCAGTGGCGTGGGCTGCTCGCGCAGCACACCGACCTCGAGGCGCTTCGCGCGCACCTGGCCGCCGGACCTGTCACCTTCTATTGCGGCTACGATCCGACCGCGCCCTCCCTGCATCACGGTCACCTCGTTCAGCTCATCGTCATGCGCCACCTCCAGCTCGCCGGGCACCGCCCCCTCGCGCTCGTTGGCGGCGCCACCGGGCAGATCGGCGACCCCCGCCAGAGCGGCGAGCGTCAGCTCCAGTCGACCGAGGTCGTCAAGGGATGGGCGGATCGTCTTCGCGCCCAGATCTCGCGGTTCCTCGACTTTGAGGGGCCGGCGGCCGCGCGCATGGTGAACAACCTGGACTGGACCCAGGAGATGAGCGCCATCGACCTGCTGCGCACCATCGGCAAGTACTTCCGCGTGGGCACGATGCTCAACAAGGACATCGTCGCGCGCCGCATCGCCTCCGACGAGGGCATCTCCTACACGGAGTTCTCCTACCAGGTTCTCCAGGCCAACGACTTCCTCGAGCTGTACCGTCGCCATGGCTGCACCCTCGAGACCGGCGGGAACGACCAGTGGGGCAACATGGTGGGCGGCGTCGACCTGATCCGCAAGGTCGAGGGCGTCGACACGCACGTGATGACCACGCCGATCATTACCAAGGCCGACGGCACGAAGTTCGGCAAGTCCGAGGGCGGTGCCATCTGGCTCGACCCTGAGATGATGACTCCCTACGCTTTCTACCAGTTCTGGCTGCAGGTCGCGGATGAGGATGTCGTGCGCTTCCTGAAGATCTTTACCTTCAAGTCTCGAGAAGAGATTGAAGCGCTGGCTGCCGAGGTCGCCGAGCGTCCCCACCAGCGCGCAGCGCAGAAGGCACTGGCCGCCTCCGTGACTGAGCTTGTCCACGGGGCTGATCAGCTCGCCCGTGTCCTCGCCGCAACGGATGCCCTGTGGGGTGGCGGCGATATCCGCGACCTGGACGAGGCCACCCTGGCCGCCGCGACCGCCGACCTTCCGCGCGCCTCGCTCACTCTCGGCGAATCCACCGTGGCCGACGCTCTCGTCGCCCTCGGTTTCGAGAAGGGCAAGACGGCTGCCCGTCGCACGATCTCCTCCGGCGGTGCGTCCATCAACAACGTCAAGGTCACCGACCCCGAGGCGATCCTCCGCCAGGAGGACGTCCTCGCAGGTGGACTGGCTCTCATTCGTAAGGGGCGCAAGAACCTTGCCGTGCTTGAGCTGAGCTGATTCTTTCTGAGAAGGGGGCGTTCGATGGCGATCGGACGGCCCCTTTTCGTTGTGTTTGGTGGGTTTGTGGGTTGTGTGTTGGGGGTCACGTTGTTTTGGGTTGACTTTTGTGTGGGGGGTGAGTAGATTATTCACCTGTCGCCGCGAGCTTGTGAGTGAGTTTGTGGTGGTGGTTCACTGCTTGGGTGGCTGGGTTTTGGCCTGGTTGTTTGGGTGTGTGGGTGTTGTTTGTGAACTCGATAGTGTGTTTGTTTGTTTTGTTTATGCCTGTTTTTTGTTTTTGAGTGTTTTTGGTTGGGATTGCTGGCCGGGCTTTGTGTTTGGTTGGTTTTTCTGGGCTTTAACGTTTTTGTTTTTGTTCGGAGAGTTTGATCCTGGCTCAGGACGAACGCTGGCGGCGTGCTTAACACATGCAAGTCGAACGCTGAAGACCTGGCTTTTGTTGGGTTGGATGAGTGGCGAACGGGTGAGTAACACGTGAGTAACCTGCCCCCTTCTTTGGGATAACGCCCGGAAACGGGTGCTAATACTGGATATTCACTGGCCTTCGCATGGGGGTTGGTGGAAAGGTTTTTTCTGGTGGGGGATGGGCTCGCGGCCTATCAGCTTGTTGGTGGGGTGATGGCCTACCAAGGCTTTGACGGGTAGCCGGCCTGAGAGGGTGACCGGTCACATTGGGACTGAGATACGGCCCAGACTCCTACGGGAGGCAGCAGTGGGGAATATTGCACAATGGGCGAAAGCCTGATGCAGCGACGCCGCGTGAGGGATGGAGGCCTTCGGGTTGTAAACCTCTTTCGCTCATGGTCAAGCCGCAACTTGGGTTGTGGTGAGGGTAGTGGGTAAAGAAGCGCCGGCTAACTACGTGCCAGCAGCCGCGGTAATACGTAGGGCGCGAGCGTTGTCCGGAATTATTGGGCGTAAAGGGCTTGTAGGCGGTTGGTCGCGTCTGCCGTGAAATCCTCTGGCTTAACTGGGGGCGTGCGGTGGGTACGGGCTGACTTGAGTGCGGTAGGGGAGACTGGAACTCCTGGTGTAGCGGTGGAATGCGCAGATATCAGGAAGAACACCGGTGGCGAAGGCGGGTCTCTGGGCCGTTACTGACGCTGAGGAGCGAAAGCGTGGGGAGCGAACAGGATTAGATACCCTGGTAGTCCACGCTGTAAACGTTGGGCACTAGGTGTGGGGGCCACCCGTGGTTTCTGCGCCGTAGCTAACGCTTTAAGTGCCCCGCCTGGGGAGTACGGCCGCAAGGCTAAAACTCAAAGGAATTGACGGGGGCCCGCACAAGCGGCGGAGCATGCGGATTAATTCGATGCAACGCGAAGAACCTTACCAAGGCTTGACATGCACGGCGGCACTGCAGAGATGTGGTGGCATTTAGTTGGTCGTGTGCAGGTGGTGCATGGTTGTCGTCAGCTCGTGTCGTGAGATGTTGGGTTAAGTCCCGCAACGAGCGCAACCCTTGCCCTATGTTGCCAGCACGTGATGGTGGGGACTCGTGGGGGACTGCCGGGGTTAACTCGGAGGAAGGTGGGGATGACGTCAAATCATCATGCCCCTTATGTCTTGGGCTTCACGCATGCTACAATGGTTGGTACAGAGGGTTGCGATACTGTGAGGTGGAGCGAATCCCTTAAAGCCAGTCTCAGTTCGGATTGGGGTCTGCAACTCGACCCCATGAAGGTGGAGTCGCTAGTAATCGCAGATCAGCAACGCTGCGGTGAATACGTTCTCGGGCCTTGTACACACCGCCCGTCACGTCACGAAAGTTGGTAACACCCGAAGCCCATGGCCTAACCACGTTGGTGGGGGGAGTGGTCGAAGGTGGGATTGGCGATTGGGACGAAGTCGTAACAAGGTAGCCGTACCGGAAGGTGCGGCTGGATCACCTCCTTTCTAGGGAGCCCAGTTTTGTGGGGAACAGTTAGTGTGTCTGCCCGTTGTGGTGGGTGTTCTGGTTGTTTTCTTGTGCCTGCATGTGTTTACTGCCCCGGTAGTGGGGTGGTGGGTGTGGGTGCGTTTTTGGGTTGGGCATAAGCGTTTGATAGCAGATGAGTACACTGTCGGGTTCACGTTCAACACCGTGTGAGCGTCTACTGCCTTGGTGGGTGGTGGTTGCCTGCGCAGCCGGCCGGTGGCCTGTGTGTTGTTGGTGTGGGTTGTGTGTGGTGGGTTGTTTGTGATTTGTATAGTGGTTGCGAGCATATTTGTTCTGTACTGTTTTTTGTGTTTTGTTTAGTTTTGTTGGGCATTCGGTGGATGCCTTGGCATCAAGAGCTGATGAAGGACGTTGCGGCCTGCGATATGCCTCGGGGAGCTGGCGAGCGAGCGTTATTATCCGAGGGTGTCCGAATGGGGGAACCTAACCTGGGTTGTGCTGGGTTACCATCATCTGAACGTGTATAGGGTGGTGGGGGGAACGCGGGGAAGTGAAACATCTCAGTACCCGTAGGAGAAGATATTCCGTGAGTAGTGGCGAGCGAAAGCGGAGGAGGCTAAACCAGATGCGTGTGATAGGCGGCGGCCGTTGCGTGTTTGGTGTTGTGGGGCCATGTTGGATCCTTCTGCCGGGGGGTCGCACCGCGTGTTGTTGGGAGTTGAACAGTCTGGGATGGCTGACCGTAGAGCGTGATAGTCGTGTAGGTGGACCGGTGGTGTGTGGTGTGGATGTGGTGCCCGAGTAGTGCGGGACTCGTGAAATCTCGTGTGAATCTGCCAAGACCACTTGGTAAGCCTAAATACTACTTGATGACCGATAGTGCATAGTACCGTGAGGGAATGGTGAAAAGTACCCCGGGAGGGGAGTGAAATAGTACCTGAAACCGTGTGCCTGTAAGCCGTCAGAGCCTTGTGGGGTGATGGCGTGCCTTTTGAAGAATGAGCCTGCGAGTTAGTGATACGTGGCGTGCTTAACCCGTGTGGGGTATGCGTAGCGAAAGCGAGTCTGAAAGATGGCGTTTGTCGCGTGTTCTAGACCCGAAGCGGGGTGATCTACCCATGGTCAGGTTGAAGCAGAGGTAAGACTGTGTGGAGGACCGAACCCACCAGGGTTGAAAACCTGGGGGATGAACTGTGGGTAGGGGTGAAAGGCCAATCAAACTCCGTGATAGCTGGTTCTCCCCGAAATGCATTTAGGTGCAGCGTTGCGTGGTCCCTGGTGGAGGTAGAGCTACTGGATGGCCGATGGGCCCTGTGGGTTACTGACGTCAGCCAAACTCCGAATGCCATTAGGTGTAGCGTGGCAGTGAGACTGCGGGGGATAAGCTTCGTAGTCGAGAGGGAAACAGCCCAGATCATCAGCTAAGGCCCCTAAGCGTGCGCTAAGTGGGAAAGGATGTGGAGTCGCGGTGACAACCAGGAGGTTGGCTTAGAAGCAGCCATCCTTGAAAGAGTGCGTAATAGCTCACTGGTCAAGTGGTTCTGCGCCGACAATGTAGCGGGGCTCAAGCGTACCGCCGAAGCTGTGGCAGCAACACGCGTGCTGGCGCCAGGAACTGGATTGTTGGTGTGTTGTTGGGTAGGGGAGCGTCCTGCATGAGGTGAAGCCTGGAGGTGACTTCTGGTGGATTGTGTGGGAGTGAGAATGCAGGCATGAGTAACGAATCTGCGGTGAGAATCCGCAGCGCCGATTGACTAAGGGTTCCAGGGCTAGGTTTATCCGCCCTGGGTTAGTCGGGTCCTAAGGCGAGGCCGACAGGCGTAGTCGATGGACAACCAGTTGATATTCTGGTACCGCGTTGTGACCGTCCATGCTGAAGTCATTGTGCTAACCAATTTGCTCACACCACCACGTAACCTTCGGGTTTGTTGGTGTGTGTGGGTCTTGGGGTCCCGGTGATTGTAGGCAAGCGTGTTAACAGGGGTGACGCAGACAGGTAGCTGCAGTGCGCCGATGGTTGTGCGTATTTAAGGTTGTGGCCCGTCCCTCAGGTAAATCCGGGGGGCATGAAGGGTGAGAACTGATGAGGGTGACACGATAGTGTTGTCTTGTGGTGATCCTATGCTGCCGAGAAAAGCCTCGACGTGAGGGCATGACGCGCCCGTACCCTAAACCGACTCAGGTGGTCAGGTAGAGTATACCGAGGCGTTCGAGTGAATCGTGGTTAAGGAACTCGGCAAAATTCCTCCGTAACTTCGGGATAAGGAGGACCCCGTGACTTCCCCGCGCCAAGCGCGTGGGTGGGGTTGTGGGGTCGCAGAGAATAGGGAGAAGCGACTGTTTATCAAAAACACAGGTGCGTGCGAAGCCGTAAGGCGATGTATACGCACTGACGCCTGCCCGGTGCTGGAAGGTTAAGAGGAACTGTTAACACTCCTTCGGGGTGTGAAGCGGTGAATTTAAGCCCCAGTAAACGGCGGTGGTAACTATAACCATCCTAAGGTAGCGAAATTCCTTGTCGGGTAAGTTCCGACCTGCACGAATGGCGTAACGACTTCTCCGCTGTCTCAACCGCGAACTCGGTGAAATTGCAGTACGAGTAAAGATGCTCGTTTCGCGCAGAAGGACGGAAAGACCCCGGGACCTTTACTATAGCTTGGTATTGGTGTTCGCTTGGACTTGTGTAGGATAGGTGGGAGACTGTGAAGCTGCCGCGCCAGCGGTGGTGGAGTCGTCGTTGAAATACCATTCTGGTTCAAGCGGTCACCTCAACCTTGGCCCGTGATCCGGGTTGGGGACAGTGCCTGGTGGGTAGTTTAACTGGGGCGGTTGCCTCCTAAAATGTAACGGAGGCGCTCAAAGGTTCCCTCAGCCTGGTTGGTAATCAGGTGGCGAGTGCAAGTGTACAAGGGAGCTTGACTGTGAGACCGACGGGTCGAGCAGGTGCGAAAGCAGGAACTAGTGATCCGGCCATGGCACGTGGGTGCGTGGTCGCTCAACGGATAAAAGGTACCCCGGGGATAACAGGCTGATCTTGCCCAAGAGTCCATATCGACGGCATGGTTTGGCACCTCGATGTCGGCTCGTCGCATCCTGGGGCTGGAGTTGGTCCCAAGGGTTGGGCTGTTCGCCCATTAAAGCGGTACGCGAGCTGGGTTCAGAACGTCGTGAGACAGTTCGGTCCCTATCCTCTGTGCGCGTAGGAAATTTGAGAAGGGCCGTCCCTAGTACGAGAGGACCGGGATGGACGAACCTCTGGTGTGCCAGTTGTACCGCCAGGTGCATGGCTGGTTGGCTACGTTCGGAAGGGATAACCGCTGAAAGCATCTAAGCGGGAAGCCTGCTTCAAGATGAGGTTTCCGCGCCCCCCTGTGGGGTGAGAGGCCCCCGCTAGACTAGCGGGTTGATAGGCCAGAGGTGGAAGCACCGCGAGGTGCTCGTGAGCCGACTGGTACTAATGGGCCAACACTAAACAACACCCACACAATACGTGCGGGTAACAAGAACAACGGACAACAACACTGCCGCAACCACTATACAAATCACGATCAACCCACACCCCCCAAACACACAGCCGGGGGGGACAGTGTTGAACACCAGTCTTGTGGTGGTCATAGCACCGGGGAAACGCCCAGCAACATTTCGAACCTGGAAGCTAAGCCCGGCAGCGCCAATGGTACTGCAACCGACAGGTTGTGGGAGAGTAGGACACCGCCACAACACAACCAAATGGGAGGGACGGCACGCCACACGGCGTGCCGTCCCTCTCCTTTCACACCCCCACCACCCCCACCACACCAAACCTCGTCTAAGATTGGGTGGTTGAACGCGCTTCGTGCGCACCACAGACAAGAGCGCGAGCGAGCGCAGGAATAGAGGTTTAGCACCATGGCAGAAGAGACTCAAGGACGCGGCGGATTCGGCCGTGGTGACTACTCGAAGCGTTCGCCCCAGTGGCGTGAACGCGCCGATCGCGGTGGCTATCAGCGTCGCGATGAGCGCCGGGGCGGTTATGACCGCGGCACGGATCGAGACTTCCAACGTCGAGATGGTGAGCGCCGTGACTTCGGCGGTCGCGACGACGCTCGCGGTGATCGTGGTTTCCAGCGTCGTGATGACCGCCGCGGAGGTTACGACCGTCGTGAGGGGGACCGTGGTTTCCAGCGTCGTGATGACCGCCGCGGTGGTTTCGAGGATCGCGGTGAGCGTGGCGGCTTCCGTCGTGATGATCGTCGTGGTGGTTTCCGTGATGATCGTCGTGGTGGTTTCCGTGATGATCGTCGTGGTGGTTTCCGTGATGATCGTCGTGGTGGTTTCCGTGATGATCGTCGTGATGGCGACCGTGGCGGTTTCCAGCGTCGTGATGATCGTCGCGGTGGTTTCGAGGATCGCGGTGAGCGTGGCGGCTTCCGTCGTGATGATCGTCGTGGTGGTTTCCGTGATGATCGTCGTGATGGCGACCGTGGCGGTTTCCAGCGTCGTGACAACGATCGTCGTGACTTCGGTTCGCGTGATGATCGTCGCGGGGATCGTGGGGGTTACCAGCGTCGTGACGACCGCCGTGGTGGTTTCCGTGATGATCGTCGTGACGGTCGCGGTCCTCGCGGCAACGACCGCCGCAAGGACGCAAACTACCAGAGCTACTCCTCGACTGAGGAATACGTGTCCCCCAACGGCAACGAGCCGACCATTCCTGCTGGCGTGAGCGCTCAGGAGCTCGACGCTGACGCCGCGCGCGCCCTGACCACCCTGTCGGGCCCCAACCGCGACATCGTTGCACGCCACCTCGTCATGGCCGGCCAGCTTATCGACCTCGACCCCGAGGCCGCCTACCAGCACGCGCAGGCTGCGGTTAGTCGCGCCGGACGCGTCGACGTGGTTCGTGAGGCCGCGGCCCTGACCGCCTACGCGTCGGGCCGCTACGAGGAAGCCCTGCGTGAGGTTCGCGCCGTTCGCCGCATGCGCGGTGACGAGTCGCTGCGCGCCGTGGAAGCGGACGCTGAGCGCGGGCTCGGCCACCCCGACAAGGCGGTGGAGATCATCGACGCGACCGACTCGTCGTCTCTGGATCTCGCCGAGCAGGTCGAGCTCGTGCTCGTTTCTTCTGGCGCCCGCGCTGACCTCGGCCAGCCCGACGTCGGCCTCGTGATCGTCGACGACGCGCTGGCGGTGCTGCCCGCGTCCGCTGACGACGAGCTGCGCCGCCGCCTCATGGCGGTCAAGGCTGAGCGCCTGACCGAGCTCGGTCGCACCGAGGAAGCGGAGGAGGTCATCGCAGCGATGCCTGCCGAGGCCGAGGACACCGACATCATTGATATTGCCCTGTACCAGGATGCCGACGTCGACAATAAGCGTTCGCCGCTGCGCGGTTCCGAGAGCGCCTTGGCCGAGGACTTTGACTGTGCTCTCCTCGACCTGGACGGTACCGCCTGGTCCGGCGACGAGCGCATCGAACACGCGGCTTCCTCCGTCATCGAGGCGCGCACGATGGGCATGGCCTCCGCGTTTGTGACGAACAACGCGATGCGTACCCCGCAGCAGGTCGCGGACAAGCTCAACGGCATGGACTTCGAGGCGACCCCCGAGATGATTATGACCTCGGCGATGGATATTGCCGCGATCATGGCGGAGGAACTCGAAGAGGGCGCTAAGGTCTTCGTGCTCGGCGGACCCGGCCTGCGCCTCGCTCTCGAGGAACGGGGCTTCGAGCTGGTCGACAGTGCCGACGACGAGCCTGCCGCCGTCGTCCAGGGACTCGACAAGGAGGTCAACTGGACCCTCCTGTCCGAGGGGGCATTCGCCATCGAACGCGGTGCAGCCTTCTACGCCTCCAACCTTGATGCGACCCTGCCCGTTGAGCGCGGTCAGGCTCTGGGCAACGGCTCGCTCGTGCGCGCGATTCAGCACGCCACCCGCAAGCGTCCCACCGCGGGAGGCAAGCCTGAGCCCGGAATCTACCGCCGCGCGAGCGAACTCGTCGGCGCCACGAACCCCGTGGCAGTGGGCGATCGCCTCGAGACCGACATCATGGGTGCCGTTGCCGCCGGCGTGCCCGCCATGCACGTCTTGACCGGCGTTCACCGTGCCCGCGAGGTCCTGCGCGCCCCGCGCGGCCAGCGTCCCGCTTACCTAGCGATCGACATGCGTGGTCTGCTCGAGTCGCACCCGGCGCCCAAGCACCACCGCGATGGCACGTGGACCTGCGGTCTGTCCCAGGTGGCCAAGGTGACGCGCGCGGGCGTGCTGACCCTTGACGACATCGAGCTCACCGACGCGGTCACGATCTCCATCGACTCCTACCGCGCACTCGCCGCGGCAGCGTGGGAGTGGGCCGACGGCTCCGGCAACCCGGTGACCTGCCCCGACATCACGGTCGTTGACAACGACGACCCGGCCGGCATCGTGACCGCCCCGGAACCGGTCGTCGACGCGGATGACGACTTCGTCGAGGGCGCCGACGCTGACGCGCTGCCGGAGCCCGGTGAGGACACCCCCGCATTCCTGCCCGGTGAGGAGGAACTCGAGGCGCTCCTGGAGTCGACGGCCGACATGGATGACGAGGCCTGATGGCCCTGAGTGAACAGACGGCGGCCCGTTTGGTCGGCTTCGATGAGCTTGGCGCGCAGATGCAAATCTCGACGCTGACGGCCATCGAAGCCGATCTGCGGCGGGCCCTGTCGACCGACGTGCCCCCGGGAACGCCAGTTTTGGGTGTGGGCGTCGGATCGCGAGAGGACGGGAGGGCTCACACGTGAAGCTGAGAAGGATTGACTCCGAGCTGGTGCGACGAGGCCTGGCGAAGTCTCGCTCGGCCGCGGCGTCCATGATCGTGGAGGGACGCGTCAAACTCGACGGCCAGGTCGTCCTCAAGCCCGCGCGCCAGATGGATCCCGCCCAGGCCATCGTCGTGGCCGCCTCCGACGACCCCGAGTATGTCTCTCGCGGCGCGCACAAGCTCGCCGGGGCCCTCGACGCCCTGGGCGATAAGGCCCCGCGCATTGAGGGACGTCGCGCCCTCGACGCGGGGGCCTCGACGGGAGGCTTCACGGACGTTTTGCTGCGCAGGGGAGCGGCCTCCGTTGTCGCAGTCGACGTGGGTTACGGCCAGCTCGCCTGGAAACTTCAGTCCGACCCGCGCGTGGAGGTTCACGATCGGACCAATGTGCGCACACTGGACCCGGCCTCGGTTGCTCCTGCCCCCGGCCTCGTCGTGGGCGACATGTCCTTCATTTCGCTGACCCTTGTCCTGCCCGCGCTGGTCGCAGCGGCCGCTCCCGACGCGGATTTCCTGCTCATGGTCAAGCCGCAGTTTGAGATCGGTAAGGAGCGCCTCGGACACGGGGGAGTGGTCCGCAATCCCGAGCACCACGTCGAAACTGTTGAGAACGTTGCGCGCTGCGCCATCGGCCTGGGGCTGGACATCGCCGCCATCGCGGCCTCCCCGCTGCCCGGCCCCTCCGGCAACGTCGAGTATTTCCTGTACATGCGCCGCGGCTACCCGGATCCGATTGACCCGCGGGAGCTGACTGACTACATTCGCGCAGCCGTCGCGCAAGGACCCGCAGGAGGTGGGGTATGACGCGTGTTCTGATGGTGCGTCACCGTCATCGCACCAACGCGGTGACTTCCGCTGTAACGCTGTCGCAGGCCCTGTCTGAGCGCGGCATCGAGGTCGTCGAGGACGCTTCGGTCGGCGACATTGACATGGTCGTGTCGATCGGCGGCGATGGCACGTTCCTGGTTGCCGCGTCGAGCGCGCGAGCCCTGGACGTGCCGCTGCTGGGCATCAACGCCGGACACATGGGATTCCTGACGGAACTCGGTGCGACAGGTACGGGCGACGTCGCTCGCAAGATCGCCCAGGGTGATTTCACGGTCGAGCGGCGTATGACGCTGGACGTCACCATGGAACGCCCCGACGGTTCGAGGGCGTCCGACTGGGCACTCAACGAGGCCGTCATTATGCACACGGATGTCGCACACCCTGTTCACTTCGCTCTCGTTGTCGATGGGCAGGAAGTGTCCACCTACGGCGCGGACGGGATGATCCTGTCGACGCCCACCGGCTCGACGGCGTATTCCTTCTCGGCTGGCGGTCCCGTCGTGTGGCCTGACACGGAGGCGATCGTCGTGGCTCCGCTGGCCGCGCACGGCCTGTTCACGCGCCCGCTCGTGGTCGGCCCCTCCGCATGCGTGGAGATCGTCGTCCTGGACGACATGTGGACTGCCCCCGAGATGTGGTGTGACGGCCTGCGGCGCATGACTGTTCCGGCGGGCAGCGTCGTTCGTGCCCGCGTTGGGTCGGCGCCCGTCCAGCTCGTGCGCGTGGACGACACGCCCTTCTCGGCGCGCCTCGTGCGCAAATTTAATCTTCCCGTGCGCGGGTGGAGGGACGGCTCGCGGTGATTGAGTCTCTCGATATTGCCAACCTGGGTGTCATCGCGTCGGCGCACGTCGATTTTGGCGGCGGCCTGATCGTTGTGACGGGCGAGACCGGCGCGGGCAAGACGATGGTCCTGTCGAGCCTGCAGCTCCTGCTGGGGGCCAGGGCTGACGCGGCGCTCGTGCGAAGCGGCGCCGATCGATTGTCGGTGGACGGTATCTTTTCTGTCGGCGATGACGTCGCTTCTCGCGTCGAGGAGGCCGGTGGCGTCGTCGAAGGGGGCGAGCTCATCGTCGGCCGGTCCGTCCGCGCGGCTGGCAGGTCGCGCGCGCACCTGGGTTCGCGCCCCGTTCCCGCATCCGCGCTCTTAGAGATCGTCGGGTCAATGGTCACAATCCACGGGCAGTCGGATCAGATTCGCTTGACCGGCGAGGCTGCCCAACGCCGCGCACTCGACCAGTTCGGCGGGGCCACTCACGCCGCGCTGCTGGAGGAGTATCGCGAGGCCTTTCGCGCGGCAGTTGACACGAAGCACCGACTCGACTCGCTGCGTGGGGATGCGAACGATCGCGCGGAGGAGCTCGAGGACCTGCGCGGTGCCCTCGCCCAGATCGACGCGCTCAACCCGCAGCCTGGCGAAGAAGAAGAGCTGGTCCGCGAGGCGTCTCGCTTGACGAACGTTGAGGACCTGCGCGCACTCATGGGGGTCTCGCTGGGCTATCTCAAGGGCGACGACCGCGGCGACTACGCGGGGGCCGTCGAGTCAGCGCGCGGCGCCTACGCGCAGCTAGACGACGCTTCTCATTTCGACGAGGCCGTGGCGGAGTTTGCCGCTCGCGCTCGCAGCCAGGCCCTCGAGCTGGACGCGCTGGCAGACGACGTGTCCGCCTACCTCTCCCGCCTCGACGCCGATCCCGAGCGCCTGGCCCAGATCCACGCCCGTCGCGCGGCCATCAAGGACGCGTTGCGTGGGCGCGCCGGTGACATCGAGTCCCTGCTGACGTGGGCAGACCTGGCGCGCGGGCGCGTCAAGGAACTATCGGCCCCGGCCTCGGATCCTGCGGTGGTCGAGCGCGAGCTCGCGCAGGCCCAGCGCCGCGTTCTTGACGTTGGCGCGCGCCTGTCGAAGGCCCGTGCCCGCCTAGCCAGCGAGCTCGCGGCCGGAGTCAACGACGAGCTGCACGCCCTGTCGATGCCCGACGCGACTCTTCGCATTGACCTGGAGGCAACGAAGCCGAGCTCTCACGGATGCGAAACGGTCGTTTTCCGGCTCCAGCCTCATCCGCACGCCCCCGCGCGCCCCCTCGGTCAGGGAGCCTCCGGCGGCGAGTTGTCCCGTGTCATGCTCGCCCTCGAGCTCATGCTGGGACGCACCGAGGCCTCGTCCACCTTTATCTTCGACGAGATCGACGCCGGCATCGGCGGTCAAACCGCGACCGAGGTGGGCGCGAGGCTGAAGAGGCTCGCGGCGAGTCGGCAGGTCATCGTCGTCACCCACCTGGCGCAGGTCGCCGCCTTCGGAGACCAACACCTCGTCATCGAGAAGCACGACGGCACGACGAACGTCAGAGAGGTCACGGGGGCGCAGCGCGAGGCGGAACTCACCCGAATGATGGGTGGCGATCCGCACTCGCAGGCGGCGCGCCGCCACGCTTCGCAGGTCTTGGCCTCCGCCGTGTCACAATCGCAGGGATGAGTGACACACGTTCAACAACAGCACACGCCCGGACGGGGCGGGTCCGTATCGACGACCGCCCCAAGCACCTGGCGACGCGCCTGGAGCGCGGCGATATCGCCGTCATTAACGTCGCGGACCTGGACAAGGAGAGCGCCGCTGCGCTCGTGGCGAACCAACCCGCCGCCGTCCTGAACGCCCAGCCTTCCCTGACGGGCCGAG
Source organism: Schaalia sp. HMT-172 (assembly GCF_030644365.1). NCBI lineage: Bacteria > Bacillati > Actinomycetota > Actinomycetes > Actinomycetales > Actinomycetaceae > Schaalia > Schaalia sp. HMT-172. The sequence goes on from NZ_CP130058.1 coordinate 1,229,382, forward strand.
TGGCCGCGATGGGTCCCAGGCTCATCCTCGACGCGCAGATTCCCCTCGTGGACGACCTCGGCCAGGACATCATGTCGTTGCGCGAGGGGCAGGAAGTGACGGTTACCGGGGGCACAGTGCTGCTCGAGGGCACCGTTATTGCGACGGGGACGCCCGTGGAGAGCGAGGACCTCGACATTGAGGTCGCTGATTCCGCGCCGCTGTTCGCCGGCTTCGAGGGCGCGATCGAGGACTACCTGGCCAAAGACGGAGCCACCGTCTTGCGAGGGCAGGACGTTCCCGAGCTCTCCGGGCTTCGCGGTCGCCCGGTCCTGCTCGTCACTGGAGCCCCGGACGCGGCCGTTCAGCTGCGTGCCCTCGCCCGTTGGCGCTCGGAGGCGGCCCCCTACGTGCTCGCCGTCGACGGGGGAGCGGACGTTGCCCTGAAGGCGCACCTGCCCCTTGACGCTGTGATCGGCGACGCTGACCTGATGAGCGAGAAGGCGATCCGCAAGGCCAGGTCCTTCATCGTGCGCGTGGGCGGCGACGGACTGGCCCCTGGCTCCGATCGCCTCGACCGCATGGGAGTCGTCTACAGTTCCGTCCCAATGGCCGGCTCCTCGCTCGACGCCGCGCTGGTCGTTGCGGCCCACTCCGATGCCCCCGCCGTCATCACGGCTGGCGTCTCCTACGGTGAAGCCGAACTCGTTGACGCAGGACGCGCCCTGGTCGCCCCCGCCTTCTTCTCGCGCCTCGCGTGCGGGTCGCGCCTCATCGGCGCGGACGCCGTCGCAGCTACGTTCCGTCCCCGCCCGCGCGGCTGGACGCTCGTGCTGCTCGCGCTCGTCGCTCTCGCACTCATGGGCGTCGCTTTGTGGTCCACCCCCTGGGGTCACGACCTCCTGTATCCGCTCACGTCCTTCTTCTCGTCGCTCATGCACCTTGCTGGAGGAACCCAATGATTAACTTCCGTTACCACGTCGTCTCGATCATCGGGATCTTCATCGCGCTGGCCGTCGGCGTCGTCCTCGGCGCCGGCCCGCTCCAGCGCAGCATTAACGCCGGCATGAACCCCTCGTCGTCGCAGGCCGCCTCCGACCCGGTCCTGAGCGCGCAGGCCGAGGCCGAGGCGGCGGGCCTGAAGGCACTGGCCTCCTCGACGCTCACCGGATCGCTGACCGGGACCTCGGTGGCGCTCGTGGTCCTGCCCGGTGCCTCCGACGACGACGTGTCCGCCATACGTTCGACCCTGACCGACGCGGGCGCCTCTGTCGTGGGACGCGTCACGCTGACGGATAACTGGCAATCGACCTCGATGAGTCAGTACCGCACGACGCTGGCCACGACGCTGGCCTCCCACCTCCAGTCGAGCGGCGCCAAGACGGCAAGTGCCGACGGCGTCGTGGGCTACTCCATCGTCCAGGTCCTGACCTCGACGGGAGCAGAGACTGACCTGCTGCGCCAGATCCTCACCGACAAGTCCACGCCGCTCATGACGATCGACGAGGATCCCGCCGGTAAGGCCACGACGCTCGTCGCCGTTGGGGCGCGCGCGCAGACCACGACGTCCACGCAGGCGTCGGTCGCGGCGAGCTCCGATGCGTGGATCGGTCTGGGCCTGGCCGTGGGTTCCACGTCCGGCGTGGTCGTGGGCGACGCATCGTCTCGCGAGGCCATGATCTCCCAGATCCGCACGTCGGGAACCGCGGTGACGACCGTCGACTCGGTGGGCACGACCCTCGCCTCCGTCGACACCGCGCTCGCGTTGTCCACCGCTTCGAGCGGTGCCCGCGCCTTTGGAGTGGGTAACGGAGCACAGTCCGTCATTCCGAGTAGCAAGTAACGCGCGTGTCGACGCGATGTGCCTCGTCGGCCCCCGCTGATCTGCAGAGATAGCGGGGGCCGAGTCATAGGTGGAGTGTTAAGCTGGAGTTCCATGGTGAGTACTTCAATGCGCGCGGTGCGCGCGGAACATTCCATGACCAAGCACATTTTTGTGACGGGTGGTGTCGTTTCCTCCTTGGGCAAGGGCCTGACCGCCTCCAGCTTGGGCAGACTCCTTCGATCGCGGGGACTGCATGTGGTCATGCAGAAGCTCGATCCCTACATCAACGTCGATCCCGGCACGATGAACCCCTTCCAGCATGGCGAGGTGTTCGTGACGGAGGACGGCGCGGAGACTGATCTGGATATCGGCCACTACGAGCGCTTCCTCGACGTGAATCTGTCGGGCGCCGCTAATGCGACGACCGGCCAGGTGTATTCCACGGTGATCGCCAAGGAGCGCCGCGGCGAATACCTGGGCGACACGGTTCAGGTCATCCCTCATATCACCGACGAGATTAAGAACGTCATGCGTCGCCAGGCTCAGCCCGATGAGAATGGTGACCGTCCGGACGTCATCATCACGGAAATCGGCGGCACTGTCGGCGACATCGAATCCCAGCCGTTCTTGGAGGCGGCCCGTCAGGTGCGCCACGACCTCGGCCGCTCGAACGTTGCCTTCGTGCACGTGTCGCTTATTCCTTTCCTGCCCGCGGCGGGCGAGTTGAAGACAAAGCCGACGCAGCACTCCGTCAGCGCACTGCGATCGATTGGCATCGCACCTGACGCACTGGTGCTGCGCACCGATCGCGCGCTGCCTGAGGGCATTAAGTCGAAGGTGGCCCTCATGTGCGATGTCGACCCCGACGCGGTCATCGAGTGCGCCGACGTCGCCTCCATCTACAACGTGCCGCTGACGCTGTATCGCGAGGGCCTCGACGCCTACCTGGTCCAGCGCCTCGGATTGTCCTTCCGCGACGTCGACTGGAAGGAATGGAAGGAGCTCCTGGAGCGCGTGCATTCTCCCAAGCGCCGCGTTGAGGTTGCCCTGGTCGGCAAGTACATCGACCTGCACGACGCGTATCTGTCGGTGTCTGAGGCGATCAAGCACGGCGGCTTCGCACACAACGCTCGCGTTGACATCCGCTGGGTCGCGTCGGACACGTGCGAGACGCCCGAAGGCGCTGCCCGCGAGCTCGCCGGCGTCGACGCGATCGTTGTCCCCGGAGGCTTCGGCATCCGTGGCATTGAGGGAAAGCTCGGCGCGCTGCGCTGGGCGCGTGAGCATCGTGTTCCGACGCTGGGGCTGTGCCTGGGCCTGCAGTGCATGGTGATTGAGGCCGCCCGTCATCTCGCTGGCATCGCCGGGGCGTCGTCGACCGAAATGGATCCGGACACGACCGAGCCCGTCATCCATACGATGGCCGACCAACACGAGTTCGTCGACGGCAGCGGTGACATGGGCGGAACGATGCGACTCGGCGCATACCCCGCGGCTCTCGTCCCGAATTCGATTGTTGCCACCACCTATGGCGCGACGGAGGTCAGTGAGCGGCACCGCCACCGTTACGAGGTCAACAATGCCTACCGCGACCGCCTCGAACAGGTGGGTTTGAAGGTGTCCGGAACCTCTCCGGATGGCTCGCTCGTTGAGTTCGTCGAGCTTGATTCGGCGCTGCACCCCTATTATGTTGCAACACAGGCGCACCCGGAGTTCAAGAGCCGTCCGACGCGCCCGCACCCGCTGTTCGCGGGGCTGATCGCAGCCGCGTTGAAGCGTCACGTGGGACGTTACTCATCGCGCGTGGATGAGAAGGAATGAGAGACGACATGCATTTTCTGTTGAGCGAGCAGGTCCGCGCGATCGCGGATCAGCCAAGCCCGCACACGGTTGCGTCGAGCGAGGTCGTGTGGAGCGGGCGGATCGTTGACATGGTGGAGGACCGTGTGGTGGTCGTCGAGGGCGAGGAACCTGTCGTGCGCCAGTACACGCGCCACCCCGGTGCCGTCGCCGTCGTCGTCATGCGCGGCGAGGAGGGGGCCGAGGAGATCCTGCTTGAGCGCCAGTACCGCCACCCCGTCAATGCGTCGCTGTGGGAGATTCCCGCGGGTCTGCTGGACATCCCGGGGGAGGATCCCCTTGTTGCCGCCGAGCGTGAGCTTGCCGAGGAGGCGGATTTGGCGGCCCGACGCTGGGACGTGCTCGTGGACTTCTTTACCTCGCCCGGTGGTTCGACGGAGCCCCTGCGCGTCTTCCTGGCCCGTGACCTCGAAGCGACCGGCACGTCTTTTGAGCGTGAGGACGAGGAAGCGACGATGGAATACGCGTGGGTGGCGCTGTCCACGGCGCTCGAGTGGGTGCTGGCCGGGCGCCTGCACAACCCGTCGACGGTCATCGGCATCCTCTCGGCACACGCGGCACGAGGCCGTGGCTGGGAGGGGCTGAGGGAGCCAGGTGCTCCCTGGCTTCGCTGATTGCCCGGTAATAGGCCGTAAGTCCCTCGACATGTGGGTCGTGTAACACTCCGACACGCTTTTCGCAACGCCTCTTTATCCAAATTAGCGTAGACTTCTTTCCAGAGAAAAGCACGGATTGGGGCGCGCGAGATGCGTGTCGGAGCGGAGGACAGGTGGCTGAAGAAGTAGACGCCACAACCCGTCAGCAGGTGCTCGATCTCATTGTCGAAAAAGGACCTGTGACGGCATCGGCGATTGCCAAGGTCCTGGGCTTGACGACGGCGGCCGTGCGTCGCCACATCACGCTCCTCCTCGACTCCAAGGAGATCGCCGAACACGAGCCGAGTGCCCCCTCCAAGCGGGGACGTGGACGCCCCGCCCGGCACTATGTGGCCACCGAGCGGGCGCACGTCCACCTTGCCGACGGGTATTCCGACCTTGCCACCAAGGCCCTGGGGTACCTCGGACAAGTCGGCGGAGAAGAGGCCGTCGAATCCTTCGCGGCCGCGCGCTCGCGCGAGATCGAGCGTCGCTACGCGCCCATCGTGCGAGATGCGGGAACGGATCCCAGGGTCCGAGCCCAGGCGCTGGCCGACGCGCTCACGCAGGACGGATACGCCGCGACCGTCCGCGACATCGGGGGAGGCACGCTGGCTGTTCAGCTGTGCCAGGGACACTGCCCGATCCAGAACGTGGCGGGGGACTTCCCCCAGCTGTGCGACGCCGAGACAATTGCCTTCGGCAAGCTGCTCGACGTGCACGTCCAGAGACTTTCCACGCTCGCAGGCGGGGGACACGTGTGTACCACCCACATACCGGTGGGCATGCCGATCATCCGCCCCGGCGCGAGGAACGTGCGACGCAAGTAGCACACGGTTAAGAACGAGAGGTTGACACAACTATGACGCAGGCACCCGCCTCGGGCGCTGACGACCGTCGTATGACCGATGACGAGATCATCGAGTCCATCGGCGGTTACGAATACGGTTGGCACGATTCCGACGACTATTCGAAGGACGTCCCCACCGGAATTAATGAAGAGATCGTCCGTTTTATCTCGGATGTTAAAGACGAACCGCAGTGGATGAGGGAACGTCGCCTGAAGGCCCTGGAGCTGTTCGAGCGCAAGCCCATGCCGGCCTGGGGTCCCGACCTGTCCCACGTGGACTTCGACGCCTTTAAGTACTATGTGCGTCCCACGGACCGTCAGGTCAACGACTGGGAGGACCTCCCTGAGGAAATCCGCGACACCTACGATCGTCTCGGTATTCCGGAGGCGGAGAAGGCCCGCCTGGTCTCCGGCGTCGCCGCCCAGTATGAGTCCGAGGTCGTCTACCAGCAGATCCAGGAAGACCTGGAGCGCCAGGGCGTCATCTTCACCGACACCGACACGGGCCTGCGCGAGTACCCCGAGATCTTCGAGGAGTACTTCGGCAAGTGCGTGCCCGCCGGCGACAACAAGTTTTCGGCTCTGAACACGGCCGCGTGGTCGGGTGGCTCCTTCGTGTACGTCCCCAAGGGCGTGCACGTGACGATCCCGCTGCAGGCATACTTCCGTATCAACACCTCCGCGATGGGCCAGTTCGAGCGAACGCTCATCATCGCCGACGAGGGCTCCTACGTGCACTACGTCGAGGGCTGCACCGCGCCGATCTACGACGAGAACTCGCTGCACTCGGGCGTCATTGAGATCTTCGTGAAGAAGGATGCTCGCGTTCGCTACACGACGATCCAGAACTGGTCGACGAACGTCCTGAACCTGGTGACCCAGCGTGCCATCGTCGAAGAGGGTGGCACCATGGAGTGGGTCGACGGCAACATGGGTGCCGCAATCACCATGAAGTACCCCGCCTGCTTCCTGATGGGCGAGCACGCCCGCGGCGAGACGCTGTCCATCGGCTTTGCCGGCCCCGGCCAGCAGCAGGACACGGGCGCCAAGATGGTGCACATGGCGCCCCACACCTCGTCCTCCATCGTGTCGAAGTCCGTCTCGCGCGGCGGCGGCCGCACGTCCTACCGCGGCCTCGTCCAGGTCAACGCGCGCGCCCGCCACTCCAAGTCGAACGTGCTGTGCGACGCCCTGCTCGTCGACAAGATCTCGCGCACCGACACGTACCCCTACGTGGACGTGCGCACGGACGACGTCGAGATGGGCCACGAGGCCACCGTGACCAAGGTGAGCGCCGATCAGCTCTTCTACCTCATGAGCCGCGGCCTGGACGAGAACGAGGCCATGGCCACGATCGTGCGCGGCTTCGTCGAGCCGATCGCCAAGGAGCTGCCCATGGAATACGCCCTCGAGCTCAACCGCCTCATTGAACTGCAGATGGAAGGATCCGTCGGCTGATGACGACCCCCAACACTATTGTCGACACCATGAACAAGGCCCACTCGCACGGGGCACACGCCGAGAAGGCGCACCCCTCGCGCGCGGACCGCCCGACCTCGTTCAACCTGGACGACATCGCTGTGCCCCACGGACGTGAGGAAGACTGGCGTTTCACCCCGATGCGTCGCATCGAGCGCCTCTTCGAGCCCGCCAACTACGACGCGGGCGACGCGGCCGTGGCCGTCGAGGCCCCCGCCCCCGTTTCTGTCGAGACCGTCGCGCGCGATGACAAGAGGCTGGGCACCGTCCTGGCTCCCGGCGACCGCACCGCGGTCGTGGCCTGGAACGGCTTCGAGCAGGCCACCGTCATCGAGATCCCGGCCGAGGCCGAGCTTGACGCCCCGGTGCGCATCAACGTCGCAGACGTCGAGGGCACCCGTGCCCAGCACATCGTCATCCGCGCGGCCGCCTTCTCCAAGGCCACCGTGATCCTCTCGCACACCGGCTCCGCCCAAGCCGCCCTCAACCAGACCGTCGAGGTCGAGACCGGCGACAGCGCCGACCTGACCGTCGTGTCGCTGCAGGAATGGGACGACACCGTCCTGCACGCCTCGAACCAGCGCCTGGCCCTGGGCCGCGACTCCAAGCTCACGCACATCGTCGTCACCTTCGGCGGCGACCTTGTGCGCCTGTGCGCGGACACCGACTTCCGTGGCCCCGGCGCCGAGCTGACCATGCTGGGTATCTACTTCGTGGACGGCGGCCAGCACCTCGAGCACCGCGTCTTCGTGGACCACTCCCAGCCCAAGTGCTTCTCGCGCGTCACCTACAAGGGTGCCCTGCAGGGCAAGGACGCGCACTCGGTGTGGATCGGCGACTGCCTGATCCGCGAGGCCGCCGACGGGACGGACACCTACGAGCTGAACCGCAACCTGGTGCTCACCGAGGGCGCCAAGGCCGACTCGGTTCCCAACCTCGAGATTGAAAACGGCGAGATCGAGGGCGCCGGACACGCCTCCGCGACCGGTCGCTTCGACGACGAGCAGCTCTTCTACCTGATGAGCCGCGGCGTCCCCGAGGCCGAGGCCCGCCGCCTCGTCGTGCGCGGCTTCTTTGCCGAACTCATCAATCAGATTGGCGTCCCCGAGGTGGTCGATCATCTCATGGCAACCGTCGAGGCCGAGCTGGCCAAGTCCCGTAACAACTGAGCTGTAAGGAATACACATGTCGACTCTTCGCATTAAGGATCTGCACGTCTCCGTCGAGACCTCCGAGGGCCCCAAGGAGATCCTCAAGGGCGTCAACCTCACGATCAACTCCGGCGAAATCCATGCCATCATGGGCCCCAACGGCTCCGGTAAGTCCACCATGGCCTACGCGCTGGCCGGTCACCCCGACTACGAGATCACCTCGGGCGAGGCCTGGCTCGATGATCAGCTCATCACCGAGATGAGCGTCGACGAGCGCGCCAAGGCGGGCCTGTTCCTGGCCATGCAGTACCCCGTCGAGGTCGCGGGCGTGTCCGTGTCGAACTTCCTGCGCACCGCTAAGACCGCCATTGACGGTCAGGCTCCCGCCCTGCGTTCGTGGGTCAAGGACATGAAGACCTCTATGGAGAACCTGCGCATGGACCCCGACTTCGCCGAGCGTGACGTCAACGTCGGCTTCTCCGGCGGTGAGAAGAAGCGCCTCGAGATCCTCCAGATGGAGCTCCTCAAGCCCTCGTTCGCCGTCCTCGACGAGACCGACTCCGGCCTCGACGTCGACGCGCTGCGCATCGTCTCCGAGGGCGTCAACCGCGTCCACGGCGAGACAGGCTGCGGCGTCATGCTCATCACGCACTACACCCGCATCCTGCGCTACATCAAGCCGAGTCACGTTCACGTGTTCGTTGACGGTCACGTCGCCGCCCAGGGTGGCCCCGAGCTGGCCGACGAGCTTGAGGAAAACGGCTACGACAAGTACCTGGGACTCTGATACCTGTGCCCACGGATTTCACTGCCGCCGAGCTCGACGCGATCCGATCGGACTTCCCGATCCTGGGCCGCGTCGGGCGCGGCGGCGCGCCCATTGCGTACCTCGACGCGTCAGCGACCTCGCAAAAGCCCGAGGCCGTCATCGACGCCGAGGCTACCTTCTACCGACGCTCCAACGGTGCGGTCCACAGGGGTACGCACCTGCTGGGTGACGAGGCGACCGACGCCTTCGAGAGCGCGAGGGGCACCCTGGCCTCGTTCGTGGGCGCGCGCCCGGACGAGATCGTGTGGACGAAGAACGCCACCGAGGCCATCAACCTGGTCGCCCTGTCGATGGGCAACGCATCCCAGGGCATGGGCGGGGCACTGGCCGCGCCCATGCGCGTGGGGCCCGGCGACCGCATCGTGTGCACACGGGCCGAGCACCACGCGAACATCGTTCCGTGGCAGCAGCTGTGCGAGCGCACGGGGGCCGAGCTCGCCTGGCTCGACCTGACCCCGGACGGGCGCATCGACCTCGATACCCTCTCGGTCATCACCCCGAACACGAGGCTCGTCGCTGTCACGCACGTCTCCAACGTGACGGGTGCCGTCTCACCGGTCGCCGCGATCACCGCTGCTGCACGCGCGGTGGGGGCGCTCATCCTGCTGGACACCTGCCAGTCGAGCGCTCACATGCCCCTCGACCTGTCCGCCCTTGACGTGGACTTCGCGGTGTTCTCCTCCCACAAGATGCTCGGTCCGACAGGCGCGGGCGCCCTGTGGGGTCGGCGTTCGCTGCTTGAGGCGATGCCCCCCGTCCTGACCGGCGGCTCCATGATCGAGTGGGTGACCATGGAGGGGTCCACCTTCATGGCGCCACCCGAACGCTTCGAGGCAGGCTCTCAGCCCGTCGCGCAGATCGCCGCATGGTCCGAGGCGCTGCGCTACATGTCGGCTCTCGACATGACCCGCGTCGAGGCCCACGAGCACACGCTCACGCGCCTTATGCTGGAGGGTATCTCCTCGATCGAGGGCATCACGGTCCTGGGACCCAACACGGACGTCGACCGCATCGGCGTCGTGGCTTTCGCCGTTGACGGCGTGCACCCCCACGACGTCGGTCAGTTCATGGACTCGGTGGACGTCGCCGTGCGCGTCGGGCACCATTGCGCCATCCCGTTGCACACCTTCTTCCAGGTGCGTTCGTCGGCGCGAGCCTCGGTGGCGCCCACGACCACGCCGGAAGAGATCGAGCGTCTAGTGGATGGCCTGTCGAAGGTGCGAGCCTTCTTCGGCCGGTAGAATCGTTCACAGCCCTCGAAGCAGTTTGGAAAGGTAGCTATGGGTAGTCTCGACCAGTTGTATCAGCAGGTGATCTTGGATCATGCGCGCGAAAAGCACGGCGAGGGCGATCCTGCGGGGATGGACGCAACCTCCCACCAGGTGAACCCGACCTGCGGCGACGAGGTGACCCTCGGAGTCACGATGGATGGGCAGACACTCGCTTCCGTACAGTGGGACGGCGACGGCTGCTCGATCTCGCGCGCGTCCCTGTCCATGATGACGGACCTGACCCAGGGCAAGAGCACCGAGGAGATCGGCCGCCTGTACCGGGACATGGAAGTCATGATGCACTCGCGCAACCTGGGCGTCGACGACGAGATCCTCGACGAGCTCGGTGATGCGGCCGCCCTGGAGTCCACGTCCCAGTTCGCCAACCGCGTCAAGTGCGCGCTGCTGGGCTGGTACGCCCTGCGCGACGCGATGGCCAAGTCCGGTATCGACATTTCCAATGCGGGCGAGCCCGCCGAGCAGTAAAGGATCCGCAATGAGTAACCCGATGGCTCAGTCCGAGCCCGTCGAGCAGCGCTTCGGTGCGCCGGCCTCGAACGAGGCCGAGCAGGCGCCTACCCCCACCCGCCAGATCGACGGAACAGACGTCGTCGAGCAGGGGAGCCTGGCCGCCGACAACGTGCTGGAGGCCCTCAAGGATGTCATCGACCCCGAGCTGGGCATCAACATCGTTGACCTTGGTCTCGTGTATGGCGTCGTCATCGGCCCCGAGAATCAGGTGCGCCTCGACATGACGCTGACGTCGGCCGCCTGCCCGCTGACCGACGTGATCGAGCGTCAGGCCCAGACGATCCTGTCGGGCGTGACCGACGAGGTGCAGATCAACTGGGTGTGGATGCCGCCGTGGGGCCCCGACCGCATCACGCCGGACGGGCGCGAGCAACTGCGCGCGATCGGCTTCAACGTCTGAGCTCCCCGAGTTCACAGCTGTCCCCGGAACTTCACGGTTCCGGGGACACTCGTATGCGGCGCGCTGTCACTGTCGCCGCCTCCCGGCGCTCCTGTGCGAGCAGCACCGGTGTCGCTCGTGCCCTTCGTCATGCTGTTCCGGTAACCTAGTGTGAGTCACGGCATGAAGGAGAGGAACAATGCCCATAGAGATGCTCGACAACACCGAGGGCAAACGCTTGGGAGACTCCCTGCGGGCCGTCCTCGACGACGAGGCGAAACTGTCGTTCATCAGCGCGCACGTCAGCTTGTTCGCCTTTGGAGAGTTACGGGAAGAACTTGAACGCTTGGATTCCGTGCGCGTGCTGTTCAACGAACCAACCTTTATATCGGACATGAAAGGGCTCGCCGATGCTCCGGAGTTCGAGCTCACGCGACGTGCGCAGTGCGAGAGAGAAAGAGCGCTCACTGACTCGGCCCTGGAACTGTCGTTGCACAACAAGCTCAACCAGCGCGCTCTCGCGCGGGCGTGTGCATCCTGGCTGAGGGAGAAGGTTACGCTGCGCTCCGTGCGGCGCGAGCACATGCTCCAGCATCCGCCGACCTACGTCATCGAAGGCTCTGGCGCGAGTCCCCATTTGTTTTGGGGACAGGGCGCCACCTTCACCCTGGAGGGACTGGGAGTTGAACGCCGCCCGGACACGCTGACGATGATCACCCATTGTGCGGGGGATGAGGCCAAGGCACAGGTCGAATTCCTCATGGCGCAATTTGAGTCCGTGTGGGCCGACGACGCTAAGACCTGCGACGTCACCGAGCAGATCGCTTCGAAGATCGAGGCGCTGTACACTGACAATTCCCCCGAGTTCATCTATTTCCTGACCCTCTACCACATCTTCCGGCGTTTCCTCCAGGAGAACCAGGACCACAATCCGCGTGAAGACACCGGCTTTTTCGAGTCGGTGATCTGGGGCAAGCTGTACGATTTCCAGAAGGACGCCGTCATTGGGGCGATTCGTAAGTTGGAAAAGTACAACGGTTGCATCATCGCCGACAGCGTCGGCCTGGGCAAGACGTTCGAAGCACTCGCCGTCATCAAGTACTACCAGCAGCTCAACAAGAACGTCCTGGTCCTGTGCCCCAAGCGCCTGCGTGAGAACTGGACGCTATGGACGCAGGCGAGTGATGAACGTAACCCGCTGGCGAAGGACCGATTCGCCTACAAGGTGCTGAACCACACGGACCTGTCGCGCCGCCGTGGGAAGAGCGGGGACACCGACCTGGAACACCTGCAGTGGGGGACATTCGATCTGGTGGTCATCGACGAGAGCCACAACTTCCGCAACAGGAGCGCGACAGCGGCGAGCACGAATCGTTACACGCGGCTGATGAACGAGGTGATCCGGGCCAACGGACGCACGAAGGTGCTCATGCTGTCGGCGACCCCGATCAACAATCGCCTCACCGACCTGCGTAACCAAATCGAGCTCATCACGGAGGGGCGCGATGACTACCTCGAGAAGACCGACGGCATCACGTCCATTGACTCGGTGATGCGGCTGGCACAAAAACGCTTCAATCTGTGGTGTTCTCAGGCACATGGACGTCACACGACCCAGAGCTTCGCCGAGTACGTTAACGCTGACTATTTCCGGCTTCTCGATGCGCTGACAATTGCGCGTAGCCGAAAGCACATAGCGAAATACTACGGCACGCAGACGGGCTCGTTCCCCGCCCGCCTCGCTCCACGCAACGTCCAGGTGCCCATCGACGAACGCGGCGAGCTGCCTCCTATCGGGGCGCTATACGACATGATCAGCGACCTGACGTTCGCCCAGTATCAGCTTCTGTCTTATGTGCGCGAGGACGCTCGGCCGACCTACGAGGCCAACTACCGCGAGGGCTTCGGCAACGACTTCGGCAGTGAATTGCATCGGACAAACGCGGTTGCCGTGCTCATGCGTGTCAACCTCCTCAAACGCATGGAGTCCTCCGTGAGCGCCTTCCGTTCGACGCTGGGCCGCGTGCGTAGCTCCTGCGCCGACATCCTGGATCGACTCGCGGCGCTTGACGCGCGCGATATCAACGATGCTCTCGCTTGCGTCGACGCGCTCTACGGGACCGAGGGGCTCGATGACGGCCTCGATGACCGCGATGCCGAAATATTCGAGATCGGGGCCCAGATTCGCGTCGACCTGCGCGACGTGGATCGCGGCGCTTTGTCCGCGGACCTGTCACGCGACATCGAGATCCTCGACGAGCTCATCGGTTACGCCCGCGAGGTGACCCCCGATCGGGATGCCAAGCTCGGCGCGTTGAGGACACTGATCGCGGAGAAGACCGGAGCTGGACAGATCAATCCGGGTAACAGAAAAATACTCATTTTCAGCGCCTTCGCTGACACCGCGACCTACCTGTACGACCAGTTGGCGCCGGAACTGCTCCGGACCCATGGCCTGACGTGCGCCCAGGTGACGGGCACCCGCAACCGCGTCGCTGGGAAGCGGCGGGCGAGCGGTGGCTTCGAGGATATCCTCGGCCGTTTCTCGCCGCGTTCGAAGGAAACCATTGGACGTGCGCAGCGGGAGGGCGAGATCGATATTGTTGTCGCAACGGATTGCATTTCGGAGGGGCAGAACCTCCAGGACTGCGATTGCGTGATCAATTACGACGTGCACTGGAACCCGGTGCGCATCGTGCAGCGCTTTGGCCGCGTCGACCGCCTGGGTTCGACGAATAAGCACATTCAGATGGTGACCTTCTGGCCGGACGTCGACCTGGAGTCCTACATCAAGCTTGAGTCGCGTGTGAAGGCACGCATGGCTCTGGGCGATGCGAGCGCCTCCGGTGAGGAGAATCTGCTCACCCCCTCGGAGGACATGAACGACCTGGAGTATCGCTCGGATCAGTTGCGTGCCCTGCGCAGCGAGACCCTCGACCTCGAAGACATGCGGCGAGGAATGTCGATCACTGATTTTGCGTTGGACGATTACCGGATCGAGCTGGAGCGCTACATGAACGCGAACCCGGGCGTGTTGGAAGGCGCAGCGACGGGCTTGCACGCGGTCGTGTCAATCCCGGACGACCTGCGCGCTCAGGTGAGTCCGGGAGTGGTTTTCTGCCTTCAACAGCGTGACGGCACCCATGATGCCAACCGTGCACACGCCCCGCTCTCTCTGATTTACGTGCCGCGGGACGCGACGGGCGCACCGACACTGTCCCATCCAACGTGTTCCCTGGACCTGCTCAGGCGGCTGTGCGAGGGACACCGTGAGCCACTGGAAGCCCTGTGCGCGCAATTCGATCGAGCGACACGTGATGGTGAGGACATGAGCGAGTACACGGCTTTGCTGAGCCAGGGAGTCGCAGCGGCGATCAGGCAGGGAGAAGAGGCAACCCTCGAATCGCTGTTCACACCCGGAGCGATTGCCCAGGGGGCCTCGTCAGAAGCTGACTTCTCACTGGTAAGCTTTGTGGTGCTCCTGTGAGTTCCATCGATTGGGTGTCGACACTGGCCATGCCGCCTTGCGTCCGCCGCTTCGAGCGCACGATTCCTGTCCACGTGCTGGCGCGCGAGGCGGATCTGACGCGCACGCAGCGCGAGGGTCTGGGCAAGATTGAGGCGCTGACTCTTCTGGGAGTCGCACAGGAGATCACGACGAGCATTCCCGCCACTCCAGCGACGGATCGTCGTATCGACGCGGTCTTGTTCGTGCGGGCCTCCCTCGGCAACACGCGGGCGCTCGAGTCAACTGCCACCGTGGTGCACGCCTGCTTCCCGCATCCATCGGTCCTGATCCTGGAGAACGCCCGTGGCGACGTCTGCCTGTCGGCAGCGCTCACGTCGCGTCGCAAGCGTGCGACAGGGTTCGCCGTCAACGCCATGGAGGCGGACAGTGACATCGGTTCGTGGCGGCGGACCGAGCAGGGGAAGGCGTTCCTGTCCTCGTTGGCTTTCGAGACCCTTGATCAGCGTTCGCTGGCTCATCTGACCCAGGACATCATGGCCAGAATCCGTTTGGCTCGCGTCGCTCGTCTTGTTGGCTTCTATCCGGATCCGGGTCTATGCCGGAGCCCGGATGTGGTGGCTGTGATCGAGCGTTTGCTTGAGTGTCAGGGCAGGCAGGATCGACTGCGCGCCCGGTGGAAGGCACACGGGACCACGCAGCGTGAACGCCTGCGGCTACGAATTCCTCTCAGCGAGGCGATCGACCAGACGAAGGCAGCGGTCGATGAGCTGACGCGACGTTGCGGCCGTTGACGTGCGCCTAGCGCCCGAGCTTCTCGCGCACAACCTGAGCGACCTTGCGGCGCAGGATTTTACCCATCTGGTTGCGGGGAAGCTCCGCGATGAAGACGATCTGGCGAGGCAGGGCGTAGTGGGCGATTGACTTTTCCGCCCACTCGCGCACCTGCTCCAGGGTGAGGCGCGCGGCGCCCTCCTCCAGGATGATCGCCGCAGTGACCTCCTCGGTGGCATCGGAGACGGGCACTCCGACGACGGCGACGTCAGCGACCCCGGGCAGCGACCTGATTGCGTCCTCAACCTGGGAGGGATAGACATTGAAACCGCCGGAGAGGATCAGTTCCTTCTTACGGTCGGCCATGGAGATGTAGCCGTCGTGGTTGACGCCAACATCCCCGGTTTTGAACCATCCTTCCGAGGTAAACACGCGCGCGCTCTCCTCGGGAGCGTCAAGGTAGCCCTCGAAGACCTGCGGACCCCGCACGATGATCTCGCCGGGCTGGCCGTCCTCGACGTCACGCGTATCGTCCTCCAGGGAGACCAGGCGCAGCTGTGTGGAGGGGAAGGGAACGCCGAGCACGCCGTGTCGGCGCCGGTCGGATAGGGGAGCGCCGGTGAGGACGGGCGCCGTCTCGGAAAGCCCGTATCCCTCGACGATGAGACCGCCCGTGGTGGCCTCCCAGTCTGCGGCGAGCGCCGTCGACAGGGGCATCGCGCCCGCGACCGAGTAGCGGATCGACGAGATGTCGGTACCGGTCTGCTTCGCGCGCGCGAGGATGCGCTCGAACATGGGAGGGACGCCCACGAAGAAGGACACCGGGCGGCGCTTGTGCGCGTCGAGGGCCATCTGGACGTCGAACTTGGGCAGCAGTACCTGGGTAGCAGCCTTGCGAACGGCAGCGCACAGGAAGAAGGTCATGCCAAAGGCGTGGAAGTAGGGCAGCAAAGAGAAGAATGTTTCGGCGCCCTCATGCAGTTTCCACACCCAGAACATGCACTGATTGACGTTGACGCCGATGTTCGCGTGGGTCAGGGGAGCCGACTTGGGAACCCCGTTCGTGCCCGAGGTGTGCAAGATGACGGCGCGGTCGTGCGGGCCGGGCAGCGGATGGGAGGCGTCAATGGGCCGCGCCGAGGCCGTGGCGCGGTCCCACGACACGCAGGCCGCGGGCACGGCGCCGCGCAGCTGAGCGCGCATCTGGCGCGCGCGAGGCACCGGCAGCTTCAGGAGGAAACGCTGGGAGGCGGGCATCGCGACAGAAATATCGACCGTCAAGACCGTGTCGAGCGCATCGAGGGGATAGGCGTCGACGCACTTTTCCCACACGATCGCGACCCGACCGCCGTGACGCGCCAGCTGCCCGGCTATTTCTTGCGCGGGAGCGAGGGGATTGTGCTGGGCCGCGACCGCCCCGATGCGCATGCAGGCGTAGAAGGCCACGAAAGCCTGCGGGCAGTTCGGCAGCGCGATGGCCACCGTATCACCCGCGCGTACCCCGGCCTCGTGCAGGACGCGTGCGGCGCGCAGCACCTGCTCGCGCACCTGCGCGTAGGTGGTCGTGGCCCCGAAATAGTCCAACGCCACGCGATCGGGGTACAGGCGCGCGGCCGTGTCGAGGAGCTCGTACAGGGAAGCCTCGGGCACGGGTACTTCGTAGGGCACCGCGTCGTAGAAGTCGTGTGCCTGCTCGACGATACTCCGTGTCATGACGTCCTCCTGTGATCGACCTCAACAATTGTAGCGACCGGCACGGGCGCGCTCACACGCGAGAGGCGCTCCAGGTGTCGCACGTCGCAATATCGCCGGAGTCCAGCCCCTTCTGGAGCCAGGTCGCGCGCTGTGTGGCGCTGCCGTGCGTCCACGACTCGGGGTTCGTCGTGCCCTGGTACTTGCTCTGGAGTCGGTCGTCGCCGATGGCCTCGGCGGTCTGCAGGGCGCCCATCACCTGGTCGGCGGTGGGCGTGCGCAGGTAGGGCGTGCCCGTCGTCGGATCCGGGGTGGTGGAGGCCCAGTGCATCCACACACCCGCGTAGCAGTCCGCCTGCAGCTCGGAGCGCACACCCGCCCCCTGTTCGCCCGTCTCTCGCGTGTCGTAGGTGCGGAACACGCCCTGCAGGTTCTGGATGTGGTGGCCCCACTCGTGGGCGACGACGTACTCCTGCGCCAGCTCGGAGTCGGACGCGCCGTACTGGGAGACCATGTCCTCGAAGAAGCCGAGGTCGAGGTACACCGTCGAGTCACCCGGGCAGTAGAAGGGACCGACGGCGCTCGTCGCGGACCCGCACGCCGTGGACACGGAACCCGTGAACACCTGGAAGTCGGGCAGCTCGTAGCCAACGCCCGTGTTCTGCTGTGCCAGCTGTGTCTTCCACACCTCGTCCAGGGACTGGGCGGTGGCCACCATGCGGCACTCCACGCGCGCGTTCGCGTCCGCGCCCGTGCGGCACGTCGAGACATCAACCGTGGAGCCGGACGAGGACGATGTCGACGACGGGGAGGAGATGAGACTCGTCAGGTCGATGCCCGTGACATAGGAGAAACCCAGGATCAGCAGGACGCCCAGGAGCGAGCCTCCGCCAACGCCGACGGCCTTACGGCCAGCGCCCGAGGTGCCCACGCGCGTGGGGTCCAGGTGGATGTTGTCGTTGAAACTCATTGATACTCCAGATCGTCAGGGGCGTCGACCGGCCAGGTAGCGGCCGAGCATGTCTGAACGGAACTCCTCGAAGCACCCGTCCTCGATGGAGGCGCGGATGGCGTCCACGAGGCGCAGCGTGAACCACTCGTTGTGGATCGTGGCCAGCGTCGAGGACAGGATTTCCTTCGCCTTGAAGAGGTGATGGACGTAGGCGCGCGTGTAGTGCGTGCAGGTGTAGCACTCACAGCCCTCGACGAGCGGCGTGAAGTCGCGCTTGAAGCGCGCGTTCGTGATGTTGAAACGGCCGTCGGGCGTATAGATCGCCGCGTTGCGTGCGACGCGCGAGGGATTCACGCAGTCGAAAGTATCGGCTCCGGCCGCGACGCCGGCGAAGAGGTCCTCGGGCTCGGAGATCCCCAGGAGATGGCGGGGGCGGTCCTCGCCGAGCTCCTCGCACACCCAAGACACGATTGTGCCGAGGTTCTCCTTTTCGAGGGCGCCGCCCACACCGAAACCGTCGAAGCGCTGCCCGTCGGCCTCCATATCGGCCATCGTGCGAGCGGCCCGGCGGCGCAGGTCCTCCCACTGGGCACCCTGGATGACACCCCACAGCTGCTGGTAGGGCTTGCCTGCGCGTTCGCGCGTCAGCCGCCGGTGCTCGACCAGGCAGCGCCTCGCCCAAGCGTGCGTGCGCTCGAGCGAGGAGACCTGGTAGTCGCGCGGGTGCAGCAGGCTCGTCAGCTCGTCGAAGGCAAACATGATGTCGGCGCCCAGCTGATGCTGGATCCCCATCGACACCTCAGGATTGAAGCGGTGTTTCGTGCCATCGATGTGGCTGGAGAACACGACACCGTCATCGTCGACCACGGCGTTCGAGGCCTTGATCGCCTGCATCTGGACGGCCGGGTCGCTCGGATCGGCGTGGCCGGAAAACTCCTGCGAGAGGACCTTCTTAAAGCCAGCGCCCAGGGAGAGCACCTGGAAGCCGCCCGAGTCCGTGTAGGTTGGCCCCGCCCAGTTCATGAAGGACGCGAAGCCCCCGGCCTCGTCGACGATGTCGGAACCTGGCTGGAGATAGAGATGATAGGCGTTGGCCAGCACCGCCTGAGCGCCGAGCGATCGCACCATCTCCGGGGTGAGCGCCTTGACGTTCGCCTTGGTTCCCACGGGAATGAAGGCCGGTGTGGCAATGGTGCCGTGCGCTGTGTGAATAATGCCGGTCCGCCCCAGGCAGCGCTCGGCCTCCAGGCGCGCGCCGACCTCGAATCCGCGGTCGGGGCTGTGGGCTCCCGACGAGGCCGGGGCTGGGAAAGGCGCGACCTGTTCGGGGACGGGGGCGCCGAGCCAGTGAGCATTCATTGACCAAACACCTCGTCTTTCGCCAGGCCCTCGCTGCGGCGGATCGCCGCGATCACCGGGTAGGTCACGGGCAGGAGCACGACCTCGAGCAGCACCTTGTAGAAGTACCCGGTCACGGTGTAGTTAATGAGGTTACCCATCGACATCTCGCCGTAGAACAGGATCGTGCAAAACAGGATCGTGTCCGCGGCCTCGCCGACGATCGTCGAACCGATGAGGCGGGCCCACAGGTGCTTCGAGCCCCACTTCCGGCGAATCCACACGAGCACGTAGGAATTCAGCAGCTGACCCGCGAGGTACCCGACCAGGGACGCCAGCACCGCGCGCCACACGACGCCCAGAACTGCGGCGAAGGCGTCCTGGTTCTCGTAGTCGGGGGCCGGGGGCAGGTACTGGACGATGAAGAAGGTAAAGGAGGCCAGGAACGAGGCCACAAAACCCATGATGATGACCCGCCGCGCGCGAGCGAAACCATACACCTCGGACAGGACGTCGCCGATGATGTAGGTGAGCGGGAAGAGGATAGCGCCCCCATCGAAAATCAAATAGTGGGTGGAAGACCCCACCATGAAAGCCTTCGTCGCTGCGATATTCGAAATAAGCAGCAGCGCGACGAACGCGACCGAAATGATGTCGAGGGCGCGCGCGGGGCGCGCCGATCCAGACGGGACCGGGCTATCTGTCATGGGATGAAATCCTCACTTATGAGCACTGTAACGGTTATATGCACCACCCATTGTGCCCGGAAAAGGTGCCGTGTGACCCAACAGGGCACTGCCGGGGCGGGTTGATTCGCCCACAACGGTCCCTCCCTCTACTCTTGGAGCGTGATTAACGTCCAGGACTTCTCGCTGCGAATCGGTGCCCGTGAACTCGTCAACCACGCGAGCTTCCGCATCGACAAAGGAATGTGCATCGGCCTCGTGGGGCGCAACGGCGCCGGAAAGACCACGACAATGCGCCTGCTCGCCGGCGAAGCCGACCGCGGGGGAGCGGCCGAGTACACCGGCACAATCACCTCCAACGGAACCATCGGCTACCTCGCGCAGGACACGCACGTCGGCGACCCGCAGATGCTCGCTCGTGACCGCATCATCTCCGTGCGCGGCATCGACTCCATCATCGCGCGTATTCGCAAGGCAGAGCACGAGATGTCGACGACCGAGGGCGCCCGCCAACAGCGTGCCATGGAACGCTACGTCAAGCTCGATCAGCAGTTCACGAATTCGGGCGGCTGGGCAGCCAACGCGGAGGCCGCACAGATCGCCCATTGCCTCGGCCTCGAGGATCGCGTCCTGAATCAGAGGCTCGACACGCTCTCGGGTGGTCAGCGCCGCCGCGTCGAGCTCGCCCGCGTGCTCTTCTCCAACGCCGACGTCCTCCTGCTCGACGAGCCCACCAACCACCTCGACCACGATTCCATCGTGTGGCTGCGCGACTGGATCAAGACCTTCCCCGGCGGCGTCATGATCATCTCCCACGACGTCAAGCTGCTGGGCGACACCGTCAATCAGGTGTTCTACCTGGACGCCAACCGCGCCCACGTCGACATCTACCATCTCACCTGGGCCGCCTACCTCAAGCAGCGCGAGGAAGACGAGCGCCGCCGCCGCAAGGAACGCGCCAACGCCCTGAAGAAGGCCGAGCACCTCAAGGCCCAGGGCGAAAAGATGAGGGCCAAGGCCACCAAGGCCGTCGCCGCCCAGCAGATGCTGCGCCGCGCCGAAGAACTCTTCGCCCAGGCGGGAGGGGAGGTCGCTTCGGACAAGGTCGCGCGCCTGCGCTTCCCCGACCCCGCTCCCTCCGGCCGCGTGCCGCTCACCGCCGAGGGCCTGTCCAAGTCCTACGGGTCCCTCGAAGTCTTCACCGGCGTCGACCTGGCCATCGACCGCGGCTCCAAGGTCGTCGTCCTGGGCCTCAACGGCGCCGGTAAGACCACGCTGCTGCGCCTCCTGTCCGGCATCGAGGAACCCGACTCCGGCCGGGTCGTCCCCGGTCACGGCCTCAAGCTCGGCTACTACGCCCAGGAGCACGAAACCCTCGACGATACCCGCACAATTCGCGAGAACATGGCCGAGGCCGCCCCCACACTCGACGACACGCACGTGCGTAACATCCTCGGACAGTTCCTCTTCCAGGGCGACGACGTCGACAAGCCCGTCTCTGTGCTCTCCGGCGGCGAAAAGACCCGCCTCGCCCTGGCCACCCTCGTCGTCTCCGGCGCCAACGTCCTGTTGCTCGACGAACCCACCAACAACCTCGACCCCGCCTCCCGCGAGGAGATCCTCGCAGCCCTGCGCGACTACGAGGGCGCCGTCATCCTCGTCACCCACGACCCCGGCGCCGTCACCGCGCTCAACCCGCAGCGCGTCCTGCTCCTGCCGGACGCCGACGAGGACCTGTGGGACGACAGCTACCTCGACCTCGTCACCCTCACCTGAGGAGCAACGCAGCCCACGACAAAGGCCGGGACTGGACGAACCAGCCCCGGCCTCGTCGCACCTGTCAGAGGACCTTGGAGAAGAACTCCTTCGTGCGCTCCTCCGTGGGGTTGTCGATGACGTCCGCGGGAGCGCCCGCCTCGACGATCACGCCGCCGTCCATGAAGACCACCTGATCGGCGACCTCCCGGGCAAACCCGATCTCGTGGGTGACCACAGCCATCGTCATGCCCGACGCCGCCAGGTCCTGCATGACCTGCAGGACCTCGCCGACCAGCTCCGGGTCGAGCGCGGAGGTGGGCTCATCGAAGAGCATGATGTCCGGATCCATCGCGAGCGCACGGGCGATCGCCACACGCTGCTGCTGGCCGCCCGACAGTTCGGCGGGGTAGTGGTCCGCGCGATCCGCCAGCCCCACACGCTCCAGGAGTTCCAGGGCCTGCGCGCGGGCCTCCTTCTTCGAATGCTTGAGCACCTGAACGGGCGCCTCCATCACGTTCTCCAGGGCCGTCATGTGGGGGAACAGGTTGAAGCGCTGGAACACCATGCCGATGCGGGAGCGCTGCGCGGCGATCTCCTTGTCGTGGCGCTCGAAGAGCGCGCCGCCCGCATACTCGCGATAGCCCAGCAGCTCCCCATCGACGTACACGCGACCCGCGCTGATCGCCTCCAGCAGATTCAAGCAGCGCAGCAGCGTGGACTTACCGGAGCCCGACGGCCCAAGGATCACGCACACCTCGCCCGGCGCGATGTCCAGGTCGATGCCCCGCAGCACGTGCAGGTCGCCGAAGAACTTATGGACGCCGCGCACGGACACCATCGGCGTCGCATCGGTCGTCGTCTCCACAGCGTTGTCCGTCATGGTGTCACATCCAAAAACTTGTGCGTGCTCATCTTCTTGTCGTCCCCATCCGAGCTATCCTCGCCGGTGGACGCATGCGCGCCGGCGTTGTCGCGGCGCTCGAACCCCTTGCCGAAGTGCTTTTCGATCATCGACTGGATGACCATCAGCAGGCTCGTAATCACCAGGTACCAGATCGCGGCTGCGATCAGGAGCGGCACGGGGGCGAAGGTCGCCTGGCCGCGCTGACGCGCGATGAAGGTGAGCTCAAGCGTGAAGGGAATCGCCGACACAAGGGAGGTGGTCTTGAGCATCGAGATCGTCTCGTTGCCGATCGGGGGCACGATGACGCGCATCGCCTGGGGCAGGATGATCCTGCGGAAGATCGTCGCCCGCGGCATGCCCAGGGCCGTCGCCGCCTCCCACTGGCCCTTCGAGACGCTCAGCAGGCCCGCGCGCATGATCTCCGCGAGGTACGCGCCCTCGTTGAGGCCCAGGCCCACGAACGCCATCCAGAAGGGCGTGAAGTAGGTCGCCGTATTGAAGCTGACCTCCCAGCCCCACAGCGTGCCGAGGAACGGCACCCCAACGGACAGTGACGGGTAGAGCGTGGGCAGAAGTGACCAGAAGATCAGCTGCGTGTAGATAGGCGTCCCACGGAAGAACCAGATGTAGGCCATCGCCACCCAGCGCAGGACCGGGTTGACCGACTGGCGCATGATCGCCATCGTGATGGCGAGGACCGTACCCACCGCCATCGCGAGGACCGTCAGGATGATCGTGAAGGCGACGCCCTGCATGATCGAGGCGGAGAAGAGCCACTGGAACACGACGTTCCATTGGAAATTCACGTTGGTGATCAGGCCGTGAATGGCCATTGCCGCGAGGATAGCGACGATGATCGCGCTGACCCACCTCCCCGGCCGGGGGACGGGTTTGGCGTCGAGCAGCTTGACGCCGTCTTTCATGTGTGCCATGTGAGCCTCAGTCGGTGGTTGCCGGGTTGAGTTCCGCCGTCGTCAGGGCGGCTTCCTTCGCGCCGTAGGTGTCGAGGATGTCGGCGAGGTAGCCGTTGTCCATCAGGTACTGCATGGCCTTCTGGACCGCCTCAGCGAGCTGGGCATCATTCTTGTTGACGGCCACGCCCTGGGGGGCGGACTCGACGACGTCGCCGATCTGCTCGATCTGGCCGCCCGAGAGGGAAGCCGTGTATCCGATGACGGTGGAGTCGGCTAAGGTCGCATCGTACTGGCCGCCGATCACCTTGGTGGTGATGTCGGTCTGCAGGTCGTGCGGCATGATCGTGATCTTGTCCTTACCGTCGGCCTCGCATTTCTCGGACAGCTCGGTCGCGTAGTCTTCCTGAGCGGTGCCGGTCTGGACGCCGATGGTGGTGCCGCAGGGGTTGGTCGGGTCGAAGTTTTTCGGGTTGCCCTTGGCGACGCCGAAGGCGGATCCGACCTGGACGTAGGAGATCAGGTTGGCCTGCTCCTCGCGCTCGGAGGTGATCGTGAAGGAGGAGATGCCCACGTCGAACTTGGTGCCGAGGGCAGGGATGATCGTCGGGAACTCCGCGTGGTTGGTGGTGCCTTCCTTCAGGCCCATGACCTTGGCGAGGGCGCGGTTGATGTCGACGTCGTAGCCCTGGGGGGTCTGGGAGTCGTCGCCGAGGAATTCGGCGGGGGCGTAGTCCGCGGAGGCGCCGTTGCGCAGGGTTCCTCGCTTCGCGACGTCGTCGGGCACCAGGGCGGCGATTTCGTCGACCGTGGGGATCGCCGAGACGTCGTACGAGGTCGTGGCAGCGCTCGAGCTGGAAGTGTTCGCCCCGGTGGACGGTCCGTTCGAGGACGTGGCCGGGTCCGCGCAGGCGGCCAGCGGGAGTGCGGCTGCTGCTGCCAGAGCGATGAGAGCGTGTGCCTTCGTGATGGTCATGATGTGCCTTCCGATGGGGTGGGGCTGTGTGCCCCTGCGTTGCTACCATTATGCGCCTATATGCATAATGATGCATATTATGCGTTGAGTGTCACGCGATTATTCGACGGTAGGATTGAGTTCGGCCGTCGTTAGTGCGGCACTGTCGGCGCCGTAGGTGGCGAGAATGTCGGTGAGGTAGCCATTGTCCATGAGGTACTGCATAGCCTGCTGGACCGCCTCGGTCAGCGCTGCATCATCCTTGCTCACCGCGACGCCCTGGGGTGCGGATTCGAAGGTATCTCCGAGCTGGACGATCTTTCCGCCCGACTGCGCGCTCGTATAGCCGATGACGGTCGAGTCGGCCAGGGTTGCGTCGTACTGGCCCGATATGAGCTTGGTGGCAATGTCGGTCTGGAGTTCGTGTGGCATGACCGTGATTTTCTCCTTCCCGTCGGCCACGCACTGATTGGACAGATCGTCTGCGTAGGTCTCCTGGGCGGTGCCGGTCTGAACGGCGATCGTCATGCCGCACGGGTTGGAGGGGTCGAAGTTCTTCGGGTTCCCCTGTGCGACACCCCAGGCTGATCCTACGTTGAGGTAGGAGATCATGTTGACCTGCTGCTCGCGTTCGGAGGTAATCGTGAAGGAGGATAGGCCCACGTCGAACTTCGTGCCCAGTGCGGGGATGATCGTCGGGAACTCGGAGTGCTTCGTCGTCCCCTCTTCAAGGCCCATGACTTTCGCGAGCGCCCTGTTGATGTCGATGTCGTAGCCGATGGGGGTCTGCCCATCGGCAGCCATGTACTCGGCGGGGGCGTAGCCGGTCGATGCGCCGTTGCGCAGTGTGCCCCGCTTCTTAATCTCGTCGGGGACGAGGGCCGCGATCTCGTCGACCGTGGGGATGGCCGAGACGTCGTAGTGCGTCGTCGATGCGGCGGTGGAGGAGTTACTCTGCTCGGTCATGCTGGAGTTTGTCGTCGGGTCCGCGCATGCGGTCAGTGCAACCGCCGCCGTGGTCGCCGTCAGGGCTGCGAGAATCTTTGTCGAGTGCATGGTTATGTTCCTCAGTATCTGTATTGTTGCGGATCGTCGATACTGAATATGCAAGCAGACGCATACTATGCATGTCTAGGGAGTCTCACATCCCGGATACGAAAGTGGGCGAGCACACTGTGCTCGCCCACTTGACTGCGCGTCTTAGTTTCCGCGCAGCGCACGCCGCGACGCGCGGGCGCGCAGGGGATCAATGCCCTTGGGGATGGGAGGCTCATTCGAACGCAGCGCGTTGATGCGCGCCGACACCTGCGGAACCTCCTCCGCAGTCAGAACGTTCTTCAGGCCACGCAGGGCGCGCTGCAGGTCCTTCAGAGCTGTCTGACCATCCTCTCGACCCACCTGAATCTGGTGGACGGGAACGTTTCGCATCACCTTGGTGACGCGCTTGGCCTCGGACTGCAGGAGTGGGCGCACGCGGGACGCGGGTCCCTCGGAGATGAGGACGACGCCCGGGCGTCCGACGATGCGCCAGACCAGATCCTGCTCACGCGTGAAGGCGACCGGCTGTTCGGGAATGATCCAGCCACGCTGAATCTGGGAGAGCGCGACCTTCACGGCCCCGGCGGTTTCTTCGACCTGCGCATAGAGCGCGCGGCGGGCCAGGAAGCTCAGGATCGCGAGGGCTGCGGTGATGGAACCCATGATGCCGATGACGAGCCAGCCGATCCAGGATGTGTTCGTCAGGAACGCCAGCAGCATAAACACGGCGATGACGAGAGCGGCCGCTCCCAGGAGGATCCACGGCAGCGCCGGATACGTGCGTGCGGTCAGTCGATACGCGTCGAGCACGTTCTGGTAGAAGCGCCTCTTCGCAGGGGGATTCTTTTCACTCATAGGACCATTATTCTACGTGCTAACACCCCGACAAAGCCCACGCATCCGGCCGGGCACTATGTGAGATGAGTTGCATCACATTGAGTGAGTTTAGACAATGACCGTATGGATATCGGGGGATATGACATTGGTCAGGTGTTCCACATCGGCGCCCGTGGCCCGCTATGGAGGACGCGAACGAACGCCGGAGAGGCACTCATCGCCCTGCGCTCAGCAGACGATGGTCGGCGCTGCCTCCCGCGATGGAAGGCGTGGGCGCGTGTGTCGTCGCATCACGTCGTCGCGCTGCGTGACGTCGTCCAATCCGACGACGGTCGGTGGGCCATCGTCTATGACTACGTCCACGGTCGCCCGCTGGACGTCGAGATCGGATCGGCGGACCTTCGCCCCAAGGCAACCCGACGGCAGATTGTCGAGGGAATTGCCGCTGGCCTGGGTGCCCTTCACGCGGCGGGTATCGTCCACGGCGACCTCACGCCCGCAAACATCATGGTGACGCCGCAGGGCAGGGCGGTGATCATCGATCTCATCGACGAGATCGGGGAAGGGGAGGGGACGCCCGGATGGAGCGTGGACAGCGTCGGCATGGAGGGGGATCGTCAGTGCCTGCGCCGCATCGCCTCGCTCCTCGAGATGGACGAGGTCTTGGCGCAGCTCGGCTACGACGATGTCGCCGCCGCCGTGGCATCGGGGGCAACCCCAGTGCTTGCCGACCCCGAGGAACACGTCATCGCGCGCGAGCCCGTTGATCCCGAACAGGTCATCGCGGATCTTCGGGCGGCTGCCCTGCGCGAAGACACGGCTATCGAAGACGAGGGACACGCGCGGCGGACGAGGAGGCGAACGCACGCAGGAGACATGGGTCCCACCGAAACGAGAGGCCGGATCCGCACCAGGGCGGCGCTCGTTGGCGCAATCGCGGTGCTCATCCTCGCTCTCGGTGTCGGCGGTTACGCGGGATGGCGCACCCTGACTTCGACGGCGAGGCCGAGCGATGGGCAGGGCATTCAGTCCCAGCCCCCGGCGGACCCGTGCGATGTGACGGCGGTGACCGACCTGATCAATCACGCGATCGAGGTACGCGATCAGGCGGTTATCGCGGGAGATGCCTCGGGACTCGATGCCGTCCTCGGCGGAGAACTGCTCGATCAGGACACCGAACGGATCGAGTCAATGCGATCGGGAGGGGTGCGCGTCGAAGCACTCGTATCCCGTGTCGACGACGTCTCCGTTGTCGCCTGCGAACCCGGAGCTATCGACGTGAGCGCGACCCTGAGCGTCTTAGAGTCGCGCACCTGCGTGGAAGAGACCTGCGACCAACACGGGGCGCCGAACTCCGCCACTCTCACCCTGAGGGTTGATCCGGTGTCCGGCAAGGTCGTCGCGGCCACTGCGACACCATCCCCGGAGTCGGAGCAAGCCGAGTCGGGGCACAAGGAGTAGCGTGACAATGCAGTGATGGGGTGGGCCCGCGGGCCCACCCCATCACGAGCGTGGAAGAGAATCAGAGAGCCAGGTCGGCCTCGAACGCACCCTCCTCCAAGCGCTTCTTCACGTCCATGAGGAAGCGCGACGCATCCCCGCCGTCAATCAGGCGGTGATCGTAGGACAGCGACAGGTAGACCATGGAGCGGATCGCGATGACATCGGCGCCGTCGGCCCCCTTCATCACGACGGGGCGCTTAACGATCGTGCCGACGCCCATGATCGCGGTCTCGGGCATGTTGAGAACGGGCGTGTCGAAGAGCGCGCCACCCGAACCGGTGTTCGTGACCGTGAAGGTCGAGCCGGACAGCTCGTCGGGGCCGATCTTCGAGTCGCGGGTGCGTGCCGCCAGGTCGTTGATGGACGCGGCGATGCCGGGGATGTCCTTCTCGCCCGCATTCTTCATGACCGGGACGAGCAGGCCACGCGGCGTATCAACGGCGATGCCCACGTGCTCGTAGTCGAAGTACGTGACCTCCTTGTCGTTGATGGTCGCGTTGAGCTTCGGGTGGTAGGCGAGAGCCTCCGTCGCTGCCTTCACGAAGAAGGGCAGGAAGGTCAGCTTCGTGCCGTGCGTGGCCAGGAAGGTGTCTTTCGAGCGGGCGCGAAGCGCGGCAACCTTGGTGACGTCGACCTCGATGACCGTGGTCAGCTGAGCCGCGGTCTGGAGCGACTCGACCATGCGGCGCGCGATCGTCTGGCGCAGGCGGGTCATCTTTTCGGTCGTGCCACGCAGGGGCGACGGCTCGCGAACGGCCTCGGCCTTCGCGGCGGCGGGTGTGGCCGAGGCCGAGGCGGGAGTCGCCGCTGCGGCGCGCGCGGCGGCAGCCGCAGCCTCGACATCCTCGCGACGCACGCGACCACCGACGCCGGTACCCGACACGCTGGCCAGGTCAACGCCGAGATCGCGGGCAAGCTTGCGCACGATCGGGGTCACGTAGGCGCTGCCGGTCGCGGCCGCGGGGGTTGCGACGACGGGTGCGTTCGAAGCGGCCGCCGCAAGCGTGGAGGCGTTCGGGAACGGATCGACGGGCGCAGCGGGAGCCGCGGGCGCAGCGGGAGCCGCGGGCGCAGCGGGAGCCGCGGGGGCGACCGGAGCCGCGGGGGCGACCGGAATCGCGGGCGCAGCGGGAGCCGCGGGGGCGACCGGAGCAGCCTGAGCAACCGCCGGGGCGGCAGACGGGGCGGACGCGGAGATGACCGCGACGACCGTGCCGACCTCAACGGTCTCATCCTCGGGCACGCGAATCTCGGCGAGGAAGCCCGCAACGGGAGAGGGGACCTCGGAGTCCACCTTGTCGGTGGACACCTCGAGCAGCGGCTCGTCGGCCTCGACGGCGTCGCCCACGGCCTTCAGCCACGTGGTGACGGTGCCCTCGGTGACGGACTCGCCCAGCGCGGGCATGCGGACCTCGGTGCCCGAAGCGGGTGCGGCGGAAACGGGGGCCGCGGGGGTGACCGGCGCGGCGGCAGCCGGCGCAGCGGCAGCCGGAGCGGCGGCGGGGGCCGAGGCCTCGGACGCGTCGCCGATGCGCGCGATCTCGGTGCCGACCTCGACGGTCTCGTCCTCGGGAACCAGGATCTCGAGGAGGACGCCCGCGACGGGGGAGGGGACCTCGGAGTCGACCTTGTCGGTGGACACCTCAACGATGGGCTCGTCGAGCTCGACGGTATCGCCGACCTGCTTGAGCCACGTCGTAACGGTGCCCTCGGTGACGGACTCGCCCAGCGCGGGCATGGTCACTGACGTTGCCATGTGTGTTCTCCTAATAAAAGCTGTATCAGTTGTGGACGTGGAGGGGCTTGCCGGCCAGCGCCATAGCTGCCTCGCCGAGAGACTCGTTCTGGCTCGGGTGGGCGTGAATGAGGGATGCGACGTCCGAGGGGTACGCCTCCCAGTTCACCATGAGCTCGCCCTCACCAATCTGCTCTCCGATGCGCGCGCCGATACCGTGGAAGCCCACGATCGGTCCGCCCTCCACCGAGACCAGCTTGATGAGACCCGACGTTGCCAGGATAGACGACTTTCCATTGCCCGCGAGGTTGTACTCAACCGTGCGCACCCGATCGCCATACTTCTCGCGAGCCTGCTTCTCCGTCATGCCGACCGAAGCGATCTCGGGCTCGCAGAAGGTCACGCGCGGGATGTCGATGTCGGCCTGCATGGTCGGGTTCAGGCCCGCGATCTCCTCTGCCACGAAGATGCCCTGCATGAAGCCGCGGTGAGCGAGCTGCAGGCCAGGAACGATATCGCCGACCGCGTAGATGTTGCCAACGCCGGTGTGCAGGCGCTCGTTCGTGATGACGAAGCCGCGATCCAGCGTGATGCCGACCTGCTCGTAGCCCAAGCCCTCGGTGACGGGGCCTCGGCCAACAGCCACCAGGAGCACGTCAGCGTCGAAAGACTTGCCGTCCTCGGTGCTCACGTGCACGCCCTGCTCAGACTGCGAAGCCGACGCGAAACGGGTGTTCGTGTGGAACTTGATGCCGCGCTTGCGGTAGGCGCGCTCAAGCTGCTTGGAGATGGCCTCGTCCTCGTTGTTGGCCAGGTGGGGCAGCGCCTCGATGATCGTGACCTCGGCGCCGAAGCTGCGCCACACGGAGGCGAACTCGAGGCCGATGACGCCGCCGCCGAGGATCACGGCGGAGGAAGGAACCCAGTCCATCTGGAGGGCCTGGTCGGAGGAGATGATGCGTCCGCCGATCTCGAGGCCGGGGATCGAACGCGAGTAGGAGCCGGTCGCGAGCACGATGTTGCGGCCGGTGATGCGCTGGCCGCCCACCTCAACGGTGTTGGCGTCGGCGAGGCGGCCCCAGCCAGAGATGAGCTCGACGTTGCGGGACTTGAGCAGCCCCTGCAGGCCCTTGTACAGGCCGGAGATGACCGAGTCGCGGTACTTGCCGACCTGAGCCATATCGATGCCGTTGAAGGTGGAGTTGACACCGAACTTCGCGGACTCTCGCACGGCCTCGGCAGTCTCGGCCGCGTGCAGGTACGCCTTCGTGGGGATGCAGCCGCGGTGCAGGCAGGTGCCACCGACCTTATCGCCGTCGATGAGGGCGACCTTCATGCCCAGCTGCGCCGCGCGCAGGGCGGTCGCGTAACCGCCGGAACCCGCACCCAGAATGACGATGTCGTAGATCGATTCGCTCAAGGTAGACAACTCCTCGTTGATGAACTGAACGCTCAGTATGGTTGATTTCATGACGGGCCTCACGGTCCATATAGGCCCATTGTCCCACGTTTGCCCATCGCTGTCCCACAGGTCGGTGTGCCGAGTTGGTGTATCGGGACACACGATCCCGTGCGGCGGGTCGCCTGGCGGAACGCGGTGCATCGAGACAGGCCTGTCGGTAGGATCGAAGCGTGCACACACAAGACGCGACTCATGACAATGGCGGCGCTCGCGACAAGCGCCCACCCTCCCTGGGGCTCGGGCGCATCATTATCGCGCTGTTTTGGGTTCTCGGTGTCTGGATTTTTGCGACGGCTATCATCGATCTTTTTCACGGGCAGGGCAAACCTTGGGGGCCGCAGCTCGTCGCCCTCCTGGCGGGCATCGACTACCTCGTCGCCGCGACTGCCTTGACGCACAACGGCAAGCGCATGCGCATGGTCGGCTGGGTGTCTATCTCCCTGTCGATTGGGATCCCCCTCGTCCTGTGGGTTGCCTCCCTCGGGTTGGACGAACTCAACTCCGCGCGCTCGGCCTGGACCGCGATGGGCGCCGACTTCTACTACCTTCCCCTGGTCGTCTCGCTCATCGGCATCGTATGGATGTGGCGCTCGAATCCTCGCCGGATCGTCTCGCTCGCCGAGCAGGTCGAGCGCTCGGGCCCGCCATGGAAGGCGAGCTGACGCGGGTATTGGCCCGATATCAAGAGACGAGGCGAGGCCCGGCGGAGCGATCCGATCCGGGCCTCGACCGGTTGGAGTCTAGACCCCGCCCGGGAATCCCAGCTGACGCCACGCCTCGTACAGGACGATTGACGCCGAGTTGGCGAGGTTGAGCGAACGCACCCCCTCGCGCATGTGGATGCGGACGCGCTCGCGCACGCGCGGATGATTCATGGCCTCCTCGGACAGGCCGACGGACTCGCGCCCGAACAGCAGAGCGTCGCCGTCCTGGTAGGCGACGTCCGAATACATGGAGGTCGCGTGCCCCGTCAGCGCCCACACTCGTCCGGGAACCTGGGCGAGGGCGTCGTCCAGGCTCTCGTGCACCATGACGTGCGCGAGGTCGTGGTAGTCGAGGCCCGCTCGGCGCAGCTTCGCGTCGTCCATGTCGAAGCCCAGGGGTTTGACCAGGTGCAGCATGGATCCGGTGCAGGCCGACAGTCGGATCGCGGCGCCCGTGTTGCCAGGGATTTCGGGCTCCCAGAAGATGATGTGCAGCATGTCCTCAGGCCTGGTGGGTGACGGTCAGGGTGGCACGCGCGATCGTGTGCTCGAGCGCGGCGAACGAGGCCATGGCGGGGGTCGCGTCGTCGTCGAGCCCCAGGGTGTCTACGTCGAGCGCGTGCACCGTGAAGATGTAGCGGTGGGGGCGGTCGCCGGCCGGCGGGGCGGCTCCGAAGTAGGAGGCCTCGCCCGCATCGCCGCGCAGGTGGAACGCGGGGCCGTCGAGGGTGAGATCGGATGTGCCCGCGCCCGGGTCTAGGTGGGTCATCGAGGCGGGGATGTCCAGGATCGTCCAGTGCCACCAGCCCGAGGGGATGGGGGCGTCCGGGTCGAAGCAGGTCAGCATGAAGCTGGCCGTCTGCTCGGGGAAGCCCTCCCATGTGAGGTCGGGGGAGAGGGAGCCTGCGCGCGCGGTCGCCGACTCTGGCATGGGTGCGCCGTCGGTGAGGGTGGACGAGGTCAGGGTGAAGCTGGGCAGATCGATGCCCTCGAAGGGGGCGGGTGCCGGGGGGCGAGTATCGATGTTCATGAGTACTCCTTTTCTTGTGTCCCCATTGTCGCGTATGAGATGGGGAACGTGCGCCCGGGACGCAGATGTGTGAGCGGGGTTCTACACTTCCCCTATCGAACAGGTGTTCTACGGTTGTGGAAAGGGGGAGACGTGTCCGATGCGCGCATGCGCCTGCTGCGAGCCCGTGAGGCTCTGAGCCGCGCCGAAAATTCTGTCGGTCTGCGCGGCCGGGTCGCCGTCGAGGCACCTCGTATATCCGGCGCACTCGCCCCGGTCCTCCTGGGCCCACAGGACAGGGGACGGCTGATACGCATCCTCATCGACGCCTGCCCGCCAGAGGGGTGGATCGGGCTGTGCGGGGTACGCCATATCGGGTGGGAATGGGCCGAGCGCCAGGGGATGGACCTGGAGCGCGTGCTCGTCCTGAGCCCCGGGGAAGGGACGAACGTGGGGCAGCTGTGCGCGCTACTTCTCGACGCCTGCGACGTCGTCTGCCTGGATGTCGCGGAGCTGACCCGCTCCGAGTGCCGCACGCTGGCGGCCCGAGCCCGCTCGCTGGGGCGCACCCTCGTGACGCTGCGCGCGTGGCCGGGGCTCTCGCGCGCGACGAACGTCGCGGGAGAAAGACGGGCGGTGGTCTAGGTGCGCTACATGGTGGTGTGGGTGCCCGACTGGCCCGTGAATTGCCTGGTGGTCGACCTGCCTCCCGGTGGGTGCGGCGCCGTGACCCACGCGGAACGTATCGAGATCGCCAGCGCCGCAGCCAGGCGCTGCGGTGTGCGCTCTGGGATGAGCGTGCGCCAGGCGACCTACCTGTGCCCGGAGCTCGTGTGTCTGCCGCGTGACCCCGACCGGGAGGCGCGCGCCTTTGGCGCGGTCGTCGACGCCTTCGACACGGTCGCGGCGGGTGTCGAGTGCCTGCGCCCGGGGCTGGCGCGCTGCCGCGCTCGGGGGCCCGCGCGCTGGGTGGGCGGAGAAGAGCAGGCCGCCTCCCTGCTGGTCGAGGCGATCGAGGCGGCCGTGGGTGTCGAGTGCTTCGTTGGAATTGCCGACGGTCCTCTTGCTTCCACGGAGGCTGCCAGGGCGGGGCGCATCATCCCCTCCGACGACACGCTCTCGTTTCTCGGCCCACTCGGCCTATCCAGCGCTCTGGGATGCGTGCCGACGTCGATGGACGAACGCATGCGGGCCACTATCCAGCTCCTGGCGGGGCTGGGCATCACGACGTGCTCGGACCTGCGCGGTCTTGGCCGGGGCCCCGTATGCGAACGTTTCGGGGACGTCGGCCAGCGCCTCTGGACGCTGGCATCGGGCGGGGATGTCGTCGTGCCGCTCGGGGTGCGCGCTCACTCGGACCTGTCAGTCGAGCGCGATATCGACAGCGGAGGAGAGCGCATCGAGACGATGACGATCCCCGTGACACGTGCGGCTGACGAACTCTCCGGACGCCTCTTCCGAGCGGGCCTCGTCTCGCACACGCTGCGCATCGACGTGACAGACGGTGGCGGCTCCTCGCGCACCCGCACGTGGAGCGGATGCGACCTGTCGGTGAGCGCCGACATTGCGTTGCGCGTGCGCTGGACCCTGACGGGGTGGATGAGCGCAACGCAGGGGCCCTCCGGTGAGGTCCGATCAATCCGTCTAACGGCCTGCGACCCGCATCCCGGCGATTCCGCTTCAGCCCTGTGGGGGCGCGGACACAGGGACGCAGACGTGTCGCGCAGCGCCGTGCGCATCCAGGGCCTGGCTGGGCCGGACGCTCTCCTGATGCCGCGCGTGCAGGGCGGGTACGACCCGCGCAGCCGCGTCGTCATGGCGCCGTGGGGGGCGGGGGAGGCGTTACGTTCCCGTTCTGGCGCCTGGGAGGGGGCCGTGTCGGAGCCACCGGCAACCCTGTTCGAGGAGCCGGTGCCGGTGCGTCTCACAGCGTCGATCGGAGCGGGCAGTGACATCTGCGTCGACCAGCGCGGCGCGCTGACGGCGCCCCCCGCGTATCTGTGCGCTGGACGCTCCGCTCATCGCGAATCGGATAGGTGCGACGCCCTCGCGGGCCTCGTGGGGCCCGCGAGGATACGCAGCGTCGCCGGCCCCTGGCCCGTAGCCGGGCGCTGGTGGGAGGGTGAGCGGGCCCGCGCCTACATGCGCGCCACGCTCGAGGACGGGCGAGTGGTCCTGCTCGTGTGGAGTGGGGGTGAGTGGATGGTAGAGGGGCTTGACGAGTGACGGCGCCGCACCTGAGAGCGTGCCGTAGACTGAAAGGATGGTAGCCCTGCCTCTGAGCGAGACCCTCGCGTCGATGTCCGACGACGACATCATGGCCCTCGTCGGCCCCGCCACCTGGGCCAACGGCCTGCGCCTGGAACGCGCGGGCGCTGTGCGCGACGTGTCGTGGGCCACGGAGGATGGCCAGCTGGAGGCGCGCGTGAAGGACGCGGGCCTGACCTATCGGGTGCGCATCTCGCACGGGGCGCTGCGCCCCACGCTCGCCTGCGCCTGCCCGCTGAGATCAGATTGCCCACACGCGGTGGCCGCGCTCATCACGGGCCGCGCGCAGGCCATCGAGCGCCAGTCCCACGTACCCGAGTGGAGCCGCGTCCTGGGTCAGGTGCTGGGGGGCGAACGCTCGCGCGGCGGAGATCCCCTGGCCCTCGTCATCGACGCGCATGATCCGGCCGTGGAGGCCTCGCTCACGCCGCTGCGGCGAGGAGCCTCCTCGTGGACGCCGAAGCGGGCCTCGTGGCTTGACCTGACGGCCACGCAGTGGGCATCGGTGACGGATGGGCTCGATCCGACCCACGTGTCCTTGCTTCGCGAAGGGTATCGACTCTCCCGCGAATCGCGCTCGTGGCATTCGCGCACGGAGGTGACCCTCAGCTCGCTGGGAGAGCACGCCTACGCGTGGCTGACTCGCCTCGTGCGCGCGGGAGTCGAGCTCTTCGCATCCGCGGACGCGCGCGAGCCCTTCGTGCTCTCGCACGCGACGTGGGACGCCGATATCGACGTGACCTGCGGCGACGAGGGGCTGGACGTGCGAGTCGTGGCACGCAACGGCGACCACGTGCTGTCCCGCCCGAGGATCGATCGCGACGCCGGTCTGCTGCTCCTCGATGGAGGCACGGCGGCCGCGCGCATCGAGGGGCTCGCCGCGCTGGACGGTTTTCCCCTCGGGCGCGCGCTGAGGGTACCGACCTCGGACGTCGCTGATTTTCGCGCCTCGTGGCTGCCCGCGCTGCGCAGACGTTTCGCAATGAGCTCCGTCGACGGCAGTTTCGACCCGGAGGCGACACCACCGGTGTCGGTCGTGGGCACGGTGCGCCGGGATGGGCAGACCGTCGTGGTGCGCTGGTGGGCAGAATACGACGAGGGTGGGTTGCGCTCACGCACGCCGCTTGCGCAAGGCGTTGGGGATCAGGCCGTAGCGAGCCTCGTGGAGCGCATCAACCGGTGGGGACGCGGCGTGGAAGGCGACCTATGGACGATGCTTCCGACCACCGGGCGGATCGCCCCGTGGCGGATTCCGCAGTTCCTGGCGACCGTCGTCGATCGCGAAGCCGTGGAAGGCCTCGTGTGGGACGTGGCCGACGACGTGCGCGCCATCGAGGTCTCCGACGACGGCATGGCCGTTGATCTGCGCGTCGAGGACGCACAGTCCGACTGGTTCGACCTGTTCGTGCGCCTGCGGGTCGGCGCCCACAGCCTGAGCGTGCGCGAGGCCCTCGAGGCCATCGGACGCGGGGACGACTACGTGGAGGTGGAGGGCGTCTGGGTGCGCCTGGACGGGCCACGCATCCGCGCGCTGCAGGCCCTCTTGGAGGAGGCACGTGCGCTGACGGGCTGGGAGGGTGAGGGTCTGCGCCTGTCGGCTATGTCGGCGGGCGTGTACGAGCTCTTCGAGAAGGAGGCCGACTCGGTCGTCGCATCGACGCAGTGGCGTGAGCGACTCGCCGCGCTGAGGGGGCAGGAATCGGGCGGCGGACTGGCGCCCGTGCCGGCCCTGGCGCAGGTGCTGCGCCCCTATCAGCGTCACGGGCACGCCTGGCTGACGTCTCGCCTGGGCGCCGGGATCGGCGCCATTCTGGCGGACGACATGGGCCTGGGCAAGACCGTGCAGATCCTCTCCGCCGTCGCTGCCCTGCGCGCCTCGGGCGCCAGCGTCGGGCCGGTCCTCGTCGTCGCCCCCACCTCGGTCGTGGGCGTGTGGGCCGAGCAGGCCGCGAAGTTCACGCCCTTCCTGCGCGTTCGCTGCATTGTCGAAACAGCGGCGCGCAGGGGAACGACGATCACGTCGCAGGTGCAGGACTGCGACATCGTGGTCACCTCTTACACGCTGGCGCGCCTCGAGGCCGACCAGTGGAGCGGGGTTGCTCTGGCCGGCGTCGTCATCGACGAAGCGCAGGCCGTCAAGAACCCCCGCACAGCCACGTATCGGGCGTTGCGTGACATGGATGCGCCCTGGCGCCTGGCGGTGAGCGGCACGCCGATCGAAAACTCGCTGGGCGACCTGTGGTCGCTCCTGTCCCTGACCTGCCCGGGGCTTCTGCCCGGGTGGGACACCTTCACGCAGAAGGTGCGCCGCCCCATCGAGGGGGGCGACGTGGGCATGGCCGCCCGCCTCACCTCCTACGTCGCCCCCTTCATCCTGCGCCGCACGAAGGAGGAGGTCGCCACGGATCTGCCCGACAAGATCGTCGACGTCGTGCGCGTGGAGCTCGGCAAGGAGCACCGCCACATCTACGACCAGTACCTGGCCCGCGAGCGCGCGCGGATCCTGGATCTGCTGGCCGATCCGGAGGCGAATCGCATGAGCGTGCTGGCGTCGATCACCCGTCTGCGTCAGCTCGCGCTCGACCCCGCGCTGGTGGATGAGTCGTATGCGCACGTGGGATCGGCCAAGGTCGAGTACGTTGCCGACCGCCTCGACGAGATTGTGCCGGGCGGGCACCGGGCGCTGGTGT